>DASWBG010000280.1:0-11549 GCA_036390715.1 Gemmatimonadaceae bacterium
ATAATTCGTTTTCGGGGCGTAGCGTAGCCCGGTAGCGCGCCTGCTTCGGGAGCAGGAGGTCGCTGGTTCAAATCCAGTCGCCCCGACTGAGTAAAGGCCTCTGCAATGGACTCCGTTGCAGAGGCCTTTTCCGCTCTCGAACGGGGGTTTATCGAAGGTCAGTCTTCGTCGATAACCGGTAAAGCTGGCCTCATGTTCCCCGCGGCGCAGAACTTAAACCCGACCGTTGCCACTTAGCGTAGCAACTTGTCCTATGAAGACCGTGTCAGCACTTCCTTCTAATCCCTGACTGGGACGACTTCCTTTGCTAACGCCAGTAACTCCTCTCAAGAAAGCGCGAATGCTCGTCTCCGTGCTCATTCCCGTTTATAACGAGGTCGACACCGTCGCAGAGATAGTGGAGCGCGTCAGAGCTACTCCTTACGCGACGGAAATCATCTGCGTTGACGATTGCTCGACCGACGGAACGCGTGACGTCCTGGCGCGGCTCCTCGCTGACGGAATGATTCAACAAGCCATCTTTCAAAAGGAAAATCGCGGGAAGGGCGCGGCCGTCCGAACGGCCATCGCCGCGAGTCACGGGGACATCGTGATCGTTCAGGACGCCGATCTAGAGTACAGCCCGGCCGATTGGCCGACGCTCTTCGAGCCGCTGGTTCAAGGACGGGCTGATGCGGTGTTCGGGTCGCGCTTTCTCGGAGGCACGCACCGGGTGCTCTACTACTGGCACTCCGTGGGAAACGGGTTCCTTACCACGCTCAGCAACATGTTCAGCAATTTGAACCTCACTGACATGGAGTGCTGCTACAAAGCCGTTCGAGGAGAGCTGGCCAGGTCGCTAACGCTCAAGTCCGAACGTTTCGGCTTTGAGCCCGAGATAACGGCGAAGCTCGCGCACGCAAATGCGCGGATCTACGAAGTCCCGGTTGGCTACTCAGGGAGAACTTACCTGGAAGGGAAAAAGATTACGTGGCGTGACGGAATGGCTGCTCTTTTTCACATCCTCCGCTACAACCTGTTCCCGTAGTGGGCCCCGGGATTCTTAATGAGATCTGTACGGCTTCTCATGGAATCGTCAGATATATTTTTCCTCAGGAGACCCGGAGCGACGATGCCGATGGATGAAAAACCGAGCAAGAACGAGGACGAGTATTTCGGCAAGCAAAACCTCGAGATCATCCATGAGATGCGGGTGAAGCTGGACGCCGAGCGGAGGAAGGCCGAGCGAAAAGCCCACCACAACAAGTGTCCTCGCTGCGGTGCCGATCTTAAGGAACAGCACGCCGAGCAGGTCAGGATCGACGAGTGTCCGGAATGTGGCGGGATTTGGCTCGACAAGGGTGAGCTCGACCAGTTGCGGCGCGTCAACCGTGCGCGCGGTGTATCGGGAGGCGTACTCGGCTCGCTCTTCCGGCGCGGTTGATCGATCGACCGACGACTCTCAAATCATTATCAACCGCACCAAACGATTCGCCGAGTCCGGCAAAACGGTTTGACGAAATCGTCATGCTCGATTCACAAAACCGTAACGCGGCAAAGGAGCGGGCCTTTTCGCGGTATTTATGCCCCTGTAATGGGCCCCGGCGCTCGAAGGTTCGTATTTACCCGGGCCCCGATGGCCCACCAGTTTTCAAGCTTCGGACCATCGTGACCGACTACGAGTTCGGGGCATAATTCTTGGCGCGAAATTGCAGCGCCGCGCGTTGAAATAGTGTTGCTGACCCAATGATTTCGGCGTCTTTTGATTGAAGCGTGTGCTCGAAGTAAACGGGGTTCGACGCAGCGAGATGTGCAGAAATGACCTCGAGCACCCAAGCCACCCGGTAGAAGCTCCAGTGTTACGCGACTATCGGCCGTGCGCATCGATTAACCAAATCACGGGACCTCCAAAATGAAGAACAACAAGGGTTTTACCCTCATCGAGCTTCTGATTGTCGTGGTCATTATCGGCATTCTTGCCGCGATCGCGATTCCGAAGTTCGCAAATACAAAGGACAAGGCGTACGTCGCCGCGATGAAGTCTGACCTTCGCAACCTTGCGACCTACGAAGAGCAGTATGCAGCCGACCAGAACGGTTCCTACTTCGCAGGAACTGCGACGATGGCTACGCCGATGCAGGGCTTTACGCCTTCGCAGAACGTGACCATCACTGCAGTACTCGTTGCCGGCCCGCCCCAGGGATGGACCGCAACTGCAACTCACTCGCAGTCGGCTAAGACCTGCGATAACTCGACGGGTGTAATCGTCTGCACCTGATGAAGCATTGACCAAGGTCAAAAGAGCCCCGCTCGAACCGAGCGGGGCTTTTTTCGTGTGCCTTTTCGCGAAGCATATTTCCCGGATGGCGGATCGTCTGATTGGGCTGGTAATACGGGCAGGGGTGATTCTCGCAGTAGTCGTCGCCCTTCCCTACAAGGTATTCGAGCTGGATCGGTACTTCGTGCCGAAAGAGCTCGTGCTGCACGTTTCCGCTCTCATCGTCGCATTGGTGCTCCTGGCGCGGCGACGGTCGCTTTCCTTCGATCTTGTCGACGGCCTGATCGCGTTTTTCCTGCTTTGGAGTGTCGCATCGGCGATCTTCGCCACCAACCACTGGGCGGCGCAGCGCTCCGTAGCCATCAGCATCTCCGGCGCGATCATTTTCTGGGGAGCCCGCTCGGTAGCCGAACGCGGCTCTTACCGGCCGATCCTCGTCGCGGCCGCATTAGCGGCTGTGTGCGCGGCTGCGTTGTCCCTCGCGCAGGCGTATGGCCTCGAGTCGGAATATTTCAGTGCGAATCGAGCCCCGGGCGGTACTTTCGGAAACCGGAATTTCGTAGCGCATATGGCGGTGATCGGATTGCCGTCGCTCGTTTGGTGCACCGTCACGGCGCGGCGTCCATTTGGAGCCCTGCTAGGCTCCCTTGGTGGCGCGGTGCTGGGCGCGGCACTGGTGCTGTCACGTTCCAGAGCCGCGTGGCTCGCTGTTGCCGCCTGCGCGATAGTGTTGCTCGTGCCGATGATCGCTTCCAGGAAATACTGGCGTGACGGCAGGATCGGCGGTCGGTTTGCGCGACTCACGCTCGCCGCAGCGATCGGCGGAATGGTGGCGATTGCGTTGCCCAACACGCTCAACTGGAACAGCGAGTCTCCCTACCTGGATTCCGCGCGCGGCATGGTGGACTACAAGAAGGGAAGCGGGCGCGGGCGGGTGGACCAGTACAGGAACTCGCTCTCGATGGCAATCTCGAACCCCGTATTTGGTGTTGGCCCCGGGAATTGGCCCGTCGAATATGTTCGCTTCGCGCCATCGAATGACCGGTCGCTCGCTGACGACGGCATGACGGCGAATCCCTGGCCGAGCAGTGACTGGGTGGCGTTCGTCTCGGAGCGCGGGTTCGTTCCCACCATTGCGTTGATGGGGGCGTTTCTCATTCTCTTCTTCAGCGCGCTACGGCGGTGGGGTGAGCTGGAGAACACGGATGCGGTTCTTGCGCAATGCGTGCTGGCGGGGACCGTCGTGGCGACGATGATCGTCAGCGCATTCGACGTGGTGCTCGTCCTCGCGGCGCCGGCATTTATGGTGTGGAGCGTCCTCGGCGCCACCAGCGGAATTCGTCGAAATACTCGTAGCGTAACCATCTCTTCGAGGGCACTCGGACTGGCATCCGTGGCGCTGGTTGTTTTTTCGCTTGCTTCTGTTGCCCGGAGCGTGACGCAGACCATGGCAATGACATATGTTGGTCGCGGGGCGTTTACCGCCGGCTGGGTGACCGGCGCGCTGTGGGATCCCGGAAGCTACCGCATCAATCTTCGCGTGGCGGAGCTCTACTCGCGCCGCGGACATTGTTCGACCGCGCGAGGTTACGCGCGCCAGGCGGTTTCACTCTTTCCCCATTCGCCACAGGCAAAACGCATCGCGCGCAACTGCGAGTAGGACAATCGAGATAAAAAAAAAGAGGGTGCGTCTTTCGACGCACCCTCTCTTGTTCAGGCGATAGTCCTGATCAGGTGCAGACGATCACACCAGTGGAGTTATCGCAGGTCTTGGCTGACTGCGAGTGAACTGCAGTCGCGCTCCAGCTCTGCGGGGGACCCGCGTTGATCGTAGCCGTGATGGTTACGTTCTGCGAAGGCGTAAAGCCCTGAATCGGCGAAGCCATCGTCGCGGTTCCTGCGAAGTACGCACCGTTGTTGTCGGCAGCGTACTGCTCTTCGTAAGTCGCAAGGTTGCGCAGGTCAGACTTCATCGCTGCGACATAAGCCTTGTCCTTCGTATTTGCAAACTTCGGAATCGCGATCGCGGCAAGAATGCCGATGATGACGACCACGATCAGAAGCTCAATGAGTGTAAAACCCTTTTTGTTGCTCATTTAAGTCTCTCCTGAAGCGTTAGTAAATCGCCGCCGGCTTTCTGGGCCTTCAGCATGTCGAAAAGACGCGGCGCCTTAATTCAAGGCAACGCTTACCCATCTGGCAACACCCAATCCACATGGGCTGAGCTTGGCATAAGTGCCTGCCCAGCAGCCACTTAGCGTAGTGATCTCGGTTGCTCGTGAGCGGCAAAATCGCCGCGTTTTGCGTCTGTGATTGCAAGCTGCAACAGTCCGATTGCCGAATTTGTAGCCGTTAGGTGCGAAACGCGGGGCCCGGAACGAGCATCGTCGCTCCGTGGGTCCCGATAAAAAAATGTATCTGACGATTCGATGAGAAGCCGTGTCGTATAGATCCCATAAAGAAAATCCCGGCGCCATTCTGGTGCCGGGATCTCTCCAATTCGTAGAGACTCGCGCGACGACTTACTTACCGTACCGCGTCAAGGCGTGACGCTGGCAAAGAAAATCTCCAGGTTCGTCGGGAGCGTCCCAAACGTTTTCCCAACACCGGTCCAGGTCATTGCCGCGGTACTCGCGAGCGAGACGATTCCATTGTAGTCCCCGATGAACGGACGAATGCCGGCACCCGACGGGACGCCGTAGAGGGAGGGGTCGAAGCTTGATTTCGAAACGCGTGCCGAACGCCAGGTCGCGCCGCCGTCGCTCGACGTGGCATAGGTCAGGTCGACCATCGTGTTCGCGGTGTAGCTGCGATCGTAGAACGCCACATCGATCCGCCCGCTCGGTGCGATTCCCAACTCCGCGGCGAAGCGGTCGCCGCTCGGCACGCTGGCAACGACGGTGCGCGGCGTCCAACTGGTCAGGTCAGTTGCGGAAGCGGAGGTGATGAAGATCTTGGCGATTCCATCGATATCGATGTCCGCATACGCGACATAGAGCCGATTGTTGGCGGGATTATACGCGGGAGCAGGGTACGAGCCGGGACCTCGGAACTGGCCGCCACTGATGTTGAAGCAGAATGGCGGGAAAAGACATACAGGATTCGTGAATACTGCGAATTGAAACGGAGTGCTCCAGCTTTGACCATGATCCGTCGACTTGCTGACGAACATCGCGGTCCCCTTCCCGCCCTGAATCGCGTTGTCGAAGGTGACGTAGGCGACGCTGCCGTCCGCGTTGGTGACGATGCGTTGGTCCTGGTCGCTGCGGACGTTGCCGCTCGAGACCTTCACCGGGCGTGAGAATGAGCGACCGGCGTCGCGCGATGTGGAGATCCAGACGGGCGAGTTGGAGCCGAAACCATGGAACTGCGCCCACGTCGCGTAAATCGTTCCGTCCGCGCCGACTGACATCGCGTCGTGATCGGGGAACTGCCCATTCGAGCCCTTCGATATCCCCTGGCCGTTGAAGGCGCTCACGAGTGTCAGTGGATCGCTCGGAATCGCGTGCGCCCCCGCCTGCCAAGTGGCTCCGCCATCGGTCGAGCGACTGAGAAAGAGCATCGTGCTCGTACCGTTGTAGCTGAAGCAGGCGAAGTACGCGGTGCCATCGGGGCTGAACGCCGCCGCCGGATCGCCTCCGAAATCTCCATCACCCGTACCTGCTACGTCCGGATCGTTCGTGAAGCGCGTGATTCCCGGAATGAAGCCGTCAGGCAGCGTTTTGGTCCACGTCTTTCCGCCGTTGAACGTCGCATTCACACCGCAGCCGTCGTTGTAGTTCCAGTCGTTGTTGCCAGTGACCAGGTTTTGCGCGTTGCGGGGATTGACCGCCAGTGGCGTCTCATTCTGCGAGGTAGTGTCGTTGGTGACGTTCACGACTGAATTCACCGTCGGGCCGCCCGAGACCGAGTTTGTCAGTCGAATGTCAGTCGGGGCGTTGAGGGCGTCGGACGGTGTTGGACTGTCAGTGCAGGCGGCAAATAGGGACAAACTGAGAACAGCGGAGACACCAAAATGTAGGCGCATAGGCGGGACCCGGTGACCGGTGATTGAAAGCGGGTGAACATATAATTCACCCCGTTCCAAATTCCGCAATGTCCGGGGTGGCGCACCCGGCTCGGTCCGCTATTTCGCCTCGGGGCGCGCTTTCTACTAGGGCCGCTCCTTCTGCTCGGGCCGCTCTGCCGACGCGGTGGGAGTTTTGTTCGATCCCGCCGGCGTGTTTCGACAAGCGGCAGCCCGATCGCTCTCGAAATTCCGAATGAGATCTTTGGACTTGCTCAGCTGCGCCGCGGTGCCTCGCACCGTGATCGCCGAGATGCCGGATTTGGGAACCCAGTAAAGGCTGCCATGCGTGCGGAGGTATGGATCGATGATGTCCGCTGCCTGCTGCGGCGAAAGACATGAGAGCGGAATCGTTTCCGTAAGCAACGTCGACAGTGGAGGCCCGTCGCCTCGCATTGCGGGAAGGATCAGCGTTGCCGCAGTAAACCAGATCGTAACCGCGAGCGCGACGCCACTGATCATCACGACTACACGCCCCACGCGTCGACGGTGCGCCGTAGTCACTGCTGTCTCAGCGAGAGTGATCGGGTTGCTCATCGGCGGAAGGCTATTGAGCACGTTGGCGGCGTTGTATTCCCTATCGCGGAGAACCGTCGTGAGACGCGAGCAATCGGGACAAGTCGCGCAGTGCTGCATCACCGCGGAATCACCAGACATCTCCCGCAGCGAGCCGGTAGCAAGCTCTGAGAGGCATTCTTCGCAAGTCATCGGGACAGCTCACGGTAGCTCGGGTGGGTTGCGAGCAGGCTCTCTCGAATAGCCTTGCGCGCCTTAAACAGATTGGCTCTCACCGAGACCGGCTTCATTCCCGTCCGCTCGGCGGCTTCCGCCGGCGAGAATCCCTGCAGATCGACGAGTTCGAAAATCTCTCGCTGCCGACGAGGAAGCTCGCCGAAAAGCTCGCGAATCACGCTGGCGGCGCGCTCACGATCCACGCGTCCGCCGGGGTCGGTCGTGTAGACATCGCGGGTCGGCTGTGCCGCGGGCGAGAGAGCGAGACGGCCACGACGATTGCGCGTTCGACGCATCTGCGTGGCCGCCCTCCTGGTAATCCTGTACAGCCAGGCGTCGAGCGGGCCGTCGGAGCGATACTCGCCTAGCTGGCGATATGTCCGAACGAAGACTTCCTGGGTGATATCCTCCGCCTCATCGGGGTCGCTGGCGAACATCAGGGCCCAGCGAAATACGGCCGGCTGAAAGCGCGTGACGAGAGTCGTGAACGCGGAATTGTCCCCTGAGGAAGCAAGCGATGCCAGCTGCGCGTCGAGAGCGTACGCTGCCCGATCACGGTACGATGGACTCGCGCCGCGACCACCGCTCTTACCGAATCGGCCGACGCTCATTGTGAGGTGAATATATGGTTGCGTGGGCACTGCGCCCGAACCTGCGGACACGCGCCATCTCCGGAGTCTCGTCTGTTAAGATGATGTCACCACTCGGCGGAGCGTTTACTTGCGGGCCGGTTTTGCTGAAGACTACAGGAGGGAGCGAATCCAGCCTCCATCGACGGCGATCGAACTGCCGGTGATGTAGCTCGCGCGCTCCGAGGCAAGAAAGGCGGCGAGGGCGGCAAGCTCGCGCGGCTCGCCAAGCCGGCCCATTGGAATCTCCTTTTCCCACTTGGCGAAGGTGTCGTTCGCCGTAGCGCCGGATCTCGCAGCGGACGCGCGTGCGAGCTCCTCGACGCGATCGGTGCGCGTGTAGCCGGGCATGATATTGTTCACCGTCACCTTGAACGGTGCGACCTCGTTGGCGAGTGTGCGCGCGAATCCGGTGACCGCCGCGCGCAGGCTGTTGGAGAGCATGAGTCCGTCAATCGGCTGTTTGACCGCGATCGACGTCACGTTCAGGATTCGTCCCCACTTTCTCTCTTTCATTCCCGGCAGTAGGGCGCGCGTCAGTCCGACGGCGCTCGTCAGCAGCAACCGGGTGGCCGCATCCCACATTTCCGGAGTCAGGCTTTCGAACGGTCCGCTTGGCGGTCCGCCCGAGTTCGTAACAAGAATGTCTACCTTTCCGAACTTATCGAGCGCCGTTTTCGCGACGCGATCGATCCCCGATTGTCCGGAGACATCGGCCGCGACATCCACGACAGTGACGCCAGAGCTCTTACGGATCGATTCTGCCGTCTGACGAAGCGCGTCCTCGCCCCGCGCACAGATGACGAGATTTGCTCCTTCAGCGGCAAGCTCTTCGGCGATCGCGCGACCGAGACCTTTGCTGCTGGCGGATACCAGGGCGACCTTGCCGCGAAGACCGAAATCCAAGGTCAGCGCCTCAGGTAGTCGTCCTTCTTGTCCAGCCAGTCCTGGCGCGGCGGACTGAAGACATCGACGTCGAGAGTCTCCTCGAGTGCTTCGGCCTTGTGCGGCACATGGGAAGGGATGAGCAACACCTCGCCCGCGTGAACGGTGATCTCCTCCGCTCCGTCGTCGCCGATCCAGAACTTTAGAGCGCCCTCGAGGATGTAGGTGAGCTGCTCGTTCTCGTGCGAGTGTTTCGGCACGATGCAGCCTTTTTTCAGATACACGTGCGCGAGCATCATGCGATTGCCCGTGATGAGCCGGCGCTCGAGCATGTCGGACACCCGTTCTTTCTTCATCGAATCCCAGCGGTAAAACGTAACCTCGCTCTTTGCAGCCATCAGCGCTCCTTCATCTCCGTCAATTGGGATGCGGCGTTGCGATCGTACACGATTCGACCGCCGACGATCGTGTAATCTATCTTCGCGTCACGGATCGTCTCCGGGGCGATCTTAGTAAGGTCCCGATCGATGATCACGACGTCTGCGAGCTTGCCCGGCGCCAGCGATCCCTTCTCTCGTTCCTCAAAGGATGCGTAGGCACCGCCGCTGGTGTAAGCGCGCAACGCGTCTTCGACCGTGATTTTCTGTTCCGGAATCCACCCGCCGGGATGCTTGTCGTCCAGCGTTCTTCTCGTAACCGCAGCATAAATGCCTTCGAGGGGAGTCGCGGGCGCGACCGGCCAGTCGCTTCCGAATGCCAGTCTCGCACGCGTGTCTCTGAGAGCGCGAAACGCGTAGGTCGTTCTTGCGCGCTCGGGACCGATGACCTTTTCCGCCCAGCGACCGTCGTCGATTGCATGGTACGGTTGCATGCTCGGGATGACACCCAACTCGCCGAAACGCGCCAGGTCGGGCGGTGCGATGTGCTGCGCATGCTCGATCCGGAACCGCCGGTCGCGTACGCCATTCTCGTGCTCCACCCGCTCGAAGATGCCGAGCTGGAGATTGATGGCGCGGTCACCAATGGCGTGTACGATGACGTGCAGATTCGCTTTGTCGGCGTTGGATGTCCACAAGTAGAGATTCTCCGGGGTATTGACGAGCAGTCCGCTGTCGCCTGGTGCATCGGTGAACGGCTGCATCATTGCCGCAGTGTGCGAGCCGAGCGATCCATCGACGAATCCCTTGAGTCCCCCGATGCGGAGCCACGAGTCTCCCCGTCCGCGCGCGGCTACGGTGTCACGCAGTCGAGCCCATGTGGAAAGAGGCACAGCGGCGTAAATTCGCGTCCGCAATTTTCCAGCGCCGTGCGCGCGCTCGAAAACCGCGAGATCCGACCACGTTCCCATGTGGTCGACGGATGTCACGCCGCGAGCATTCGCGTAAGTCATCGCCGCATCGAGGGCGCGATCGAGCATCGCCGGATCCGGATCCGGAACCACCCGATCGATCAGCTCCTGCGCGTTGTCTTTGAAGATGCCGCTCGGTTGTCCCGAAGCGTCGCGAGTGATCGTCCCGCCTGCTACGTCGCCCCCCGACATCGGCACTCCGGCGGCGCGCATCGCGGCAGAGTTGGCGAGTGCCATGTGGCCATCGAGCCGGTTGATCCAGACGGGATTATCGGGGGTGACTGAATCGATCCACGAGCGCTGCGGAAGCTCTCCGCCCCAATTCTGATGATCCCAATCACCGCCTGTGATCCAGGTTCCTCGGGGCACAGTCGCGGCGAAAGCCTTAATGCGCGCGATGAAGTCAGACGGAGCCCTCGCGTCGCGCAGCTGCACCGACGCGAGATTCATCCCGCCGGCGAGAAAGTGTACGTGCGAGTCGATGAATCCGGGGACGACCATGCCACCACGCGCATCAATCACCTTCGTCTGAGGCGACACGCCATGCCGAATCTCGGCCGTCGATCCCACGGCCGCGATCCGGTCGTCGCTCAGCGCGACTGCTTCGGCCCACGGTTTGTCAGGTTCGCCCGTCCAGACGATGCCGTTCACAATGGCGATGGTGACAGGGTGCTGATTGGTTATCATCGACGTCGCGCAGGCGAGGAAAAGGGCGCAGCTCGAGAGAGGCAGGCAAAAACGCACCGGCAAAAGCTAGCGAAAATCTTTCAGGGTGAGAGAGCTCTTCCGTGGAAATCAGTTTCCGCGATTCTGGCCGCGCGTCCTATAAAAGACGACACAAGGCTACACGTGCCTTCAAATCCGCGCGGATCGTGCGTTGATGAGTCGAAAGAACCACAAACTGAGAAGGAACAATGAGACTGACAACACATCGAAATGCGGTTATCGCGTTTGCGGCAATTGCGAGTCTGACAATGGCAGCAAGAACTGCGGAAGCGCAGCTGCCGAAGCTATCGGAGTTTCACCCATCGCTCTACGGCTCGACCGAGCTCGACACTCGCCACAGTCAGTTCTATCTGCTCGGCCTATACGTCGGCATGGGCGGGCTCGGGTGGTCGCCATATTTCAACGCCAACGCATACTCGCTTCACTACCGGCTGCTCCGCGACGTGCCTGCCTCGGCGAGAACTCTTTCGGCAGTGTCGCCGACTCTTGGGATGGCATACGCCGGTCGTACCAGTGGCGTGTCGTTCGGTGCGGGATACACGTGGGTTCAACATCCCGATGCTGGTGCGCCCGGAGCTGAAGGGGGCGGAAGCAACGGCGCCTCCGCCAGCCTTGGCGCATACCATAGTGGAGCGGGCAGGCGCTCGATGCACACGCAGTTGCTTGCGAACTACAACTTTGGAAGCCAGTACGGATGGGCACGTGGGCGCGCATCGGTCCCGTTAGGCCATTCGAGCAAGCACCCCGCACGCATCGGTGCCGAAGTGGTCGGGCAGGGTGGCGGAAAAGATCCGGCGAAGAGCAATTCCTTTCAGGCGGGACCAACGCTCGAATACACCTGGACTCCGCAGCTCAGGACGACTGGAGCAGTCGGATATAAGTCGGTCGGGGGTGCGCGCTTCGCAA
>DASWBG010000281.1:0-4388 GCA_036390715.1 Gemmatimonadaceae bacterium
GTAGCCGCTGGCAAGCGTCACCCTGAATCGCGTCGCCGCCGGCGCTGCGTGTTCGTACCCCGTGCTCACGAGACGCTGCAGTCGTCCGCGATCGATTATCGCGACGCGATCGGCGAGACGCTGCAGCTCGTCAAGGTTATGCGAGGCGATGAGTATCGTGCGGTCAGGTCGTCGCAGCTCCTCGACGATGTCGCGAAAGCGCTGCGTCCAGACAGGATCGAGTCCGTGGGTTGGCTCGTCGAGAACGAGGATCTGCTCATCGCGCAGGAGCGCCTGCGCCAATCCGAGCCGCTGCAGATTTCCTTTCGACAGCGCCTTCACTTTCTTGTCGCGGTGCTCGGCGAGCCCGAGCAGATCGATGACGTAATTCACCCGTGACGAAATCTCCGCGGAGGATATGCCGGCCAACGTCGCATAGCGCACGAGTGCGTTCTCGGCGCGCCACTTCGGGTTTATGGCGATAAGCTCCGAGAGGTAGCCGATTCCGTTTCGCTCGACGTACTGCCGCGCGGGCAAGCCGTTGATCTCGACCGTCCCGGTCGTCGGGCGCAGATAGCCGAGCATCATCGCGATCAGGGTGGTCTTGCCAGCGCCGTTCGGCCCGGCGACACCGAGTGTCTCACCATCGACGACCGTCAACGAAAACTCCTCGACCGCTTTGACAGAGCTGCCGAGGAGTGATTTGTAAATCTTCCCGACGTTCTTGAATTCGATCACAACGGCGGCGGGGCCGCAGTCGTCGGCGTTTGTTGCAGACACGTCTGCCACGGACCGGTGCCGGCCTTGCCGATCCAGCTCGTTCCTTCCGTGACGCGATTGAGCCGCATCATCGCGCATCCCAGGTAGCCCTGCGAGGCACGATCCTGCGGATTGGCCGTAACCGCGCGAACGAAGAATCGGCGGGCGAGATCGTACTGACGGCTTGCGAAGAGAACGAGACCCATCTCTCGCAGCGCGACCGCGTTCTTCGGGTCGAGTCTCAAAGCCGTGTCGAGCTGCGCCCGCGCGGTAGCGAGGTCGCTCTCCTCGCGCGCGATTCTGGCGAGGAACACGTGCGGTGTCGCCGAGTTGGGGTCGTTGTTCACCGCCTTGGCGAATTCGCCGCGGGCTCGCTCGCGCTGACCGTTGTTCATGGCGTCGATGCCGGCAGTCAATCCGCTGGTGCTTGAACTGCGCCCATAGAACAGATAACCACCGACAATCAGCGCGACCACGACGGCGATACCAATCCATGCCGGGAGGGATAGCCAAGGGAAACCGCGCCCGCCCGAGTCCGCCGCGGCGAGCGCGTTCTGGACCATGGTACGCCCAACTCCACCGCTAATCCCTGCGGCCTTGGTCCCTCCTGCGCCGGTACTGCCACCTCCGGCGGCCGCCTCCGCCGACGCGAAGGAACCCGGCATTTCTATCGTCGGTGGTCCGGCCATGCTCCGAGCTGCGTAAGCCGGCGGTTGTCGGTATCCGCCGCCCGCTGACCGGGGTGCGTACGGTGACGGCGGTGGTGGTGGCGTTGACGGTTTCGATGGCTGCGCGGGACGCGATTGGCGCGGAGTATAAACCGGCGGACCAGGAGTCGCCGCCGCCGCCGCGGGCTTCACTGTCGCGGAGCCAGAGAGCGCCGACTCCAGCGACTTGAATCCATCAACCGCAGCATCGCCGTCACCTTGCGTCGGCTTGTAGCTGGTGCGGTTGGCGCGGTCACGTGCGGCGAGAAACTCCAACAGCGCGTGCGCCTGGTCCAGAGTTATCAGCTCCGCCTGACGCGCCGCCCGAATCAGCTGTTGTCCGGTAAGTGAGGAATTGCCGACGAGCGTCTGGAGCGCGCTTTCCGCGCCAGCCCAGAGATCGATGATGTCGGCGGCCAGATCTTCCGCGGAGCGTGGTTTATCGAAGTGAGCCAGAACGGGGCGCACGCCGTTGAGCGCGGCGAGCGCCGCCTGCGAGCTTTGTGGACTCATCTCAGGATGCGCAAAAGCCCAGCATCCGCGCTACGTCGAATGAAGCTCTCTGCATCCTGCTCCGGTTTTGGTGTTTCCTTGAGGCAATTTGCATCGCGCATCTTGTCGACGATTTCCTCCCACGTCCCTTCAAATGTGTTGCCATCGTCGAGCTTGATGCGGTGCGACTCGGGCGTCGACTTCACATCGGCGAAGCTGGAAAGGAGCGCGCCGAACAACTCGAGCTGCCCTTTCGCTTCGGTTTGGGTCGCGTCGATATACTTCGCTTCGATCTCGGCCAGCATCTCGTCGATGTCGTCGAGATCGCCCGACAAATCGCGCAGCCTGTCCTCCCACGGACGCAGCTCGGGATCATTGTCGCGCAGGCGATAGATCATCTTCTTCAACTCGATCAGTCTCCAGATGCCGAGCTCGTCCCAGTGATCGTCGGGCGTCGAGCGATCGAGATGATAGAGCGCGGCCTCGTAATCGCCGCGATCGTAGAAGATGTTTCCGAGGTAGATCCGTGCCTCGGTGTGATCGGGGTCCATCTGGAGCGCGCGGCGCAGAGTCGAGATCGCCGATTCGTCGTTGCCCAGCCGGTGTTCGGCGTAGCCGATGCAGGACACGGCTTCCGCCGCATCGGGCGTCTGCTGCGCCGCGATCTCGAAGAACTGTTTGGATTCGTCGATCAGCCCTTCACGAAAGAGCGCGCGTCCGATCTGGAGCATCAGCTCTACGTCGTCCTGGTAGCCGAGCTCCAGAGTGTGGCGGAAGCTGCGGAGTGCCTGCTCCTGTTGGCCGAATTTCAGGAGGGTTTCACCAAGGCCGGCGAGCGCGTCCTCATGGTCGGGATCGAGAACGAGCGCTTCCTCGAAACTGCGTCGGGCCCACGCGTAGTCCTCGCGGGCGTGGTGCGCGTAGCCAACTCCAATATGGAGCTCCACCGAATTCGGATAGAGACCGAGTCCCTCTCTCAGTACGTCCAGCGCCTCATCATACTGTCCTTCGTTGTACAGCTGATGCGCTCTCTCGTCGTACTCTTCAGAACTCAAAAAAGGTGTTGGCATGACTACGCACCCTCCGAGGAGTCGAGTATAAGTCTATTGTACTCTTTAGACACTGCATTGTTCAAGGTAGTAACATCCCGCCTGAACGGCTCAGGTGACGACCGCGATTTTTTCCGAGAAGCGCTGCCAGCTTCCGCTTTCGAGAGCCTTGTCGATCTCCGAAACGGCTTCGTCCAGCTCGTCCTCCCTGGTGAAGAAGTGAGGGGCAATCCTGATACCAGCGCCCACGCGGTAGTCGACCAGGATGTCCCGCGACAGAAGGTGCTGCGTGACCTCATAGCCGTGGGGAACATCGATCGCCACCGTTCCCCCACGACGCGCTGGGTCGCGCGGCGCATTCACGGTGTAGCCGCGGGCGTCGGCCAGCTCAATCAGCCGTGAGGTGAGGCGAACGCTCTTTTCTCTGATTGCGTCGACTCCGGCGCGGCGCAGAATCTTCGACCCTTCCGCGGCGCCGTAGAGGCCCGGAATCACCGGCGTCCCGTTCAGCCAGCGGAACGCGCCGGTGGTGTACTCCATGGAATCCTCGAACGCGAACGGACGCGAATGCGCCTGCCAGCCGGTCAGCGCCGGCTTGAGTTGATCGCGGACGGCGGGACTCACGTAAAGGAAGCAGCCACCGGGTCCTCCGCAGAGCCATTTGAGAACGCCACCGGTAAGAAAATCCGGCTTGCTTCGTTTCACGTCAACCGGTACGATCCCGACGGCGTGAAAGGAATCGAGCGAGATGAGCGCGCCCACGTCGTGGGCATGCCTGCAGATCTCGTCCACATCCATTAGAAAGGCGCTTCGAAAGAGCACGTGCGAGACCGCCACAATGCGGATCCTTTCGTCGATTGCATCCAACAGCCTGTCGCGATCGATCGTCAACCCATCGTCCGACTTCACGGACACGACGCGCGCGCCAAATCGCTTCGCCATTTCCGAGTACGCGTACCGGACGGACGGAAAATCGAGCTCCGTCATCACCACAGTGTCGCGCTCCTTCGAGAAGTCGATGGACGAGAGCACGGCCATCTGGGCGATGGTGGCATTCGGCATCATCACGATCTCGCCATTATTCGCGTTGATGAGCGGGGCGATCTCGTTGCCAACGTCGACGGGAAGCTCCCACCACCCGCGGTTCCATGCCTTCACTCCGAGCTCACCCCAGTCGCGCGCGTACTCGGCCAGCTTCTCGGGGACGGTGCGCGGCATTGGCCCCAGAGAGTTGGAAACGAGGTAATTGGTCTTCCCGAGAATCGGGAATTCCTCTCTGAAGGCGAGCAACGGGTCGCGCTGCTGGGCCCCGGCGGGATTCACGGTCAAATGCTGTCGCCCCGGCTCATTGACCCTTTCGGGAGGCGTCGCGCATGGCGCGAAATTCGGCGTCGGCGTTCCA
>DASWBG010000282.1:0-3238 GCA_036390715.1 Gemmatimonadaceae bacterium
CGGCTCCTTGCGCCGAAGTCATCTTCATCTGGGCGAGATCTGTCGGTGGCATCGGTTTCGTGGCCGTCAAAACGAAGAGCGGCCGATCGCCGAGCTGACGTAGCGTCCCGGCTTCGGAAAGCGTCTGGTTGAGCGCGTCAACCTCCTTCAGGTTCGCGGCGAGTGAAGTCGATGCGTACGCGGCCGTTGCTTTCACCGCATATGCGGGCTCCGGCGGGGCACTGTCAGCGGCGGCAAACTTCCGAACCAGCCCGAACCGCGACAAACGCGCAGGAATTCTTAGCGATTTCGTCGCATCGGCAAGCGTCCATGATGTAAGGCTCCTCCTCCGCGTAACCATGTCCGGATGCGACGCATCCACGAACACCAACCCTGCTACATCGCCTCCGAAGTATTTTGTGTAGATCATCGCATATGGACCGCCCAGCGAGTGAGCCACCAGTACGTACGGTGGCCGCTCACCACCTTTGTCCAGAGCTGCATGGAGGTCGTACGCAATTCCCTTCCCGGTTTGAGCGCCGCTCACCGGGTCGCTCCACATGATACCGGCCCGACTATAGGCGCACGCGCGAGTGGTCTTTGCGATCGAGTCGTGAACTCCGTACCAGCTCAAAGAGCCGCCCATGTCGAGACCGGCTTCAAACACCACTTTTGGCGACCCCGTGCCCCGACAATCCAACTGGATGCGCCGGCCACCGATGTCGACGAGTTTGCCCGGAACCGGATAGTCGCGGGCAGCGTTTCGGCGACCAACCGCCTCGTACGCAGCTCCAGTAATCACCACCAGAACAACGATTCCAGCGAGTACGAGTGCGATGCGACCGATCCACTTCTTCATGGTTTAGCTCACTACTTCAAAGTGCGCCATCATTCCGCTCGCATGATGCTCGAGGATGTGGCAGTGATACATCCACTCGCCCGGGCGATCGTCAGGCACCCAGGCAATCCGCACGCGACCCTTCGGAGGCACGTTCACCGTGTCCTCCCATGAGCGGAACGACGGCGGCTCGCCATTTACCTCCACTACCTGAAAGAAGAAGCCATGCAAGTGAAAGGGATGATCCATCATCGTATCGTTGATAACGTCCCAGACCTGCAGCTCTCCTACCTTCACCGGCTGGTCACGATGGTGTGCTTCGTTATTTATGACGAAGTCGACGCCGTGCTTGAGACTCATCTTGACGCCCAGATGGCATTCCCGGGTGGGCGCCGCACTACGAGGAGCGAGAGGCTGGATATCGCGAAGTTTCGCCGGAATGTTCGCCTGCGACGGCGCAGGCGGACCGACGCGGATTGTCGCGAACCGCTCGTCATGCGGTCGGGCCACTGTCTTCCGGTCGTACCGTAATGCGTCGATGCTGACGACTTCGCCTTCGCCAAACGGACCAACGGCGAGCTCTGCCCGGTCAGCAGGAGCGAGAAGTATCTCCTTCATTATCACTGGCGCATCGATCAAGCCGCCGTCAGTGCCAATCAGGGTAAATGGTCTGCCGCCGATTGAGAGGCGTACGTAACGCGCGCTCGACGCATTCACAATCCGCCACCGCTCTACCTGACCGGCCGCGATTGTGAGCTCCGGCTCCTGACGTCCGTTGATCAGCCGCGTGCTTCCCTGTCGGCCATCGTGGTGCTCGATCCACCACCCCGGTGGCTTGATTTCTCCTTTGCTATCGAGCGCAATGTCGTCGATCACGAGCACGCGCTCGGCATCGAACCGCGGCTCGTTGGCGCCACGCACGACGATCGCGCCGTACAGACCGCGCTCGAGTTGCACGGTTTCGTTCATGTGCGGGTGATACCAGAACGTGCCGGCGTCGGGGAGCTTGAATCGATACGTAAATGTCTCGCCTGGCATGATCGGATGCTGCACCATGTCGGTGCCATCCATCGCTGCGGGAATCTGGAGACCGTGCCAGTGGATCGTCGTCGGCTCGGGAAGGCTGTTGGTGAGGCGGATCTGCAGGACATCCCCGACACTTGCCTCCAACGTGGGTCCGGGCACCTGACCATTGAAGCCCCACGCGCGCGTCTTGTGCCCCGGCACGAATTCCCAGTCCGTCTCGCGCGCCTCGAGTTCCACGTTAACAACCGTGCAACCCGAGTCCGGGACGGCTGCTTCGACGGCGTTGGTGTAGGAAACGGCGACATCGGCGCGCGTGCCATGGACCACCGGACCGTGACCGCCATGTCCGTGTGCGTGTCCGTGTGCGTGTGCGTCGTGATCGTGCATGCTATGGTGGTCGTGTGACTCTGGCGACATTGAAACCTGCCTACTTTTAGATGATTGATCGCGCGGCAGCGTGCCGCGCCCTATTACTGTCCGAATATTGTGCGGGGTTCGCTGCTCGTAAAGATTCCAGCGAGCGCCGTCACGTTGGGACCCGGCGAGGCTGCTCCAAATCGTGCGTGCGCCTTGCCACGACGAACAGCCAAATCATCCAGGCCAGGGTAAGAACCCAGGCGATCACGATCAGGATCGACTCCTTTTGCGAGAAACCCTCGGAGCCGACCACCCACCCCTGCACTACATAAGTGAAACCCCCGAGGCCCATCAGGTAGCCGATCGACCTCGGTACGAAAGCGGACCGAATAATCGCGGCCGCGAATAGTATGAAAGCGAGGCCGAGCGTGACGTCATGATAGCTTCTCAGGCCCCACTCGATCCAACGGATCGCCTCCGCGCTTGCGAAGCGTGCCGCCCTCTCGGCGTCTGCGGCGCTCGCCCACACGACATCGGCTTGCTTGTTGGCGACACCGTCCACAGCCTGAAGTCCGCCGTACAGCGCCAGCGCGACGACTGCGGACGCGGCGCCGAAGCGACCGGCCCATCTCGCAACTCCAGTCTCACCATCGAAGGCGAAGTACAAAGCGAACAGCCCGCCAAGCAGGATCGCCATGCACAGGAACTGGCCGAGGTGGACTGCCGTCCAGATCCGACTGCTGGCGTACTCGGCGAACACGACGGGATGGTTATTGGCGGGCCCATCGGCGTGAAACTGGGTAACCACGATGTACAGGATTTGTCCCACGAGCAGCAGCGTGGCGGAAAGACGCAGCGACGTGCGATCGTTGTTTGGGTTCATATCTGATCTCCAACGATTGAGTGTTGCGGTTTAGCGCGGGTTGTGTGGAAATGGGTCATCGACGCTGGATATATTCGCACGTCTCCCTTATTACTGGCGAACCCATACCCTGGCTTGTCGATGATTAACTCGGATTTGCTAGCGGACTGGCGTCC
>DASWBG010000283.1:0-15145 GCA_036390715.1 Gemmatimonadaceae bacterium
CTACTACGAGACGATGTTTCCGAATTACTGGAGGATTCGCAGTTTCGTCATCTACCATCCGACTGTACTCGACGATCGTCTCACTCGTGGCGGGCCAGTAGTAATGCGGACGGGTTACAAGTTCGGAGATCTGGAGATATCGACGGACGCCCGTGAGCGCGCGGTTTTCGATCTGAACATTCAAGGTGGGCCCGGGATAAATTCGGGCACGCGAAATTATACTGTTCAGCCCGGAGTGGCCCTCAAGCCTGCCGACAACGTCTATATCAGTCTTACACCGAGCTTCAGCGCGGGCGAAGACGACGCGCAGTATGTCACCACTGTCACCGATCCGACGGCCACATCGTTCTACGGGAAGCGCTACGTCTTCGCCTTCATCAAGACACGCACGCTGTCTCTCGACACGAGGGTGAACTGGACGTTCAGCCCGAACCTGACACTGCAGCTGTTCGCGCAGCCGTTCATCGCGAGCGGTGCTTACTCGTCGTTCCGCGAGTTCTCGGCGCCACGCACGGCTCGCAAGGTGATTTATGGACAGGACATCGGCACCATCACCCGTACTCCGGCAACTGCTTCAAGCAGCGCGACGTACACTGTAGATCCAGACGGCGCCGGGCCGGCCCCCGCGTTTTCGTTCGGTGACCCCGACTTCACTTTCCGGTCCCTGATCGGTAACGCTGTAGTGCGGTGGGAATATCGACCCGGTTCCACCGTGTTTTTCGTGTGGACACAGAGCCGGACCGGCAACGATCCCAACGGCAATTTCGATTTTAGCGCCGAGAGGAGTGCAATCTTCCGCGACCGGCCGACGAATGTATTTCAGGTGAAGGTCAATTACTGGATCGGGCGGTAACACCCGGGGGAGGAGTCGCCTGATTTCTGACTGACGCCCCTTGTAGTCTCCCCATCCGATTTCGAAGTTTGAGCACGGCGATCAGCTCCGATCGCGGGTTCTGAAGGTCATTCCTTCCAATCGCCCATGCTCACCCTCATCGGGATTGTCATTGTCGTCATCGGATTTGTCCTCCGGATAAATCCGCTCCTCGTCGTGACGGTCGCCGGGCTTGCGACCGGAATCGCCAGCGGCCTCGGTCCGCTGGCAGTGGTGGCAGCGTTTGGAAAAGCGTTCATCACCAGCCGGTACGTCGCGATCGTGTGGCTGGTGCTCCCCGTCATTGGCTTGCTCGAGCACGCCGGGCTCAAGGAAAGAGCTCGCGCCGTCGTCGCGGGACTGCGTGGCGCGACTACCTCGCGTATTCTGCTTGCCTACTTCGCCATCCGTCAGATCACAGCCGCGCTCGGCCTCACGTCGCTCGGCGGGCATCCACAGATGGTGCGTCCGCTAATCGCGCCGATGGCCGAGGGAGCAGCGGAGAATCAGTACGGCGAGTTGCCCGAATCAACTCGCTACAGGATCCGAGCGCATGCCGCCGCCGTCGACAACATCGCCCTCTTTTTCGGCGAAGACATATTCATCGCGATCGGATCGATTCTGCTGATCAAAGGCTTCCTCGATCAGAACGGAATCCACGTTGAGCCAACGCAGTTGGCGATCTGGGCGATTCCAACAGCGATCTGCGCATTCGTGATCCACTGTACGCGCCTCCTGCTGCTCGACCGTGCGCTGCGCGTGGAGCTTGGGCACAAGTCAGAGCAGGCGTGATCACTCTCGAGCACATCTACTCGCTCAGCGGTCTCATGATGGCGGGCGTCGCCATCGTTAACTGGCGTGATCGGAGCAACCCGCGACGGTTCAACAACACTGCCTTCTGGGGCATCTACGCGATCACCTTTCTCGCGGGCTCGCATTTGCCTGATCTCGCGAATGGTTTTCTCGTAATTGCGATGGTGCTCGTCGCGAGCATCCGCGGCCTCGGACAAGGCAAACAGGAGAGCGCGACGCCCGAGGAGCGCGAAGCCGGCGCGCGGCGCTGGGGGAATAAACTCTTCATTCCGGCGCTCGCAATTCCGTTCATCACGGTGCTTGGTACGGTTCTCTTCAAAAGGATCACGATTGATGGCGCGCCGGTGGTGGATCCCAAGCAGGTGACCGTGATCTCGCTGGCGATTGCGATTTTGGTCGCGCTCGTGACGGGAATGGCGATGCTCAGGCCACCGCTGCTCGCGCCGATCAGGGAGGCGCGCCGACTGTTCGACGCAGTTGGGTGGGCGGCGGTGCTGCCTCAGATGCTCGCCGCACTCGGGGCGCTGTTCGCTATTGCCGGCGTGGGAAACGTTGTGTCCGGCCTGGCCCAGCGCTGGATCCCACTCGACAACCCATCCGTCGTCGTAACTACATACGCCGTTGGCATGGCCGCCTTCACGATGATCATGGGCAACGCGTTCGCCGCCTTTCCCGTGATGACCGCGGGGATCGGACTTCCTCTCATCGTTCAGAAATTCGGTGGTGACCCGACGGTGATGGCCGCAATTGGAATGCTGTCGGGATTCTGCGGCACACTGATGACTCCGATGGCCGCGAACTTCAATATCGTTCCAACCGCCCTGCTCGAGCTCCCGGATGAGAATGCCGTGATCAAAGTCCAGATTCCAACGGCGCTCATGCTGCTCGGAGCGAACATCCTGCTGATGAACTTTCTAGTGTTCCGCCGCTGATGGCCACATCCACATCTCTCACACCGATCCTCGCCAGCAAGTTCGCGCGGGTCGCACTGGCACACGCAACGCGCGAATACCCGAACAAGCTGGATCATGTCCTGAACAAGCGCGCTGATCTCAAATCTCCGAGTGAGCTGCACCCGGTGTTTTTTGGAAGCTTCGACTGGCACTCGTGCGTGCACGGATACTGGCTCCTCGCGACGCTGCTGCGGCTGTTTCCAGAGATGCGGGAGGCCGGAAAAATCGAAAGGCTGTTTCACGCCCAGCTCACTGCTGCAAAAGTGCGAACTGAAGTCAGATATCTTGGCCAACCGTTACGCGCAACGTTCGAGCGGCCGTACGGATGGGCATGGCTGTTGATGCTTGCAGCCGAGCTGAATCGACATGGCAGTAAGAAGGGCAATCGGTGGAGCGACGCGCTTGCGCCGCTCGCTGGCGCGTTCACACAGCGCTTCCTCGATTTCCTGCCCAAGGCAACGTACCCCACACGCGTGGGGACGCACTTCAATAGCGCCTTCGCCATTGCTTTGGCGTTCGAATACGCGGAGGTCACGAGCAACGATGCGCTTCGGAGAACTCTGATCGACAAAGCACGCACGTGGTACTGCAAGGATTCGGACTGCCAGGCGTGGGAACCTGGCGGTGATGACTTTCTATCCTCGGCGCTGATGGAAGCCGAATGCATGCGGAGGGTATTGAAAGCGAGGGAGTTCACGAGCTGGCTCGACCGCTTCTTACCAAGGCTCGCGGTGCGAGAGCCGGCGACGCTGTTCACTCCCGCCATCGTCAGCGATCGCAGCGATGGAAAGATCGCTCATCTCGACGGATTGAATCTGAGCCGCGCATGGTGTTGGCGTTCGATCGCGGCGACGTGGCCCGTGAGCGATGCACGCCGAGGAATTGCGCTCGAGACGGCGGAGAAGCATTTCGCAGCGAGCCTGCCGCACGTTTCAGGCGATTACATGGGAGAGCACTGGCTGGCGACTTTTGCGTTGCTGGCTCTGCTCTAACGTGGGACTTCGATGACCGAGCCAATCACAGGGACGCCCGTAGAGCGGGAGGATATCACCCGGCGCGCAGCACTCGTGGCGCTCTTCTTCGGAATCTCCGCGATCGCAGCCGGATACCTCGCGGCATTCAGCGCGGCAGGGACGCCGGTTTGGGCCGCCTGGCTCCTCGCTCTGGGAATTCCGGTTGCACTCGGGGCCATCATGATCCTTGGCGCCGCGCGCGGACGCCGAGGAATAGGGCCGTTGAAGATTCCGTTCGCCTTCGTCGTCCTGGTGCTGGTGATCGGCTTTGGCGCGGCGTTGGCGTTGCCGGCAACAGAAGGTCCGCTCAGCACGCTCTGGCTGGGACTGCCCGCGCGCGCCGCGATCGTGATCTACGGAGTGGGGCTGCTCCCCATCGTCGTGTTGCCCATCGCGTATGCACTGACATTCGAGACGCAGACACTGAGCGCGGACGATGTCGAGCGGGTGCGCGTGCTCGCACGCGAGAATCACGCGGCGACTGACAACGCGCTTCGAGAGCCAATAGACGACCAGCTCCGCGGATGATTCGAACCACTGGCGTGAGCGCGCTTCTCCAGGTCGCGTTGCCAAATGCTGCTCGCCCCGCTGTGGTGGCTGTTGGCATTCTTTATTTCGCGGTAGTCCTCGGGATCAGCGTCTGGGCGGCGCGCAGAACGCGAACTGCGGCCGACTTCTTCGTTGCTGGAAAGGGAATCGGACTCGTCGCGCTCACGGTTGCTTCGGTGTCGGTGTCCGTTTCCGGCTTTGCCTTCATCGGTGGTCCGGGGTTCATCTACGCGGTCGGCCTGGGCGCGATGTACATCGTGCTTCCGGCCGCCGTCACAAACGTCATGGGCGCCTGGGTTCTGGCAAAGCGCATGCGGCTCCTTGGCGAGGCCCGCGCGCTGATCACGATTCCAGACGCGATCGGCGCCCGCTATCGCTCACGCAGCGCGCAGGGACTTTCGGCGATCGCGATTCTCGTCGGCATAGTGGGATACATGGCGACGAACGCGCTGGCGATGGGAGTCGTGATCAATTCGATCTTTGGAGTCGGCCTCGGATGGGGAATCTGGATCGGGATGGGTGTCACGCTCGCCTACTCCGCATCGGGCGGGATTCTCGCCGGCATCTACAACGATGTTTTTCAGGGAACCCTGATGGCCGTGGCGTCCGTGCTCGTTTTTCTTTTCGTGCTCAATTTCGGTGGCGGGCTCGGTGAAATCTCGCGTACGATTCTCGCGCATGACCCGACTTTTCTTGGCCCCTGGGGAAAAATTACTCCACTCGCAGCGCTTTCTTTCTTCTTCGTCTTCTCGATGGGTTCGCTCGGCCAGCCTCAGGCCGTGCACAAGTACTACATGCTGCGTGATCCGCTGCAGCTCAAATGGTACCCGCTGCTCAAGACACTTGGCTTGGTGCTCGTGCTGCTTCTGTACTTCGGTGTCGGAGTAGGCGTGAAATCATTTGTGCTGAGTGGTCGCCTGGCCCCGCTCGCGAGCCCCGATCAGGCAACGCCGGCACTCCTGCTCAATGTCACGCCGATAATTCTGGCGGCTCTGGTTTTCTCGGGGGTCGCGGCCGCGACCATGAGCGCGGCAAACTCTTTCATCAATATCGGCGCGGCGATAGTGACGCACGATTTGCCGGTTGCCTTTGGCCGGCGGGTAAAGAACGAGCTGCGATGGGGAAGGGCGGTAACCGTTCTGATCGCCATCGCGGCGGCGATCACGGCGCAGCGGTCCGGGACGATGGTGGCGTTCCTCGGGATTTTCGGGTGGGGACTTTTTGCTTCGACGCTGGTCCCCGCGCTGGCGGTGGGATTGAACTGGCAGGGCGCGACGCGCGCGGGAGCAATGGCGTCGATCGCAACGGGCTTGATCGTCACACTCGCGCTGGAAACCGCTGCCTATTGGAAAGTGTTCACCTTTCCCGCCGGCGTAACAGCATCGGCGGTCGCAATGGTGTCTTCATTCCTGGTGTTCTTCATAGTGTCGTGGGTTACTCGACACGCGGCGCAGGCGGAGATCGACCCCGATGTGAAGCTCGTGATGGATCTTTGAATCACTCGGTGGCCGACTTCTCTTCTTTCTGGCTCTCAAGGACGCGCACGCTCTTGATATTCACGAACTCGTGGATGCCGAACTCGCTCAGCTCCCGGCCGAAGCCCGAATTCTTGACGCCGCCAAACGGAAGACGCGGATCGGATACGACCATGCCGTTGATGAACAGAAGTCCCGATTCGATTTCGGCGACGAGCTGAGCTTGCTCGCGGCCGTCACGGGTCCACGCTGACGCGCCCAGTCCAAAAGTCGTTCCGTTAGCGATGCGGATCGCATCGCCGAGGTCCTTCGCCTTAAAGACCGAAGCAACCGGACCGAATAGCTCCTCGCTCGCGGCGGGGGCGGTTGGTGGGATGTCAGCAAGAATGGTCGGCTCGTAGAAAAAGCCTTCCCGGTCAATCTTCTTTCCGCCGGTGGCCAGTCTCGCTCCGGCGGCGACCGATGCCTTTACCTGCTGATCGAGCTGATCGCGGATCGCAGCTGTTGCCAGCGGCCCCAGCTCGGTCCTCTCGTCCATTGGATCTCCCACTCGCACAGCGGCAACGCGGGCGACGAATTTCTTGAGGAATTCGTCGTAGATCTCTTCATGAACGATGAATCTCTTGGCGGCTATGCACGACTGACCGTTGTTGATCATCCGGGCCGTCACCGCCGTTGAAACGGCGTTGTCCAGATCCGCGCTCGGCATTACCACGAACGGATCACTGCCTCCAAGCTCCATGACCGATTTCTTGAGATTCCTGCCGGCAGCACTCGCCACCGATCGGCCGGCACCTTCGCTCCCCGTGAGCGTGACCGCGGCGATGCGAGGATCGGCGATTATTCCCTCGACCATGTCTGAGCCGATCAGCAAAGTCTGAAATGAGCCATCGGCAAACCCAGCGCGGCGAAAAATATCTTCGATGGCCAGCGCGCACTGTGGGACATTCGAGGCGTGCTTGAGAACGCCAACATTACCGGCCATGAGCGCCGGCGCTGCAAAACGAAACACTTGCCAGAACGGAAAATTCCACGGCATGATCGCCAGCACGATGCCGATAGGCTGGAAGGCGACCCAGCTCTTTCCGCCTTCCATCTCGACGGACCGGTCGGCGAGGAACCGCTCTGCATTGTCGGCGTAATAGCGACACGCTGTTGCGCACTTCTCGGCTTCGCCGACGGCGGCCTTGATCGGCTTTCCCATCTCGAGCGTCATCAACCGTCCCAGCTCGCGGCATTCCGCATCCAGAATTCCGGCAGCTTTGCGCATGCGGCTAGCGCGGTCGGCGAAGGATGTACGGCGGTGCTGGCGAAAGGCGGCGACGCCTCGATCGAGTGACTCGCTCACTCGCGCCGCGGAAAACGGCTCGAAAGTACGAACAGTCTTTCCGGTCGCGGGGTTTATGGTCGAGATGTTCATGATCAACGAGTTCGTTTCACTTAATGTGCCGCAGGTCGCGCTTTGCGATTCGCATCAGTCCAGGATGTGATCTGCTCGGCCCGGACAGGCGGGCTGCACGTCATCGAAAAAAGAAGCCTGACGACGAGGAACCGTTTCAGGCCCATCTGATTTACATTGTTGTCCTATGCCCAGGAATCAAGTCTTTGCGCTGCTAGTTTCACTTTTCGTGCTTGTCGGTGTCGACACAGCTTGCGGGCAATCGCGGGTAGATTCGGTACACAACCTCACTTTGCCCCCACCGATTCGCCGCGAGTTCAGAGGGGTGTGGGTGGCGTCGGTCGAGAACATCGACTGGCCCTCGCAGCCGGGGCTTTCGACGCAGGAACAGAAGGACGAGTTGCTCGGAATTCTCGATCGCGCCGTAGCTCTCCGATTGAACGCCGTGATTCTGCAGGTGCGACCCGCAGCCGACGCGCTATACGCGTCGCCGTACGAGCCATGGTCCGAGTATCTGACCGGCCGAATGGGAAGAGCACCGAATCCGTGGTACGATCCGCTCGAATTCGCGGTAACCGAAGCACATAAGCGGGGACTCGAGCTGCATGCATGGTTCAATCCGTATCGGGCGCGTCATCCGTCGGCGAGGTCGGCACCATCGCCAAATCACATCAGCGTCACGCACCCGGAGCTGGTGAAGCGGTACGGAAGCATGCTGTGGATGGATCCGGGCGAGCCGGCTGTTCGGGACCAAACGGTTGCCGTGGTGCTCGACGTAGTCCAGCGGTATGACATCGATGGGGTTCACATCGACGACTACTTCTATCCCTACAAGGAAAAGGACCGCCGCGGAAGAACCATCGAGTTCCCGGACGCGAACAGCTGGCGGAAGTATCGGAGATCGGGCGGCGGACTTTCGAGGGATGATTGGCGCAGGGCAAATGTCGATAGCCTGATTCACCAAGTGTACGTCCGAATCAAAGCGGCGAAGCCGTGGGTGAAATTCGGAATCAGTCCGTTCGGAGTTTGGCGTCCGGGGAACCCCCCGCAGATTGGAGGTTTTGATTCCTATGCGGAGCTTTACGGCGACTCTAGAAAGTGGCTCCTGAATGGATGGGCGGACTACTTCACACCGCAGCTGTATTGGCCAACCTTCCGTGAGGATCTGAGCTACCCCGTGCTGCTGCAATGGTGGGTCGAGCAGAATGCGAGGGGCAGGCATATCTGGCCGGGCAACTATCTCGACAAAGTCACGGGTACTCCAACCGGATGGCCGGCGCAGGAGCTACTGGATCAGATCGCGCTCACGCGTGCGCAGCGAGGAGCAACGGGTAATGTTTACTTCAGCATGCGCTCATTCATGTTTGGAAGAGACAGCCTGCCGGAGAAGCTGATCGCCGGGCCCTACGCAACCAGAACGCTTGTGCCTGCATCGACATGGCTCGATAGCGTTCCGCCTCTTCAGCCGATCGTGCGTGTCGGGCGCGATACGGTGACTGGTGCGACTAACATATCGCTCCAACCTCAGGGCGCTGAGGCAACCTGGCTTTGGGTGGTTAGTTCTCGGACGGGTAACGAGTGGAGAACCGATATTGTCCCTGGTCTCCAACGCTTTTACACCCTTCCGCGGCCGGCTGGAAGCGTTGCTGCGGATGAACTGGCGGTGTCGGCGGTCGACCGAAACGGCAATGAGAGTGCGCCGGTTTTGCTGGGATTGCCTGCTGCTCAGTGAGAAGTCTCGCTATTAAAACTGCGAGAAGAACAAGGCTGTAGGTGCCAGGTACGAGGTAAGAGGTATGAGGTGCCAACTCCTGCGCTCTTACTTGTCCTCGCGCTTGAGGGACGCCGAGTTGATGCAATACCGCTGATGGGTCGGCCCGGGACCATCGTCGAATACGTGTCCCAGATGCGCATCACACTTGGCGCAGAGAACCTCGGTACGGCGCATGAAAAGGCTCCTGTCCGTTTCAGTGCGGACGTTCTCGCTCGCCACCGGCTCGGTGAAGCTGGGCCAGCCCGTGCCGGAATCGAACTTGGCGTCAGAATCGAACAGTGGAGCACCACAGCAGACACAGGTATAGGTACCCGGATTCTTGCTGTCGTAGTACTCACCAGTGAAAGCGCGCTCTGTGCCCTTCTGACGCGCAATGCGGTACTGCTCGGGCGTGAGTTGCTTGCGCCACTCCTCGTCGGTCTTACTGATCTTGTGGTTCTTGGTGGTTTTGTCGCTCATCGTGTCATCTCTTACTGTCCAACGGAGGTGATTTTACCGGCAACGACCAGTTGTGGCGGCGCCGAGGGCAGTAATGTAGAAAAATACACCAGGTCGACATTCCCTGTGCCGCGTCCTAGCTTGTGCTCAATCTTATGGATCGCCGACCAAGAGTCACTGCGAGCACCATTGTGCTCCTTGCGATCGGTACTGCGGGCTGCTTCCACAGCTCAAGCGCCCCTCGTCCGGAGCGTCGCATCAGCTACTGGGAAGCCTTGGCCGAGCTTCATCCAGCGGAGGCGATCACAGCAGCGCGCACACCCTCGGAAAAGGAGTTTGGGGAAGCTCTGGGGAATCTCATGTCTGGTAATCTGGAGCAGGCGGAACAGCGCTTCGGCAAACTACGAGGCGCCGCAACGGATTCCATTATCCGTGCCGCATCCAGAGTGATTTACACGGCGACGCTTCAGTATCAGGAAAAGTGGGGGCTGCTCGCCGCACTCAAGAACGAGCCATCGAAATCGAAAGTGGATAGCGAGGACAAGGCGAGCATTGAGCTGTGGGCGGAGGCGTTCAAGAACGTGCCGGCAAAGACCTTCACCTTTCGTTCATCGTCGACTCACCTCTCGATGTCAGTGTCAGCGGTGGGAACCCCACTCGTGCCGGTCATGATACGCGGCAAGGTATATAACTTCTGGCTGGACACAGGGTCGAGCCTGACTATGCTCGCTTCGGATGTCGCAAATGATCTCAATATCACGCCGCTCGAGCAGGACACACTGGAGATCGTCACGAGCACCGGCAGAGTAAGGGCGAACCCCGCCCTGATTCCACAGCTCGAGATAGGACAGCTGATCGTTCAGAATGCGCCGGCGATGATCGTCGAAGAATCGATGATGCGGATGACCGAGCCAAGGCCAATCGAGCAGAGTACTCACGTCAAGATCGATGGCATCATCGGGTTCGACATAATCAGGCAGATGGATCTCGAGGTGGACTACGGCGAGAACAGTATGCGTCTTCGCGACCCGGCGAATTCGAGACCGGATCCCGATCGCAACATGTTCTGGGTCGGGCTTCCGGTGATCAGACTCATGAGCACCGACGGAGTCCCTCTGCACTTCGGGTTGGACACGGGCGCGCAGCTGACTTTTGTGACGGAGACGCTGCTCGACAGACTCCAGCTCGAGGCCGCCCGGATCGAGAGCCGTCGGGTCGGCGGACTTGGCGGCGAGGTGTCGCTTCGCGCTCCCGTGCTACCAGACCTGAAGGTGCTGGTGCGTGGATTTCCAATTCTGTTCAGGGGCGCAGTGGTCCGGGCTCCAGTCTATCAAGTGCTGGCCTCGCTCGATGGGGTCTTGGGAGGGGACATCTGGAGTAGCGGCGTAGTGAGGATAGACATGACGAACGGCGTTTTCGCCATAAGGAGACCGCGCCCCTTCTAGAAAAAAATGTTAGTTTGCTAACTAACATGCCCCGTTCCGCATCGTTCCCCATAGAGTTCGCAGTCACACCGCGCTTCGACGTTTTTTACGCGCTGTACTCGCTGACGAGCAGTGCTCCAACTCAGCTCGATCCGTGGAAGGCAAAGGCCCTCAGCCGCATTCCTCGGGATTTTGAGCGCATCGCGAAGCGGGTCGCGCCGCTTCCTATCTTCTGGCCACTCTTGGCCGATGCAATCCAGAGCGTGCCCGGCGAGGTGACTTTCGAGGAAGCTCTCTCGACCATTCGCCAAATGCCGGTCAAGGATTTACAGAGGAACGTTCTGGCTGGAATCTTTCACGACCGGAATACGGTTGACTCGCTCGTCACGCGCGAGAAAAGTTTGAGTCAGGTACTGACCGATGATAAACTGGCGGGAACCGAGTTGCTCGGGCACTTCGGGCTCCGGCCGTATAACGAAGCCTCGCCGGCGGCGCGTGCGATTTCCACTCTCCTTTCGAAGCCGAAGTCTTTCCGCGACGAGTTGGCGTCGGTGCTGCAGAAATTCTGGCAATCCTCTTTCCAGCGCGACTGGGCGGCGCTTGAGCCGGTTTTGCGCGCCGAATCGTTTCGCATGAGGGACATTCGTGAAGAACGATCGGTAAGCGAGCTCGGTCGTGAGCTGAATCTTCCGGTCGCTTTCAATGACGAGACGAGGGAAATTCGTCCAAGGGCAGGATCGCCCATAAGTTACGATCTCGTCGATCGCTGCTACGTGATTCCGTCCGCCTTCAATTCGCGGCGATGGTGGACGAAATACGAGTCGAATGCACAGCGCGTTACGCTCTACCTGCCGATTACGACAGACTCTCATGCGCCCAACATCATTGTGGAGGAATACGGGACTGTTAGCGACGTCCCAACCAAGCATCATCCCGCAAGGACGGTAGCGCATCCAGCGATAAACGCCGAGTCAGTTTTTCGGGCGCTCGGCGACACGACACGGTACGCCATCGCATCGATTCTTGCGCGTGCCCCAACGACTTCTGCGGACCTCGCCCGGAGTCTCAAGGTCTCCAAGCCGACGATAACCCACCACGTGCATGCGCTCCGATCAGCCGGGTTGATTCGGGAAACGCCGAGCGGTGGGTCGACCAAGCTATCCCTGAGCCGCGATACTGTCGCGGCGCTGTCCGGAGCGGCGGTGGACCAGCTGTTTTCCGCGACCGGTGACCTGGCGCTGGGCACGACTCGGAAGCGCCGGAGCAGCTAGGGGCGCCTGCAACCCGCCTTTTTGCCTGGAATCTGGCCCGATTCAACCGGGGACCGGCCCCAAAAGAATCTTTTAAACCTTTTCACCGTACGGTGAGTCTAAGAAGCATAGGTCGGAATATTCCTTTCCGACGGTGAGTCTAGAAGCACAGGCCGGAGTTGTTTCTCCCCGCCGCAGAATGGGAGCTACTGGTCGAGCTTGTAGGACGGGTGGGCCACCAGTAGCCAGCCCCGTACCCGAAAGGGTACGGGGTTTTTTGCATCCGAGATGAACCGCTAACGTACAGCCGGCGGATTGGGATACCCGGTGTCCATGATGACCAGCCATCGTCCGCCATCGCGGCGCCACATTGTTACATAACGGCCACTTCCAAGCTCCTTCCCCGTGTCCGCGGCTCGCCGGCTTACGACGGAGTATTTGCCAGTGGTCGAGCCAATGGACCCGCCGTTGAACACGTACGCATCGGTTGGCTCCCAATTCAGAATGCTCGTGGTGTCGGAGATGTTCGGCAGATCGAATTTCCGGATCTCGTCGAAGCCTCTGATCATGTTGCCGCGGTAGCGGATGCGGATCGCGTCGCGCGCATAGAAAGACATCCAGCCATCGATCCCTCGAGCATGTGTGGCGACGGCAAAATCGCGGTCTGCCTGCATCAGCGAGCTTTCCGTGGCGTCACTCGCGGAGTTGCGGGTGTTGACGGTGGCCGTACACGCCGCCGCCAGCGAACCCAGTACCAGAATGGCGAAAGATCGGTTCATGGATCCCACCTCCTCATGACGTTTGACCGCCGTGTGAAGCTCTCCGGTTCGCGAACAGCGCGACAAGTTTTCTTAGGCAGATAGTAGTGCAGCTGGACGATCACCACCACTTTCACGGTTTTGGCGCCAGCGATAGGTTTGCGGTTCGCGGCGAACGGGCGGGGCCGCGTTTCTTTCTGCTGGAGCGTACATGGCGGAAGTGTTCGGGCAGGAGCTGCTCGCGAAGAAAAACGCGATCATCACCGGCGGCGGGAGCGGTATCAACCTCGCGATCGCTCGTCGCTTTGCGGCGCATGGAGCCAGTGTCGCGCTGATCGGACGAACAAAGGAGAAGCTCGATTCCGCGGCCGACGAAATACGAAAGACCGGCGGCACCGCATCTGGTCATCCCGCCGATGTGCGGGACTACGACGCTCTCGCCACCGCGATAAAGTCAGCGCGTGAGATCCACGGTGAGATCGATCTCGTCGTTTGTGGTGCCGCCGGGAATTTTCCAGCACTAGCACTCGGGATGTCGGCGAACGGGTTCAAGGCCGTTGTCGATATCGATTTGCTGGGCACTTTCAACACCTGCCGGGCGGTCTTTGAGCATCTGAGGCGCCCGGGGGCGTCGATCATCAACATCTCGGCGACGCAGGCGTTCACCCCGATGCCGATGCAGGCGCACGTCTGCGCGGCGAAAGCGGGTGTGGATATGCTCACCAAATGCCTCGCCATCGAATGGGGACCAGATGGCGTGCGCGTTAACTCGATTGCCCCGGGCGCGGTCGACGACACCGAAGGAATGAAGCGCCTCGCCCCGACGCCCGAGATACAGAAGCAATTCATGCGCAGCATTCCCCTCCGGCGTTTTGCGACGAAGGACGAGATCGCCGATCTTGCGCTCTTCCTGTCCAGCGATGCGGCAAAATTCATCACCGGGGCCGTAGTCGTCTGCGACGGAGGACAATCGCTCGCCGGGCTCGGCGTCAACATGATGGCCGCGATGCAGCCACGCTCGTGAGCGAGATTCGCCGTCTCGCAGTTTTCTGTGGATCAAATCCCGGCGCGCGCCCTGACTACATCGAGGCAGCGCGCGTATTCGGCAGGCTTCTCGCCTCGCGGGGAATAGGAATCGTCTACGGCGGCTCTAATGTCGGGCTGATGAAGGCGCTGGCTGACGCCATGCTGGATGATCTCGGCGACATCATCGGAGTGATTCCGCGGATGCTGGTCGAGCGCGAAGTGGCGAACCAGGCGCTGACGGATCTTCGCATTGTGGATTCAATGCACGAGCGAAAAGCAATTATGGCCGAGCTCGCTGACGGGTTTGTCGCGCTACCGGGCGGGATCGGAACGCTGGAAGAGTTCTTCGAGGTCTGGACGTGGGCGCAGCTCGGCATGCACGACAAGCCGTGCGGGTTGCTGAATGTCGCCGGCTATTTCGATCCGCTGCTCCAGTTTCTGGATCGGGCGGTGGCCGAGAAATTCGTGCGCGATGTTCACCGGCAGATGGTGATCGTCGAGAGCGATCCCCGCGAGCTGCTCTCGCGCTTTGAAGCATATCAACCTCCGCGGGTGGTGAAGTGGATCAACGCGGGTACGATCTAGTTCTTCTCGCGACCCGCTTCGATTTGCATCACGTTGGCGGTCGGTGAGGGTGTCCTCTGCGGGGCAGTGTCCTCGCACGCCTGGCGTTGGGGCGCGCTGGCGCGCCCAAACGCCAGGCTCTTGCTGCGGGTGCCCCTCCGAGGACACCCTCACCTCCCTGTAGAGCGTCGTAAGTGCGCGGGAAGTGAGACTAGCTCCGCGGCGTTGATCCGTTCGTTGTAGCGGCCACTGACAAACCGCGATATCTCGCGGGGAGTCGGAAGGGGTCCTGCGCAGGCGGCGCCCGCTGCCCCACGCGCTGCGCCGGCGGCGGTACGGCGAAGCCGCAGGCTTCGCCGCGGGGCGAGGACAAGCCGCTGAAGGAGGATCGCCTCCAACTTACCGGCGCGACGAACCGGATCCGAAACCTGCTGAGGCGACGAAAGGATCAACTCCAGGTGAGCTCGTCGATCGAGCGCGGCCAATCCTGTTTTAGCAGACGCGATAGCGCGCGATCCGCTAACAGCTTGCCGTCGGTCTGGCAGCGCGCACAATAGTTCGTCTCGTTATCGGCGTAGCGGATCCGTTGAACCGGTGCGCCGCATACCGGGCACGGCTTCCCAAATTTCCCGTGAACGGCCATGTCGTCGCGAAACGCGGTTACCTTCGCGGGGAAATCGACGGCTGATTCCTTCCGCAACTTTTCCGTCCACTCGATGAGCGTGGTGCGCGTCGCGTCGAATAGCCGCGCGATTTCTTCTGCGCTGAGGCGTCTCGTGTGCTTGACGGGCGACAGGCGGGCGCGATGGAGTATTTCGTCCGAGTAGGCGTTGCCGAT
>DASWBG010000284.1:0-5218 GCA_036390715.1 Gemmatimonadaceae bacterium
CGACTGAACAGCCACCCCGGGCCGTCGCCACTATTCGGTAGAGTCGCGGCGCGATCAGCCGCTTTATTGCGGAGCGGGAGCCGGCTCTCCATACTAGCTGGACTCTCACCCCAGTCCTGTGACACTACACACCCGCCGCACATTCCTCGCGACGCTCGGCGTCGCCGCCCTCGGGATCGCGAGCCGAGATGCCCTGGCTGATGGAATTCTCCTGGCACCCAAGCGAAAGCTGAAAAAAGTCGGTCTCCAGCTGTACACTGTTCGCGACTTGATGAAAGCGGATCTTCCAGGCACGCTTCGCAAGGTCGCGCAGATCGGGTACAAGGAAGTCGAATTCGCCGGATACTACGGGCGGACGCCCGCGCAGATTCGCGCGCTGCTCAAGCAGAACGGACTCACTTCGCCATCATCTCATATCGGCCTGGACATTCTGGAGAAGGATTCCGTCAGGGCATTCGCCGATGCCAAGGCGATTGGACACCAGTGGGTGACCATGCCGTACATCCCCGAGGAGAGACGCAAAACGGTGGATGACTGGAATAAGATCATCAACCTCCTCAATCAGCTCGGCCCACAGGCGAAAGCAGCGGGACTGCGGCTCGCATACCACAATCATGATTTCGAGATCAGGCCTGTGAATGGTGTGCGTCCCCTCGACATGATGCTCGACAAGACGGACCCGTCGCTGGTCGACTTCGAGATGGATCTCTACTGGGTCGTGTTCGGCGGGGGCGATCCGATCGATTTCTTCAATCGCCATCCGAAGCGTTTCGCGATGGTGCACGTGAAGGATTCGGCCGGTCCGCCCGACAACAAGATGGTCGATGTCGGTAAGGGAACGATCGACTTCCCAAAGATCTTCGCGCTGAGCGACAAGGCCGGGATCAAGCACTACTTCGTCGAGCACGACCAGCCCGCCGATCCCATAGCCACGATCCGCAACAGCTATCGGTACCTGCACGCCCTGAGATACTGATTGCAAATAGCGAACGACACACAAGAAACGGGGGAGCGCTTTTCATGACTGGTAAGAAGGTCACGCGCCGCAAGTTCGTCGCGGACACCGGAAAAATCGGGCTTGGTGTAATGATTGTCCCGCGTCACGTCCTCGGCGGACCCGGCTTTCAGGCGCCGAGCGACACGATCAACTTCGCGGTCGTTGGATTTGGTGGAATGGGCTCCGAGAACGCGCTGGAGCTGGCCAAGACTGAGAATCTCGTCGCCTACTCCGACGTCGATTTCGCCTACTCCGCCAGCAAGGTGGCGGAAAAGCTGAAGGACGATGAGAAGAAGGACAGGCCCGAAGGAATCACGCTCAAGCAGAAATTCGACAAGGCAACCCGCTATGCGGATTTCCGCGAGATGCTCGACAAGCAGAAGGACATCGATGGAATCGTGATCGCTACCCCCGATCACCTGCACGCCGTAGTCGCGAAAGCCGCGATGCAGATCGGGAAGCACGTGTATGTGCAGAAGCCGCTCACCTATTCCGTGCACGAAGCGCGTGTCCTGCGCGATCTGGCGCTGTCGAACCCGAAGATCGTGACTCAGATGGGAAACCAGGGGCATTCGAGTGACGGTGCGCGACTGATCAACGAATGGATTCAAGCCGGCATCATCGGTCCCGTGCGGGAAGTTCACGTCTGGACGAACCGTCCCGTCGTGTATTGGCCACAGGGGGTTCCGCGGCCCACCGCTGCTCCGCCGCCACCTCCTCCACCGAGCCCATTCGGAAATCCATTCAGCTTCCGCTACGTGAATCAGCTGTTGGCATCCGCGTTGGGTTCGTATCCGGCGCCGCCAGGGTTGAATTGGGATCTGTACGTCGGACCAGTCGCGGAACCGGTTCCCTATCATCCGATCTATCACCCATTCAACTGGCGCGGCTGGGTCAACTTCGGCGTCGGCGCGCTCGGCGACATGGGCGCGCATTTGATCGATCATCCGTTCTGGGCGCTCGGACTCACCTATCCGACGAGCATCGAAGCGACATCGACGCAATGGGGCACGATGCCGATTCCGCCCGATTCAAAAGCGGCGGCGGGAACGCGAGAGGCGCGGGGATACAACAAGCCCGTCTCGTATCCCGTCGCGACGGCGGTGCACTATCAATTCCCGGCGCGCGGGGCGCAGCCCCCGGTCAAGCTCAATTGGTATGATGGCGGGCTCTATCCTCCTCGTCCCGACGTGCTCCCTGACGATGTCACGTTGAAGAGCGAGGGCGGGGTGATCTTCATCGGAGAGAAGGGAATTCTGATGAACGACACCTACGGATCGAATCCTCGCCTCTTTCCGGTATCGCTCGCCGAGGATGCGGCGCTGGTGCCGAAGACGTACGCGCGAATCACCTGGAGCCACGAGATGAACTGGGTGAAGGCCATCAAGGGCGAAGCGAAGTCCAGCTCACCGCTCGAGTACGCGGCCCAGCTCACCGAGACGATGCTGCTGGGGGTCGTCGCGCTGCGCACGGGGCAGGGTCGAAAGATTCTGTACGACGGCGATAAGATGCTGGTCACGAATATCGCTGATGCGAATCAGTACCTGACGCGAGAGTATCGCGCCGGTTGGACAGTCTGAATAATCCATCAAGAGGAATCCATGACGCATCGAGCTGCCGCGCGCGCGGCAATAATCTCTCAGCTGGCGCTACTCGCCTTTGCCTGCACGCCGATGGGGAAGAGTACGCCAGCTGCGAATAGCACCAGTACAGGAGCCACGACGTTGACAGCTGAGCAGCGTGCCTCGGGATGGCGATCGCTGTTCGACGGAACGAGCACCGCGGCCTGGCGAGGTTATAAGGAGGCATCCCTGCCAGCCGGCTGGCATATCGTCGACGGTACGCTGACCAAGTCAAGTTCGGTGGGTGACCTTCTGACGAAGGACCAATTTGGAAACTTCGAGCTGGCCCTCGATTGGAAGCTGAGCCCGGGTGGCAACGCTGGCGTGTTCTATCGCGGCACTGAGGAGTACGATCACATCTACTGGAGTGCACCAGAGTACCAGCTCCTCGATGACGCGGGCCATCCTGACGGAAAGAGCAGGCTGACCTCGGCCGGAGCGGACTACGCACTTTATCCATCACCAGCAGGCGTGGTGAAGCCGGCGAATGAATGGAACTCGAGCCTGATCGTCGTCAAGGGCGACACGGTCCAGCACTGGATGAATGGGCAGAAGCTCCTCGAGTACGTGCTCGGGAGTACGGATTGGCAAGCGAAGGTCAAGGCCAGCAAGTTCGTCGCTTATCCGCATTACGGTACTGCTCCAAAGGGCTACATCGGAATTCAAGGTGATCACGACGGAACCCTGTCCATCCGTAACGTCCGCATCAAGGAACTTCCGTGAGCCCAAGAACGCGGCTCTCGGCAATGATGTTCCTCCAGTATTTCATCTGGGGGGTTTGGTTCGTGACGATGGGGACATATCTCGGTCAGACGCTGCACTTCACTGACCGCGAGATCGGTCTCGCATACGGCGCGACGGCGATCGCGGCGCTCGTGTCGCCGTTCTTCATGGGAGTCGTCGCCGACCGCTACTTCTCGAGCGAGAAGCTTCTCGCCCTGCTGCATCTCCTCGGTGGCATCCTGATGTACCTCGTCTCGCTACAGACGACATTCGCGACATTCTATCCGCTGCTCATTCTGTACGCGCTGTGCTACATGCCGACGCTGTCACTCACCAATTCGATCTCGTTCCATCACGTGCGCGATCCCGGTCGCGATTTCCCCTTCATCCGCGTCCTGGGAACCATCGGGTGGATCGTGGCGGGAATCCTCGTCGGTAAAGTGTTCCATGCCGATGCGCTGGTTCTGCCGATGCGTCTTGCTGCCGGCGCTTCGATAGTGATGGCGGTGTACTCACTCGCGCTGCCCCACACGCCTCCCAAAGCGGCGGGCTCGAGCTTCAGCGTTCACGATGCGCTCGGGCTCGACGCGCTTGCCCTGCTCAAGAACCGCGACTTCTTCATCTTCGTGGCGGGATCATTCCTCCTTTGCATCCCGCTCCAGTTCTACTACACGTTCGCCAATCCATTCCTGAACGAGGTCAAGGCACCGGATCCGGCGTTCATTCAGACATTCGGGCAGATGTCCGAGATCGGGTTCATGCTGTTACTGCCATTCGCGCTACGGAAATTCGGCATCAAGGTCATCATGCTCGTGGGTATGGCGGCGTGGACGCTTCGCTACCTCGCGTTCGGCATGGCTGCCGTTGGCCCCGTAATGGCGCTCATCTATATCGGGATCCTTCTCCATGGCGTCTGCTACGATTTCTTCTTCGTCGCCGGGCAGATCTATACAGACCAGCGCGCGGGCGAGAAGGTGCGAGCCGCGGCGCAGGGGCTCATCAACTTCGTTACCAATGGGCTTGGATACTTCATCGGCGCGTTCGTGTCCGGCGCGGTTGTGAATCGTTACGCGACGCCCAACGCGTCCTGCACTGATGCAGCCGCGGCTGCGCATGAATGCCTCAAGGTCACGCACGACTGGCATTCGATTTGGCTGGTTCCATCAGCTGGCGCACTGGTGGTTTTCATTCTGTTCCTTCTGCTCTTCAGGCCCAAGGGCACGAGCGTTACATCCGGCGCAGACGGCGTGGCCGCGGGAGCCCCAGCGTAAAACAATTTCCAATTTGAACCGTAGGGGACTCATGAACTTCCTACACGGCAGATGACTCATGAACTTCGCGCAAGGCAGATATGGATGATCCGGCAAAAGTAATTGTCGCGGTGGTTTTCTTTACTTCCGCCGCCTACTCGATAAAAGCAATCGCGCAGGCGGCGGTAGCACACCGCAGGGAAGGGGCAAGGGCCGAGCGGGAGTCGAGTCCGGCTCTATCAGAGGCGAGGCTCGCCCGCATCGAGCAAGCGGTCGAGGCGATCGCCCTCGAAGTCGAGCGCATTTCAGAGGGCCAGCGGTTCACGACGAAACTACTGAGCGAGCAATCGCGCCCAGTGCCAAAACCGATACAACGGCAGATCTCTACCAACACGCCCACTTGATCGAGGCCCCAATGTCAAAGCGCGGATTTGCACTCGTTGGCGCCGTCCTCATCCTTGCCCTGGCCGCCTGCGAGGGCAAGGATGACTCTCCGAACAAGAATCCAGCGCTTACCCAGCGCGAGAGAGACAGCATTTTCGCCAACTCAACAATTCCGGGCGCCAAAGCCGTCAAGAAAAGCATGACGGTGGCCGACTCGGTTGCTGCGAGACAGGGCCGCATGT
>DASWBG010000285.1:0-3006 GCA_036390715.1 Gemmatimonadaceae bacterium
CCGGCCTGGCGGAGCTTCTCGACGACTGAGGCGACAGTCGAGTTCTTCTGGCCGATCGCGACATAGACGCAGATGACGCCGGTGCCTTTCTGATTGATGATCGTGTCGACCGCGATGGCGGTCTTTCCGGTTCCGCGGTCGCCGATGATCAGCTCGCGTTGTCCGCGGCCGATGGGGATCATCGAGTCAATGGCTTTAATGCCAGTCTGGAGCGGCTCCTTCACCGGCTGGCGGACGATGATTCCGGGTGCCTCTGATTCAACCTTGCGGGTGTGCTTGGCGTTGATAGGACCGGCGTCATCGAGCGGACGCCCGAGTGGATCGACAACGCGGCCAACCAGCTCGTGCCCGACCGGAACCTCGAGCACACGACGGGTGCGCCGAACTTCGTCTCCTTCCTTCAGTTGCAGGTAATCGCCGAGCACCACCGAGCCGATGTTGTCCTCTTCGAGATTGAGGGCGAGGGCGGTGATCTTCTCGCCGGTCTCGGACGAGGTCACCTCGAGCATCTCGCCGGCCATCGCCTTCTGCAATCCGTAGATGCGGGCGATCCCGTCCTTGACCTCGAGGACGGTTCCCACGTCTTCGACATCGAGCTCGTGGAGGTCCGCCGCTTCGATCTCGCGGAGGAGGATGTCCTTGATTTCGCTGGGACGAAGAATCGTATCAGTGGCCATTGATCAGTGCTCTGAAGCTGGGTTGGCGGGAGCCTCGGAAACCCGTTCGGCAGAGGGATTTCCTAGCTTGTGAAATTTATCACAAGCTCCTTTCTGGGGCAATACAAACCTCCCTGAAAAAGCCGGGCCGTCACGAAAAACATCAGGCGTCCGTGGAGATCCAGAAGACTGAGGACTGCGAACTAACGGCTGAGGATTGCGAGCCAACTGCTACTACGAATCGCAGTTGGTCGGCAGTCCTCAGCCGTTAGTTCACAGTTCGCAGTTGTACGCTAGCTTCTGCTTCTGGTTCTTCCCTGCGCGAAGCGATCGATAAGATCCGTAGTCCGGAGCCGCGCCAGTGAGGCTGGTCGCGTACCGAAAATCCTTTGCGCCGTCACCGCGAGATGCGACGACGAGGCAAAGTCGAGGATGCGCGCTATGTCGCGGATGTCGTGGCCGGGATTCTTTGCCAGCTCCGCGGCGGCAATCAGTCTGACGAGATCGATGACGCGCTTCAGATTCGGCGCGCCCGGTTTGGCGAAGTTCCGGCTCAAGTGCTCACGACTCAACCCCACCGCCTTTGCCAGCTCCTTCGTAGTGACCGGACGTCCTGAGTGCGCGACGATCACCTCCCAGGCACTTTTTTGGAGCGGAGTAGTGAGGCCGAGTGTCTGCGGCGGTTCTTCCAACGCCTTACGAAAGCGTGTCGAGAAGGCGTGCGGATGAACGAGGTCGCGCGCCGCGTTTTCGTCGATTCCTTCGACGATCACATCGATGAATCCAAGTCCTGCACAGCGGGCGGCGGCTGGAGTATCCGTCGGACGCAGTGGCGTAATCGCGAAGAATGGCGCGCTGGGGAATTCGGCTGCGAACGCGGCAGCCTTCCACGTATCCTCATCCGGTGCGCCGAGGTCGATGAGGGCTGCATCGACCAGCACCCTCCGAAAGACCGCTTCGAGCTCCTCGGCTGAGCGGGTGGAGATGATCTTCCACCGGCGGCGGGGAAACGCGGAGCGGACGAGTGCGCGAGCGCGCTCGCGCTGCAGGTGGACGACAAGAGATGGCAGCGTCGATCCATTCGCGGAGGCGGTCACGCTCAGACCCCTGCTTCCGCGACGTCGAGGTCGGGCTTTCCCTCGATGAATTGCCGTACGATGGGATCGTGTGTGTGCTGGATCTCGTCCACCGTTCCCACCTGGCGGACCTTGCCCTCGAAAAGCATCGCGATACGCGAGGCAACCGTATAGGCGCTTCGCATGTCGTGCGTAACGACGATGCTGGTGACGCCAAGCTTCTCACGCATCCGGATCATGAGCTGATCGATGATAGCGCTGGTGACGGGATCGAGTCCGGTGGTTGGCTCATCGTACAGGATGTACTTGGGCTGTCTCGCAATCGCGCGGGCGATGCCTACGCGCTTTCTCATTCCGCCGGACAATTCGCCTGGGAACTTCTCCTCCACACCGGGAAGATCGACGAGCTCCAGGGCTTCGCCGACGCGCTTTACTATATCCCGCTCACTGAGCCGCCCCTCTTTACGCAATCCCATCGCGACGTTGTCGCAAATCGAAAGCGAATCGAAAAGCGCGGCGAACTGGAACACATAACCGATGTGGGATCGGAGCGCGTACAGGTCGGGACGCGAGAGTTTCGGGACCTCCTGATTGTCGACCCAAACTGTCCCGCGATCCGGCTCGAGCAGTCCGACGATGTGCTTGATCGCGACCGACTTGCCGGTCCCCGAATAACCGATGAGGGCCACTGTCTCGCCCTCATCGACCTCGAGGGAGAAACCCTCGAGGACTTTTTTTTCGCCGAAGGATTTGTAGACGTCGACCAGTTTGATCATTGGCGGAGCGATATCACAAAACTGAAGTTAAACGCGGTGGCAGAAAGGGCTAGCCACGTCGGGGCGAAAAGCCACAGCCCGTGGTAAATTGGCGCGGGCATGACATCGCAACCCGGAGATTCAACCGCTGCTGGCCGCGGCGCTGCCATTTTCACGTACCTCCTTCGTGGCGCGGGCGTAGGCCTCGTCATCCTTGTCGTTTTCCCGCTCTATCGGATGCTGGATGCAGCCGAGGGCGGACTCGTATTGAACAGCGTACTGACGTTCGCCGAGGTTGCGCGCACGATGCTGTTGTACGGGAGCCTCATCGTGATCCTCGTGTCGCTCGTTCTGGCACGGCTCCTCGACCCGAACAATATCGAGGAATGGTGCGTTGCCGTGGGCCGGCGTCTGGTGGCGATTCCCACTGCACGATTCGTCTCGGTCCTGGCCGTGTTCTCGGCGCTTGTGACTCTGGGTTTCTCGCACTTTGCGCTCGCCGGAAACCCAACGCTGATC
>DASWBG010000286.1:0-8858 GCA_036390715.1 Gemmatimonadaceae bacterium
GCGTTGTACGCGGACGGACGGTACGCCCTTCTCGTCGTCCTCCAGGGCCGCGATGCGTCGGGCAAAGACGGGACGGTCAAGAAAGTCTTTCGCAGCGTCAATCCAATGGGCTGCGAGGTCACCAGCTTCAAGGTTCCGACCGACATCGAACGCCAACATGACTTCCTCTGGCGCATCCATCAGCGCGTTCCCGCGCGGCGGATGATCGGGATCTTCAACCGGTCGCACTATGAGGACGTGATCGTCCCGCGCGTCCATAAGCTCGTGCCGAAAAAGGTCTGGTCGGAGCGGTTCAATCACATCAACGACTTCGAGAAGTCGCTCGTCGAGAACTCGGTCGTAATCCTGAAATTCTTCCTGCACGTGTCCCGCGACGAGCAGAAGAAGCGACTCAAGGACAGACTCAACGACAGAAAAAAGAACTGGAAGTTCCGCGCGGGCGATCTCGACGATCGCGCTCTATGGAGCGATTACACGAAAGCGTTCCGCGATGCGATCGCCAACTGCAGCACCAGCTCGGCGCCGTGGTATATCGTGCCCGCTGACGACGAGGATGCGCGCGACCTTCTCGTCGCGCGCAAGATCGCCGACACGCTCGAAGCCCTCGATCTTCGCTATCCGCCTCTCGATCCGAAGCTGAAGGGGATCAAGATCGAGTAGCTGTTCGCTAGCCCGTGTTTCTCAGACCCTGGGCGATTCCACTCAGCGTAGTCGCGAGAGCGTCGCCTATCGCTTCCCTTTCACGCTCGTTCTTCGCCACGCCGGTGCGCTTTCTTCGCAGCAGGGATATCTGCAAGAGAGAGAGAGGATCTACATAGGGGTTTCTGAGCGCAATCGCCGACTGCAGCACCGGGGCGTCGTCCAGCAGCTGGCGGTGCCCGCGAATGAGAAGCAATGCCTCGACAGCCATCTGATACTCGCGAATCAGCACTTCGAGCAGCTTTAGATCGCCGCCAAGGTTTCGGACGTACGCGCGGGCGATCTCGACATCGGTCTTCGCGCAAACCATCTCCGCCTTCCCCAGCAGGTCGTCCACGAACGGCCAGCTCTCCGCCATCCTCTGCAGTCGGCGCAAGCCCGCACGCGTAGAAACCTCCTCGCCGAGGGCGGTTCCAACGCCGAGCCAACCCGTGAGCATAAGACGGATCTGCGTCCAGCCGAATCCCCAGGGAATGGCGCGAATGCCTTCGATCCCCGTTTTTGCGCCCGGACGGTAAGCGGGGCGCGAGCCAAATCGAGCGTTCGCCAGCTCGTCGATCGGCGTGGCCATGCGAAAGAGCTGAAACAGCGCGTCGTCATCGTAGACGAGCTTGTGATAGACATCTCTCGATCGCATTGAGACGCGATCCATCACCTCACGAAAGTCTTCGACTTCCTTGACGCCAACTTTTTTTCGCCAGTCGCTGAACTCGTGCAGCAACACGCCCGCCGCCGTCACCTCCAGCGTTCGCTCCGCCACTGGCAACAGACCGAACTGCTGCGAGATGATCTCGCCCTGCTCGGTGATCTTGATGCGACCTTTTGTCGTTCCAGGAGGTAATGCCGCGAGAGCGCGATAGACCGGTGAGCCGCCGCCGCGCCCGACGCTCCCGCCCCTGCCGTGGAACAGACGAAGCTCCACTCCGGCGTCATCGAACACTTCGGCCAGTGACTCCTGCGCGCGATACAATCCCCAGGACGACGCAATCATCCCCGCATCTTTCCCCGAGTCGGAATACCCGATCATTACCTCCTGCTTGCGTCCCCGCGCTTCGAGCTGCCGGGAATAAACTGGATCGCCGAACAGCGATCGCATGACGTCTGGCGCGCGCTCGAGGTCGTCGATGGTCTCGAACAGCGGTACCACGTCGAGTCGCGACACCGGCTTCCTGGCAGTGAGATCGAGCAGTCCCGCTTCGCGGGCGAGCAACAATACCCTTAACAGATCTTCCGCGGACCGCGTCATCGAAACGATGTACGTGCAAGCAGCCGGTTCGCCTGCCTCATCCTGGATCGTACGGATCGCTCCCAACGTATCCACGGCCTGTTGCGTCGCGTCGGAGATCTTCCGGTTCTTGTTGAGAATGGGCTTTCTCGAGAGCAGCGCCTTCCGAAGCGCCTCCCCATCAGGATCGCCACTCTTCGGCGCGATGATCTCGCGGACCGCCGCGGCATGAACGTCGGAATGATCGCGCACATCCATCATGAAGCCGTGAAAGCCGTGCGCGCGCACTGCCGCGTACAATGGATCAAGGGTGGTACGGCAGGCCTGCTCGGCGCCGGCGCGCAGCAGAGATTTGCGCACCAGCAACAGATCCTCCTCGAACGCTCCGACATCAGGGTACGCCGCGGGTTCTTTTCTGGGACGTCCCGCGTCGCGCGATGCGACGAGGCGGCGCGCAGCATCGATCCGGGCCGACATGAAGCTGAGTTTTAGCCGCAGGGGCTCGTCCTCGTTGCGCTTTCGGTTTTTCTTCCAGACGAGGGGCAGCAGCTTTTTATCCTTCTCCAACGACTTGATGAGGGCATCGAGCGGCGGCGCGATCGATGACGAGAGTGAAAGCCGCCTGGTTAGATCGTCGAGCGTATCCTGATAGCGCCCGAGTATCACGTGGCTCGCCCGACGCGCGGTTGCGATCGTGATGCTCGGGGTGACGTACGGATTCCCATCGCGATCCCCGCCGACCCAGGTCCCGAACCGCAACGGAACCGCGAGCCTGACCGCATCGGCCGACCGCGCGAATTCGTCCTCGAATGCGAGCGCGAGCGTGGCGTGCATGTAATCATTCGCCTCGAGAAGCCGCGTCTCGAGATACCAGAGCGCTGAGCTAACTTCGTCGAGGACCGTCGGGCGGTCCTGTCGGACTTCGCTCGTGAGCCAGAGGAGCTCCACTTCGCCTTCCAGCGACTGCTCGACCAGTCTCACTTCGTCCGGCGGTGCAGTCTCACGCGCGAGAAGATCGTCGGCAACGCGCGCCTGGAGGCCGAGCAGCGTGCGACGCGTCGATTCAGTCGGGTGCGCAGTGAGGACGGGGCGAATATCGAGGCTGAGCATCGCACGCTCGATTGCCTCGGCGCTCGCGCCAAGGTCGCGGAGCTGCCGCATCGTCCATCGCATGGACGCGGGCTGCGGGTTGGTGACGCCCTTCCCCAGATACGCATTGCGGCGCCGGACGCGGTGCGTTTGTTCGGCGGTGTTGATCAGCAGGAAAAAGAGGGTGAAGGCGCGGGCCGCCATCGCGCAGTGCGCGACGGTGAATCCGTCGATCTGCCTCAGCAGGTTGTCGAGAGTCGGAGCGTCGGGATCGCCGTGCCGGCGGGCGCGCGTCGCGACCCGCAATCGCTCGACGATCGTGAACGCCTCGTCACCCTCGAGGCGCCTGATTACGCGACCGAGCGCACCGGCCAGCCACCGAACGTCGTCGTGGAGGGGGAGATCTTCTTTTCTCGGAGGAGCCGGCGTTGGCACGGCGTCAAGATACTACAGTTTCGATGGCAACTGCCATTACGAACGCCGCTGCAAACTGCAACTGAAAACGATGCCGGCCGCTGCCTGGCACAGGCCGTCGCAGTGCCCTGACCAGCGGCTGTAATGTCCCGACGTTAGTTAGGCGACCCAGCTGGCAGCGTCAGGCGGTTAACGGGAGGCAGCCTAGTTCTGAGCTGCAGTCGCGTTGTTTGGTGGATACCCACCCTACTGCTGAATCGTCCTATAGGAGAACACCCCCGCTCGCTACACGCCCCAAGGCCACAAAAATGAAGATTCCCCATAGCAGACCGATTCTCATCTCCTTCGGACTGGCAGCGACGGCGCTCGTCCTATGCGCCCTGCTCCTGCTCGAATGGCAGGGTGGAACGGCTGCGGTAGAATCGTTCGAATGGGTGAGTCATACGCTCGAGATCCAGCGCGAGCTTGCCACCGTCGAAGCGCGGATGAGCGAGGCGGAGGCCGGCCAGAGAGGATACCTCCTCACCGGGCAGCCTCGCTTCCTCGCCCCGTACACGGCAGCAACGAACAACGTCCGCGCTCGGCTCGCGAATCTCCGTGGCCTGCTGGTTGAGAATCCCGCGCAGCTCCGGCGCCTGGTGGCGATCGAGTCGTTGTCGCGCACCAAACTGGCCGAGCTCGATTCGACGATCAGGCTGGAGCGCGCGGGTAAACATGACCTGGCGGTCACGATGGTGAAAACCACCCGCAGCGACAGTCTCATGACCGTAATCCGGTCCGGACTGCAGGAGATGACCGCAGACGAAGCAAGCCTCCTGCGAGACCGCCAACAGGAGCTCGTGAGGGAGCTGCATCGGGGAGACCTGATCTCTCTTGGTCTTGCTGCGGCGCTCGGCCTGATGATGATCGCTCTCCTCGTAATCGCGCGCGGGGCCGAACATTACCGGAATCTCGTGACGTTGTGCGCGTGGACCAGATCGGTCGAATACGAAGGCGAGTGGATTAGCTTCGAGGAGTACCTGCGCCGGAAGTTCGACATCTCGTCGACGTTTGGAATCTCGCCGGACGCACTCTCGCAAATTCAGGTCGGGCTCGACGAGCCCACTAAGGGCTGATCCCGCCGCCCTCTAAGACTCCATTTAACTGCGAGAAGAGTAAGGTAGGAGGTGCGAGGTACTAGGTGCGAGGCACGAGGTAGCGCGCATCAGGTAAGGCTTCCGTAATAACTCCCCTCATTTAAGTCGACGCGCCAATCCAGCCAGATAGTCTGCGGCTTGCGCGATCGGCTTGGCGCCAGTCAGCTGCGCCTGGTCCAACGCCGGGATCCTCGGTTCTCGGCTCACATTGCGGATGCCGAGACGTTTGCGAAGCTCGTCGCGAAATGCGCGGGCCGGCCGATAGAATCTCTCTCTATACGCCCGCCATGTACGGAGATTGTGCTCCAGCAGCTCGGTGCTCTGTTTGTCGAGCACTTCGTCGCGCTCCGCTTCCGTAACTGTCTGAATTGGTTTGGCGCCGGCGAGTGTATTTACGAACTCGCGGTCAGTCACCGCCTCAAAGGACTTCATCTCCTTCGCCAGATGCAGCACCTCATCACGCAGCTCGGCCGGGGGCAGCTCCTTCAGCTGTTCGACGAGTGGATCTGCCGCATTAATGGGGCTGGTGGCCTTTGCGGCCGTCCGTGATTCGAAGCCCGTGAACCTCGGACCTTTATATAAGAGCCAGAAAAACTCCGCGATCGTGGTCACGATGTAGCAGGCAACGCCAACGACGACGAACCTTATGACCGACGGAGACGTTCTGAGTATCCCGTGTCCAAGCCAGAGGATATTCAATGCGGCGATCGTCACGCAGCTGGCAATTTTCGCGGGCTGGAGGAGCTGTGTCTGCTTCCATGCGCGCGGAATCGAGCGACGCCACTTGCTGGCCTGGAGGGAGATCTTCACTCTCAAGTGACTGTTCTCTCGCGACCACAGTCACGCTTTTTTGACGATTTCCGCGGGTTGAAAACGATCGGTGCTTACCCTCCCGATCGGAGTGACCTCACCATGACGTGATCGTCGCCCACCTGGTCGCCAAAGTAGAAAGGAGCGGAGCCGACGACCGAGAACTCCATCCGAGCGTAGAATCCGACGGCCCACGGCGCTTCCTTCCAGACCTGAAGCCACACCACATCGGCGCCACGATTCCTCGCATCCTTGAAGCACTCCTGCATGAGCGCGGCGCCCACGCCGCGCCCCTGGCAGTCGGCGTCGACATAAAAGCGGACGATCTCGCGCGCGCGGTTTCCGTGAACACCCAGCGGAGGGTCAGGACTCTCTCGCATGTAGGCGTACGCGATCGCGGCTCCCTCGGAATCTTCAACCATCAACATGGTGACGCCGTCATCCGCTATGGCCTCGCGAATTCCCTCGACTGAAAAAAATCTCGCCAGATAGCGGCTCAATTCCGGCTCGGGATGCGTCTCACCGTACGCCTGCGCGAACAGCCGCGCGCCGAGCGAGGCAATCCTCTCGGCATCGTTGATGGTGCAGCGGCGGATCGTGAAGGGGAGCATCGTGGACTTTGAAAGGACAAAACCAACTGCGAGAAGAGAAAGGTCGAAGGTGCACCACCTAGCTCTTCTCGCAGTTAAGAAAACCTCTCGCTAGTAGATGAGAGCTTCAGCGCAGCGTCCCGATCTCCCGCATGAGACTCCCATCATCACCGAACAGCTCCCAGATGACAGCCCCGCCAAGCCCGCGCTCCCGTACGTAATCAACTTTGGCGCGAACGGATTGCGGATCATCGTACGTGATCCACGTTCCACTGCGCGGATCATAGAGCCACGGCACGCGCGCCGCCGGTTCCCAGTGGCGCTCGTAACCGTGATCGAGAATGCGTGTGCGAGCGAGCTGCCGCCAATCTCCATCTTGCCCCTTCCAATCCTTCGGCGGACCGCTTGATGGCTGGAAGAGTCCCGCGTTGACGTTGGGAACGCCGCCGTAGGCGCGGGAAAAAAACGGGATTCCCACGAGCAGTTTGTCGGATGGCACTCCGCCCGCCTGAAAGGCCCGCATGCTCGAGTCGACGTTGAGCTCCGGCGTCGGATCGTTCGTGGCGGCGTAGAGCGGCGCGTTGAAGTGGGCGATCGACCCGCCCGTATGGTAGTCGTAAGTCATCACGTTTATGAAATCGAGGAGCGGGACGATCCGACCCAGCTCGAGATTTGCGATTTCCGACGGGCGTGCCGAGGCCGCGATCGTCAGCTCGTAATGGCGATTGTCTTTTTGCCCTTGCTCGTCGAGCTCACGACGCAGCTCAGACAAAAGCAGAGTGAAGTTTTCCTTGTCGGCGGGGCGCTCGACATTTCCCTTCATGCCGCCCTGCACCGGGAACTCCCAGTCGATGTCGATTCCGTCGAATAGGCCCGGCCAGCGTCGAATGAAAAGATCGATCGCCGAGGCAGAGAACCGCCGCCTGGCAGAGTCGGTGAGCGCGGCGTCGGAGAATCGCGCGGAGCCGCCCCACCCTCCCACCGAGATATTGAGTTTGAGATGTGGGTTGCGCGCCTTCAGAAGCTTGAGTTCGCCGAAATTGCCGAGCGGGCGCACAGGAAGTTCAGCCCCGCGTCCGCATGCACCCGCGTCGACACACGGATCGCCGAGCGTGACGGATCCATCGCTCCCGATCAGGGCGAACGCGTAGAAAATGTGAGTGAGTTGCCGAGCCGGAAGAGCGGCGATCGACGCGCCTTTGGTTCGCACGCCCCACGACGCCATGTAGCCGACCACGCGCGCCGCCGCTGCGGTGGGTACACTGTCGCGTTCGCCAGCGGGTGCTCGTGGCGAGGCGGCGACGAGTCCAAGAGATAGGACTGCCAGGCGAACCAGATGAAGGCGGGCGCTCACGATTCAAGACCTCTGGGAAGGAGTTCTCGAATATGCGAAATGTGCCCGCCGCCGGCCTCCGCTCCTTAACGGAAAATCTACTTGACAACTCAAATGCCCTGCCGTATTAGAGGGTGTCTTGCGAGCCGGCTCAGCGGTACGGGATTGCTGTGCCCGGACTTCGCGGCCGGAAAATAGGCAAACTCACCTGACTCCGTCCTCAGGGAGGTCGTACGCGGTTGGTTCGTTCCTTTGCCCTGCTGGTCTGTGGCCCGCTGTTGTTCGCCTCGCCAACACACGTTGTTGGTCAGGCCGATGCGTCGAGCCATCCTGTTAATCCCGCTCAGGTCTACCTGATCATCCGCACTGACGATGCGGGCATGAGCCACAGCGTGAATATGGCGCTCGAAAAACTCATCGCGACGGGGTTCCCCGTTTCGGTGTCGGTGATGTTTCCCACCCCGTGGTACCAGGAGACGGTGGACATCCTCAAGCGTCATCCCGACGTCGCCGTCGGAATTCACCTGACGCTCAATTCGGAGTGGAAGAATTATCGCTGGGGTCCGGTGTTGGGCCGCACCGCCGTTCCGTCGCTCGTCGACGCGGACGGCTATTTCTTTCCGTCCTCTGAAGCACTTCACCAGAATCATCCCGATCTGAAGGAAGTCGAGAAGGAGCTGCGCGCGCAGATCGACCGCGCGATGCACTCGGGACTCAAGATCGATTACGTCGACTACCATATGGGAACGGCTGTTCGCTACCCCGAGTTCCGTGAGATCGCCGAGCGGCTCGCGAAAGAGTATGGGCTTGGCATGTCGCAGTACTTCGGTGAAACGCGACACGATCCGCAATACTCCGCCGCGCCGCCCGCCAAGACCGATAGCCTGCTGGCGATGGTCGATCGCTTGCGCCCGCCTTTCAATCTCGTTGTTACCCACCTTGGCATAGACAACGCCGAGCTGGGCGCATTGCTGGACATGAACACGGACGGTGGTCTCCCCGATATGAGCAAGAATCGTCAGGGAGAGTTGGATGCAATCACCTCACAGCGGTTTCGCGACGCCATCAAGGCACACAACGTCAAGTTGCTCACATATCGCCAATTGATCGCAATGCAGGGCCTGAGGTCAATGCGCCGACCCCAAGGTTGAATTACGTACGCCCGTTCTGGGAGGCTAGTCATGGAACAACCTGGAGGATTGCTCATGGAGAGAGTACTGGTAGGAAAGCGTTCAATGTTGAATAGCGGCCCACGCTGGCTTTGCTCAGCGGCAATAAGCCTGCTGTTCACGCTGGCCTTCGCTGGCACTGCATTCGGCCAGGATGTACCGGTGGCCGGAACCGTTACGAACGCGGCGGGCGCTCCAATCGCCGGCGTCACGGTGCGGGTGCAGGGGACCGATACCCGCGTCAATACGGACGCGAACGGGAATTACCGTATCACGGCTCCGGCAAATGGGACTCTGACGTTTGCCCACGTGGGTAGCAAGCCCATGACAGCGGGGGTTGGCGGACGGAGTAGGGTCGACGTCACCATGACGAACGTCACGTACCTCGAAGAG
>DASWBG010000287.1:0-8169 GCA_036390715.1 Gemmatimonadaceae bacterium
GGTGCGCGTCGCTGCGGTGATCGATCGGAGTGGGTTCGTTGTCGAGCGTGATGGTCTCGCGGGAACGCGTCTCGAAAGTCTCGCGCGTGCAAAGGAGGCGGGAATACCGCTGGCCGACGCGCCGTCAGGTGTGGGCGGGACTGCATCGGAGGCGCTCGCGTCGCTGCGGCATTTCGATCTCTCTCGACCGATTCTCGTCGACCTCACCGCCAGCGACACCACGCCGGAGCTGGAGGAGGCAATCGCCGCGGGAATGGATCTCGTGCTGGCGAACAAGCGCCCGCTCGCCGACGTGCGTGACACCTCGCGCGGGCTCGCGCGTCATGCCGCGGCGCACGGGCGGCGTGTGTTGCACGAGGCAACCGTTGGCGCCGGCCTACCCTTGCTGGACACTATCAGCAAGCTCCAGGAATCTGGCGACGAAGTACTGGCGATCGAGGGCTGTCCATCCGGAACGCTGGGATACCTGTTCGGCGAGATCGGACGCGGCATCCCGTTCTCCACAGCGTTGCGCGCGGCAATGACACTCGGCTACACCGAGCCCGATCCGCGCGACGATCTCTCGGGGAAGGACGTCGCGCGTAAGGCGCTCATTTTGGCGCAGCTCCTCGGCTACGAGGGAACGCTGGACAACGTGGAGGTGGAGTCGCTCGTGCCCGAAGAACTACGCACCGTGAGCGTCGCGGAATTTCTGGCGCGGATCGAAGAGCTCGACCCCGTGTGGCGCAAGCGCGTAGCCGAGGTGCGCTCGAGTGGCCGCGTGCTCCTGTACCGCGCGACTGTGACCGCCGAAAGCGTGCGCGTCGGCCTCGTTGCGGTGGGTGCGTTGAGATCCTTTGCGGCGCTGACGGGCACCGACAATCAGTTTGCGATCACGACGACGCGTTACCGGGCGAATCCCATCGTGATCTCGGGGCCAGGGGCGGGAGTAGCAGTGACGGCCGCCGGAGTCCTCAATGACGTTCTGAAGCTCGCGCGCTGGCGGTAAGCACGGCTTAACGGCAACTGCAACTGAAGACTACCGGCGTGACGAACGATTATTCCGAGCAGGTGACTTCCGTATGCTGAAGCTGAACGACTTTTGAAGCCGCGGTCGGTGACGGGTTGGAGACCACCAACCTGTATCGCCCTTCGCCTTCAATGCGGGCGTCGAATGGGATTTCGGTCCTTCGCCCGCTCTCGAAATACGTTCGCGCTGGACGATTGTGCATCCAGTCCTCGTAATCAGACTCGGTCATAATTAGCACGACTACCTGCTTGTCACCGCCAGATACGGCCACTACCTGACCGCTTACCACGCAGAGAGTTCGAGGCGGCCGGACGACAAACTGCCAGCTTCGCGACCGAGCAGGGCGAATTCCCACCGGCTTCGCGTCGCCGATTATCGTCACCCGTGGCCCGGCTCTATCTGTACCGGCGGTTGGCGACGAACCCGTTTCGCGCGGGGTGGCAAACATCAAGGTGTCCACCGGTGGCGGCGGGTCGCAGACGATCGGGTTCGGTAGCTGATAGGTGCACGTCGTGGGCGTCAGCGCGTGGGTTGCCGTAGCTATCCACTGGCGACCGCCGTCGATCCCCGCGACGGTAATCGTTACGTTTGCGGAGGGCGAAAATCCGACGAGGGGATTGCTCGCAGTGACGGCTCCGGAAAAATAGCCGCCGTTGTGGTCAACGAAGTACGCCTCCTCGGCCGTGGCCAGCGTGCGCAGATCGCTCTTCATCGCCGACACGTATCCGCGCTCGGCCCGACTTTTCTCTGCGGTAGTAGTCGGAATGGCCTGACCGTTCAGTGGGGAGACGGTCCCGAGCGTCGACAGGACGATGATCACAGTCGCGAACCAGCTTCTCATGGTGTCTTCAGGGATGGGCGATTCAGAATAGACGAGCTGATTAGATGACGCACGAGCCCGCCTTTCACCACACTCTGTTTCTTGAAATTACTCCACGTAAGCCTATGGCAACGCGAACGCAACGAACGCACCGCCCGACGCCGCGGCCCGGTCTCCAGCGTACCCGCCGAACGCCGCGATCACGACGAATTGTTTTCCGTTCACCTCATAGGTGATCGGAGTCGCGTTGCCGGAGTTCACCATCACCGTCTCCCACAACAGCTTACCGGTATCCTTGTCGAAGGCGCGAAACTTCTGGTCGAAATTCGTCGCGCCGATGAAGACCAACCCGCCGGCAGTCACGATCGGCCCGCCGTAATTCTCGGAGCCCGTGTCCTTCAGACCTTGAGCAGCTAATTCCGGATACTCGCCTAGCGGAATCTTCCAGACGTACTCGCCGGAATTCAAATCGATGGCATTCAACGTTCCCCATGGCGGCGCCACCGCGGGATAGCCGTCGGGGTCGTACCACCTATGGTAGCCGGTGAAATCGTATGTGAGTTCGTAGGGTGAACGTGAACCCGGCGTAGCTCCCTTCGCCTTGCCTCTCGTGATGTACTTGATGAGCTGAGCCAGCGTCTCCGGCGGAAGCGAAGAAAAGCCAGGCATCCGACCAGCTCCATTCCGGATGCTCCCGGCGACTTGCGCGGGCGTGCGTCGGTTCGCGATGCCGACGAGCGAGGGGAAGCCCGAGCGACCGGACATGTTCTCTCCGTGACAGGCTGCGCACTGATTGAGATACGTCTGACGGCCCAGGCTTGGCAGGCTTGCCACCGGCCTCGTGCTGCGCATGCTCGACGTCCACGCGATGTCGTTCGCGTTCACATACAACACGCCGGTAGTTGGATCGAGGGCAGAGCCACCCCATTCTGCGCCACCATCGAATCCCGGGAAGAGCACGGTTGCTTTGCCGACCATGAAGGGGACGAACTGCCCTTCGCTGCGGAACGTCTTGAACTGCTTAAGCGCCCACTGGTGCGCCTGCGGCGTTCGAGTGGTCAACATGTCTTCAGTCAACAGTTGCCGAGCATAAGGCGCGGGCTTCAGCGAAAACGGCTGCATCCGAGCCGCCGCCTCGCCTTCAACGCTACTCGGCGGCACGCGGCGATACTCGATCGGGAAGAGCGGCGTGCCGTTCGTACGATCGAACAGAAACACGAAGCCGTGCTTGGTTGTCTGCGCCACAGCATCGACGCTCATCCCGTCACGCTTGACCGTCACGAGCGTCGGAGGCGACGGAAAATCGCGATCCCAGATGTCGTGCTTGACGCCTTGGAAATGCCAAATGCGTTTGCCGGTCGTTGCGTCGAGCGCGAGCAACGTATTCGCGAAAAGATCGTCTCCGATGCGATTGGCGCCGTAGAAATCCGCCGCGGCCGATCCGGTGGGGACGAAGACGATACCACGTTTCACATCGACCGCCATACCAGCCCAGTTGTTGGCCGCTCCGGTGTAGGTCCAGGCTTTTTTCGGCCAGGTCTCGTAGCCGAATTCGCCGGGACGCGGAACGGTGTGGAACGTCCAGCGAAGTCTTCCGGTGCGGACGTCGTAGGCGCGGATGTCCCCGTAAGACGCCGGCAGTCCCTCCGACGTCCGGCCACCAACGATGTACAAATCCTTGTAGATGACGCCCGGTGTGGTCAGGCTGACTGACTGCCGCTCGGGATCGCGGTCCAAATCATAATGAAGGTCAATGCGGCCCCCGCGCCCGAAATCAGAGAAGGGTTTGCCGATAGCGGCGTCAACCGCGTAGATGTAGCGGCCAAACGCGGCGAACACTCGCTGCTCTTTTCCATCTGTCCAATAAGTGAGGCCGCGAACGAAAGTTCGCTCTCCAGATTTCCAGGACCACTTCAGTTTGCCCGTCGCGCCGTCGAGCGCCACGAGGCTGCTATCGGGCGTAACGCTGTACAGAACTCCGTCGACAACGATCGGTTGGGCTTGAAAGCGCCCGCCACCGGCGCCCGGATCGAATTGCCAGGCGACTTTCAGCTGACCGACATTCGAGCGATTGATTTGCGTCAGCGGCGAGTAGCGCGTTCCTTCGGCATCGCCACCGTAAGCCGGCCAATCCTGCTGCGCGCCGTGGTTCTCCTGCGCACTCAGGGCGGTGACGAGGAGCAGGAAGGCGAGAGTCCCCGCTGGCAGAGTCCGGTTGATCATCCTGATCGGAACGTACCGCTGCCGGTATCTCGAAATCAACTACGCTGCTACGTCGTTCTTAGTCTCGTTCAGCTTGTTGCTGCACGACCGGCGGCACGGCGATCACCGTGCCGCCGTTCAACGGGCGATTACTTCGGCGCTCCGAGTATTACCTGAAACGGACCCTCACCATGTAACTGAACCACGGAGGGACCCTGCGCGGTGCTGCCCCCAAAGTGCGCGTGCTTCGGTGGAACGTAGAGAAAATCACCGGGCCCATAATTTTTCAGCGCGCTCCAATCGGCGGTGTTGCCCATTCCGAGTTGGAACGTTCCCGAAACTACCGTCAGGTTCTCGATGCCCGGATGCCAGTGAACGGGAAACCTGTAGCCAGCAGGAAACTGCAGGCGCACGACGTACGGGCCTTTCGCACCGGGATCGCCGCTCAAAACCGCGAGCTTCATTCCTGGATCGAAACCCGGCGGCGCGAAGTCGGTCCACGTGAGCGCATTGTTGGCCAGTATCTGCACGTTGGCCATTGCCATTGGAGCCGCCGGCAACGGAGTGGTCGTGTTCGGCGCATCGAGAGCCACTCGCCACTTGCCGTTGATCTTGTGCCAGACAGTAACGTAGTTGCCCGCGTCGGTCCCCTTTCCTTCCGGCGTATCGAACGACTCGGTGTAGGTGCCGTATTCGATCGCTCGGGTGGGGCTGACCACTTCGATCTTCGTCGGCGTCCAATGCAGAACGAGACCCGGCGTCTTTACCCCCTCGGCCCACATTGCACGAATCGCCGTCGTGCCCGTTGCGAGCGGAGCGTGGGACATCATCACCACCGCATCGGGAGTGTGAAGGGCGGCGATGGCTTCCACGTTTTGCGCGGCGACGTCCCGCTGCCATTGATCCGAAAGCTCGCGTATCGTGCGGGCGTCGCTCTGCTGACTCTGAGCCGTGGATGCGAATGCCGCGATCGCCAGCGCGGCAAGCGCCGTTCGCGCCGCAATCCATTTCGTGCTACTCATCCTGCCTCCTCCACCGGGTGGGAGTGGAAGGTGAAGCAAGTAATGCCGGGGTCCTCACCTTAGGTGTGCCGGACTGGCGCGTCAAGGTTCGATAGGCTGGACCGGTATTGGACTACGCTGCTACCCGCTGCCCGCTCATTGCTGCCCGCTTCTCGCTAGAGAAGGGGACAGTGTTGCTTGGCGAATTGTTTTCGGTTTGATCGAAAGCGTAATCGACCTGTCCGTTAGCTTTAGCGAAAAGCGCTGAGCGAACAGCGGGAAGCGGGCAGCAGCGTAGTTTGTTTTTTTGGGTTCCTACGCCACCCCTCCCCGCAATGCCCTCACGAGCGCCCCTTCCTCCCCCGGCCGCTCATCACCCCAAAGCAGCAATAGCGCGAGAATTCCGTACGTCGGCAGATGACCGACCAACTCACGCCACCCGAGAAACGGTAGCGTGAGATTGAACGGTATCAGCGTCACGATGATGATGAGGCGGACGTACGTTCCCGCGATGAACATTAACCCGACGAGTAATTCTATGGTTCCCGCGATCAACAGGAACTTCGTGTCGTCGACCTGCGGCAGCCCGATGTACGGAAAGAAGTTGAAGTGATGATCCGATAGGAAGGCGAGACCCATCGGGATGTTCCACAGCTTCTCGGTGAAGGCGACAATCGTCAAGCCGATTCCCAGCGCGACCCGGAGCACGGGAACCGCGTACGGGATGAGTGTCGATACCGGCTTGTTCAGTTTTCCGAGCGCCATGTCGAACGCCAGCGGGCCGCGCCCAGTTGCGAAGAGGAAGAAAGCTACGCCGAGTATCTCGGTATGCTCGACGAGTCGGAGCGGTCCGAAAACCAGTGTCCCGATAATCCAGATGACGCCGAGCGCCGCGGCGGCGGGACGCGCGAGCGCGCCGTAGATGAAGCTGAGGGCAATCGCGATCTCCACCATTCCGAGCAAGCCGCCGAGGAGATTCTCGGGCAGCAGGAGGTTGGGGATGAAGAGTTGTCTGCTAACTCCACTCACGAGCAGTGTGACGCCCATGTGCACGCCGATCACGAGCGGCACCCAGCTCAAGAGCTGGACGTAATTCTCCCAAGGCATGCCGAGCGCGATTGGTCCAGGCACGACGCTGTGTCGGCCGCGAGCTCGGTAAATCACTGTCGCGATGATCGCGATGCCGAGCGCGACGGCGACGGGGACCAAACTATTTGGTGAGCTCCAGGTGTCGAACTGCACCGGGAACTTGGTTTCGTCGGTGAACCATCGCTCGTGAAGGGCCATGCTGCCAATTAAGATGCTGGCCATTGGTCAACAAAAAAAGAAGACTACCCCGCCTGGGTGCCGCGCTCCTTCTCGAACATCACATTGGTGTCGCCTCGCCCCCTTCTCCCACCGTGCGTGACAGTGACGGGAGGCCTGCTAGCGATCAGAGTCGGGACATACTGGAAGGGATGAAGTTTCTTTGAAGTGTCGATAGGGCAATCGTCAGCAGCGCAGTCTTTCGAATGAAAGCGGCCTTCAACTTTACCCAGGCCCATAAAGCTCAGTCGCGGAGAACGGTGCGCCAACACCGCCACGACCTCAAGAGAAACGAAACCGCCCTCCTTTGGGGGGCGGTTTTGCTTTGAGTAACTCCGGAGGGGCCGCGACGCGTGTGGCGATCATTCGATCACTCAGCCCGGGCAACCGGTCGCCGCGTTCATCTTCTGTCTCGCTGCCCCCAGCGCAGCAGATAGCCATGGCCACTGCCGCTTGCATCAAAGGAGAACCCCACGATTTCCCCGCGAGTGTTGATCCCGACCGCAGTAGTGCCGAGAGCGCCGGGGACATCGATCGTCGTGAAGTCGTCACCGCTCAGGACGTAGCCATGTGTGCGCGGACCGATGAAACACGGCGGGGCGCCGTCGCAGTAGATGCCCACGATGTCGCCGCGACCATTGAGTCCTCCGTTGTCCTGCGAGATTTGCTTTGCGCCGGGAAGAGCGATCGAGGTGAACTTGCCCTTTCTTGACAACGAGAACGGCAGCTCATTACCGTCGGGAGCCCCGTAACCGCCTATAATCTGCCCACGATCATTGATTTTGAACACATTCGTTTCGTGGGACCCGGGGAAGTCGATCGTCGTGAATTCGCCTTCGCGGAGCAGGAAGCCATGGAAGTCGCCGTTGCCAGGGAAAGGCAGGCATATGGCGAGAGTGCAGAAACGTCCCACGATCTCGCCGCGATCGTTGATCCCCAGCACGTTGGTGAAGATCGACCCCGGCGGGTCGATCGCGGTGAACGCGCCGTCCCGGAGCAGGAAGCCGCGCCGAACAGTTGGCGCGGCTGGCAGAATGTACCACCCCACGATGTCGCCACGGTTGTTGAGCGAGCCCGCCACCGTGAGGCCGGCGCCCGGGAAATCAATCGTTGTGAACTCGGCCGCCTTGCTGCGCAGGAAGCCATGCGTCTTACCGGCGACCACGTAGCGACCGACGATCACGCCCTCGTTGTTGATGTCGAGGGCGAGCGTGGTCGACGCGCCGGGCACGTCGATGGTCGTGAAGTCGAACGTCGTCTCCGACGAGGATCCACCGCGCTCGGACAACGAGCCTACCAAGGCGGGTCGCGTAGGGGGAGCTACTGGGCTGTCTTGACACGCAGCGGCAGCGATCGCGAGAGCGCAAAGTGCGTACTTCATTGTATTCTCCAGCAAAGTGAGAGCCGAATGCAGGGAAGGATTCAGAGCGATCGCTCTCGTGATTGGGTTACGGACTCAATTCATTAATCAGCTTCTGCGCAGCGTCGATCAGTGTTTGGCCAGCCGTTGCTGAGAGGATCCCGGCGTTCACAAGCGCATGGACGTGATGATGAAAGCCTGCAGCAGGTTCGTTCAGTTCCCGTCGCCGTTGTTTCCGAAGCTGTACGTTCCGTCCCAGGACCAGTTTGCGGGGCTCACGAACGTGATAGCGACACTCGCGCTGAAGTGTTCGAACTTGCCCGTGCCGCCCGAGAACGTTGCGGTGCCCGTGCGCGTTATTCGATTGAGCTCCACATGGCCAAACGCAACGTTGTTGCCTGGGTTTGGCGAAACGAGCATTACGTCACTGCTGAGCGCAGTAGGAGTCACGGCACTCGCATAGACAACTTTG
>DASWBG010000288.1:0-11945 GCA_036390715.1 Gemmatimonadaceae bacterium
TCAGCGTGTTGCGGGGAGCCTCCAGGACCTAACACCATAAACCCTGGTGTGAACGGCCCGGGCGGTGGCCGCACCGGGGCGGTGCTGTTGTCCCGATTTATCAAGCCGGGGACGGTGTCGAACGTGCCATACAATCATTACGCGCTGTTGCGCAGCATCGAGGACGTGTTCGGGCTCCATCACCTCGGCTATGCGGGCCAGCCCGGGCTCGCGAGTTTCGGCAGGGATGTGTTCACCGCGTACCGAGGTGCCCGCTAACCTGGCAGAGCATCCTATCGAGCGCGGCCTTTCTATCCTTCCTGAGCGTATGTGAGATCGCCGCACGGACCATTGAAGTAGGCCGGCGGATGAAATGGGGATTGGAGCAAGGCGTGCATCTCCTCGTGCTTAACGAGTTTTTCGTTTTCGGCCCAAGGCTCGGCGAGGACAATCCTGTTTCCCCTCTGAATCCAGTACCCCCAGTAAGATTCGCTTCCTACTTGAATCGTCGAGTCGTTGGGATCCACGTAGAAAGCGACCTTGTGAATGTCGCCTGCAAGGCCGGAGTACACTTCGAGCTCATTCCACCACGCGACGTATTGCGCGCTCGGTTCGATCCTTACGGCTTTCGAAAGATCGATCTCTTCCCACGGCTCTAACGGGTGGTGGCAGCCGCCCAGAAGCGCGGCCAGTAGGAATACGCTTGCCAAGCCTTTGATCCGGATCACCTGCCGAATATCCGCCGGTGCCCATTGAACTCGTTGGTCACGATGGCGCGATCGTGGACGGACTCGCTCTTTCAGTCGGCGATTTTACTGGACCGTGAGTTTCGCCGTCATTCCCTGGTGGATGGTGCAATGAAACCCATACGTCCCCGCAGTGTTGAACTTGCGGGTGTGGGACATGCCGGTGTCGAAGTTCGGCATGTCGCCGGTGTCGTCGCCGGCTAACGCAGCGGCTCTTCCCGTAGCGTCGTCCCAGACGACGTTATGTCCCACACCGGAAGAATTCTGCCACGTGACAGTCGCGCCCGCCGCAGCAGTTAGCGTAGTCGGCGTGAAGGTGGTTGCGGTCATGCAGAATGTGCCCGCTGGACAGGTCCCGCCGCCGCCTCCTCCACCGCCTCCTCCACCGCCACCGCCGCCACCACCCGGAGCGGTGGAGCCACCGCATGAAACGGTGGTGAGCGCAAGGATCAAAGCACCAAACAATCCGGAAATCTTCCGCATCCTACCTCCTCGTCGAGCTGAATCCAGGTCGGCCCTGTAGCCGGCGCCGTGGTACCGCGCGCGGCTAGAAGTGGAAATAAGAGGCTTGTACATGGCGACCGCAAAGCCGGACTCGGCAACGGTATGGCACCGGGCTGCCGGGAACAGGTTATCTCAGGTGAATGCTGGTCGCTCCGCCTAGTCCTTCATCGCGCAAGTGTAGAGCCTCCAATCGGAATTCTCGGCCGCCACAGCAGCGATATACCCCGGGCGCGGCGTGAAGAGCTTGTGCGTAAGGTTCGGACCCGGGTTGGTGTGATCCGATCCCGACCAGACGCCTTTCCCCTCCGCCTTGAGACGCGCCTCGCGCACGACCCACGATCTGAGGAACGCCGCATCACGCTCGTCCGGCGCCGTGTTAACAAGTGACCGGAGCTCGTCATCCGACATGAAACGCTGGGCGACGTCGAGCAATCGTCTCACCGGTCGTTCGTTCTCGACGTCTACGCCGACGGAACGATCCGGCGCAAACGCGAAGAGGCCGAGATCCGCGGAGTGCGTAATGTTGAAATGGATGTGGTTGCGATCGACGAGAAAGGGCTTCCCGGAATTGCCGTACCTGAAGCGCAGCTTTTCCGCTGATGTCCCGGTAAAGCCCGAAAGCAGAGTTCGCAGGATACCGCGCGCGACGACGAACCGTCGCGCCGCTATCGGAGTAAGGCTCGCGGCCCTGTCCTTCTCCTCCGACGGCAGCACTCGAGCCAGGGTGTCGTAACGCTCATCGGTCACATCGAGCGACGCCACCCACACCTGCACCTCTTCCGCCATCAGCTCAAGCGAGATCAATGATCTCCACCTCCGCCCTTCCGCGCGCGATTATCAATCTTCCGACGTTCGGTGAAATGTTGAATCGTTTCGGGCCCGCGGCTCCAGGATTGATGAACAGTCTTCCATCGTGCCGTGTGACGAGCGGCCGGTGCGTGTGACCGTAAATGATCACATCCGCATCGTAGCGCGCAGCGAGCTTCGCCGGGGTGGGACTGCCGACCTCGTGCCCGTGACTGACGTGAACGCGTAATCCGCCAACCTCGAGGGCGATCTCACTCTCGAGCCCTGGCTCGCCTGGCGGATCGGTGTTGCCGAATACCGCTCTCACCGGCGCGATCAGGCGCAGCTCGTCGAGAATCGTGGACCCACCCACATCACCAGCGTGAAGAATCAGCTCTACTCCCGTCAGCGCGTCGTGAACGCCCGGACGAACCAGTCCGTGCGTATCGGAGATGAGTCCAAGCACGTGGGTATCCGAGAGAAGCATGACCCCTTCTATATATTAGGAGTGTCATGCCATGGCTACGACTCGCGTTCCGATTGGCGTTGCGGGCAACACGCCGTCCGCGACTTGCGATCGATCTGATCCGGATCACCTGGCGATTCAGGTCCAACCGCTGGTACCGGCAGTTCCCGTTTCTTCCATTGCCCGATCCTACGTATCTCCGCTGGCGTATGTACACCGCTTATGGTGACTACGACGCCGTGCCTTCCGTCACTGACGTCGAGCGTTATGCCCGTTGGGCGAGTGTAAACGAGTGATTGCCCCAATTACTGAGGCTTTGTCCCTGGAACATTTGCTGAAGGCGCAGGCTTATGGACTCGGCTTCGATCTTGTCGGTATCACGTCGCTAGGTCCCATGGAAACGGCAGCCGCGTTCGACTCATGGATCGAGAAGGGCTACGCGGGCGAGATGGACTATCTCTCGCGAGGGGCGGCGAAGCGCCGCGACTCGAGGCTGCCCGTTGCCGGCGCCATCAGCGCTGTCGTAGTCGGCTTGAGCTACGGCGGTCGAGAGCCAAGCGGACCCATTGCCCGTTACGCACGAGGCGACGACTACCACGACATCATGACGGCCAGGCTCGAAGATTTGCATTGTTGGCTCGAGTCGGAGCTTTGCCGACCGATCGGTGGAAAGGCTTATGTCGACACCGGCCCCATTCTCGAGCGCGATCTCGCGCGTCGTGCAGGGCTCGGATGGTTCGGGAAGAACACGAACATGATAAATCCGCATATAGGGTCGTTCTTTTTCATCGGCGTGCTGGTCGTGGATCTCGATCTCGTCTCCGACGCTTCATTCGACGCGGATCGATGCGGTAGTTGCACTCGCTGCCTGGACGCCTGCCCGACCGATGCTTTTGCGGGTCCGCGCGTGCTCGACGCCACTAAGTGCATCTCTTATCTCACCATCGAGGCGAAGGGCGGGATTCCGTCAGACCAGCGCGAGAAGATTGGGGGACTCATCTACGGCTGCGATATCTGCCAGGATGTTTGTCCATGGAACGTCCGATTTTCCCAGGACATTCGAGAAGAGGCATTTCGCCCGCGCGATATTCTCGACGGCGACACGCGAGCGGTTGCAAGGAGAATTCTATCGATGGATGACGACTCCTTCCGCAAGGCTTTTAGAGGATCTCCGATGAAGCGAGCGAAGCGGCGCGGACTCGCGCGCAACGCTGCAACGGCCCTCGGCAACGTCGGAACTGCCGACGACGTGTCTATTCTCGTCGAGGCACTCGAGGACACGGAGCCCCTCGTGGCGGAGCACGCGGCTTGGGCGCTCGAACGAATCGGGAGCAAGACGGCTCCTGGCTGACGCCAGGATTACAACAGCATCGCGAGCTTGCAACAAACGAGCGGCGAAATACGTTCCAATCACAGAGCTCATGAATAAATCGTTCAGAGATATTCCAATCGTTCTTGCTCTCGCGTTCATCGCGCCCGCGATGGCGTCGGCGCAGAATGCGCCACGCTATACGGCAGCGGATGTGCGTTTCATGCAAGGGATGATCGGGCACCACGCGCAGGCGCTGGCGATGACGGCGCTCATACCAGCACGTACTTCCCGCCAGGACATCCGATCCCTCGGCCAGCGAATCACTGTCTCACAAAAGGACGAGATCGCGATGATGCGGCAATGGTTGACGGACCGTCATCAGCCGGTTCCGATGAGCGACGCGATGCACGACCACCAAGCCGCTGCGGATCGCTCCATGAACATGCCAGGCATGGCGATGTCGGATACTCTGATGCCAGGAATGCTCACCGCTGAACAGCTCTCGGAGCTGGCAAGGGCGAATGGCGATGAGTTCGACAGGCTCTTTCTAAAGGATATGATTCACCATCACGAAGGCGCGCTGGTGATGGTCGCCAGCCTCCTCGGCACCACCGGATCCGCGCAGGAGGCGGAAGTTTTTCGTTTCGCGTCCGAGGTAGATTCCGATCAGCGCGCCGAGATTGCGCGAATGAACGCTCTTCTGGATACGCTAGGTCCCACTGGCGCAAAGACGCACCGTTGAGCAAATCCAGTCTGAACCACCATACCCACACCCAGAGAAAACGTAAATGACACCGAGATATACGTTCCCGATTTTGTCCGCTCGATGGAGCATCCTTCACCTCCGCCATCTGCTCGTACTTGCCGGGTCGCTGCTCGCAGCGACTGCCGGAGCGCAGGGCGATAGCGTCGCCATCAGCCACGACGACCCCCGCATTGGACTCCGCGCCGGCTACCAGGATGCCGCCGAGGTTGCCCGCAATCTGGAGCTGGTTGGTCACGGCGCGCGGCCGCAGAATTTCGGGAATCCCCAGAACCTCGGCGATTTCGCCTTCCTCAACGGGGACCTCGCATTCAAGGGGAACCTGGCGTTCCAGGGCGGATTCAACGGCTTCCAGGTCTGGGACATTTCCAATCCGAGAAGCCCAACGCTGCGCACATCATTTGTGTGCCCCGGTGGTCAGGGCGATCCCTCCATTTACAAGAATCTGCTGTTCTTTTCTGTGGAAGAGACGCGTGGGCGTCTGGACTGCGGCGCCCAGGGAGTGACCGACACCGTCAGCGCCGAGCGTTTTCGCGGCGTCCGTATCTTCGACATCAGCGACCTCGATCATCCGAAGCAGGTGGCCGCCGTACAGACCTGCCGCGGATCGCACACGCACACGCTGGTGATCGATCCGAATGATCCGGACAACGTGTACATCTACGTTTCCGGTACGAGCGTGGTTCGATCGGGCTCCGAGCTGGCCGGGTGCTCCCGCGGCGCATCGCTGACTGATACGACTACATCGCTGTTCCGCATCGACATCATCAAGGTACCGGTCGCCGCTCCCCAGAACGCTCGGGTAGTCAACTCACCGCGAATTTTCGCGGACTCTGCGGGCGCCATCGCTGGATTGTGGCTCGGCGGAGCGCACGGGCCAGGAACGCAGACCACCACGCAGACGAACATGTGCCACGACATCACGGTCTACTCGGCGATCGGCCTCGCGGCTGGCGCTTGTTCGGGGAACGGCATTCTGCTCGACATACGCGATCCGGTCCATCCGAAGCGAATCGCCGCTGTGATCGATCCGAACTTCGCGTACTGGCATTCAGCGACGTTCAATAATGATGGGACGAAGGTGTTATTCAGCGATGAATGGGGCGGCGGTATGGCGCCGCGGTGTCGGCCAACCGACAAGATCACCTGGGGCGCGGACGCGATCTTCTACCGTGCCGGCGACAAAATGACTCCCGCGGGCCATTACAAGCTGCCAGTAGCGCAGACTGATCAGGAGAATTGCGTGGCTCACAATGGCTCGCTCATTCCGATTCCGGGCCGTGACGTCATGACCCAGGCCTGGTATCAGGGTGGCGTCTCCGTTTTCGATTTCACGGATCCCGCGCATCCGAAGGAAATCGCGTTCTTCGACCGTGGACCGATGGACTCGACCAAGCTGCTGCTTGGTGGCGACTGGGGAACGTACTGGTACAACGGCCATATCTACGCCTCGGAAATCGATCGCGGTCTCGATGTGCTCGATCTCAAGGCGAGTGACCAGCTCTCACAAAACGAGATCGATGCGGCGAAGCTGGTGCGCTTCGATGTGTTCAATCCGCAGAATCAGCCGAAGCTGGTGTGGCCGGCGAGCTACGTGGTAGCGCGCGCGTACCTCGATCAGCTCGTCAGAGACAAGGGAATTTCATCTGAACGATCTTCCGCCATTGCGCGCGATCTCGCTCGCGCGGAGAAACTGAAAGGCACTGGCGAGCGAGCGGCGCTGACGCAGCTGGCAACCAGGCTGGATCAGGATGCGCGTACGGCGTCGGATCCGACGCGGGTACAGTCGCTCGCGGCGACAGTGAGGGAACTCGCCAAGAGGTAGTCCTCAAGAACTACAACTGCAACTGAACAGGCTGCGGGCAGCACGTTCAGTTGCAGTTGTAGTTCAGCTTATGGGTCTTACGTCGGGTACGAGATCCTTTACCGCGTTCCGTAAGTAGGCCGAAGCGTCGTTCTCGTGGGTTGGATCCCATTCCTCGGCCAGCTCCGCCAGGTGGATGCGTCGCGCCAAAACGAGGCGCTCCAGCACCTTGCATCCGGACGCGGTGAGCTCGGAATGCGTTGTCGAATCCACGCGCGGTATGGTGACTAGTCCGCGCCTTCGCAGTTCCTCCAGAGCAGCCTGTGCACGCTCAGGTGGAATTCCGCGGCTGCGTGCGAGCTCGAATGGTGAAACCTTTGGCTCCCGCTCGACTTGTACAAGGAGCCAGGCCGCGACCGGACTGAGCGTCTCTCCAGCGCGTGCGACGATCATCGCGATGTGCGCGCGCTGCACATCACGATCGGCGAGCGAGGAGAGGGTGGCGTACAAATGTGCGGCGACTGCATCCTCGTCCGATGCGCGCGCAAATGCTTCGCCCGCCTCGTTTCCCGCATCGCGTGCCGACGCCGCGACCGTTGCGCGAAGCGGCCGTTCAGGCAGGAACCAGGCGAGGACAAACCCAACTGCGCAGACAACGGTGGCGACGAGGAATACAGTGTCAAGCGACGAGGTGAACGCGTCAGCGTACAGCGCGCGAGTGGAAGATGGGAGCTGCAACAATGCTTGCACGCTCATGTTGCGCGCCCCTCCAGTCGCAGCAGTACCTGGCGGCAGGAGACGAAGGAGATTGGCAGTCAGTCGCCCTGCGAATATTGCTCCAAGGATTGCGGTTCCGAGGGACCCGCCAATCAATCGAAACAGCGTCGCACCGGAGGTCGCTACTCCGAGATCGTGGTAGTCGACGTCGTTCTGCACCGCGATAACGAGAACCTGCATCACCATTCCGAGCCCGATGCCAAGAATGAGCATTAGTAGCGACGCGGTGGTGTTGGTGCTTTCAGACGTGAGTCGCGACAGCAGAAAGAGTCCCACTGTCATGACCGCGGTGCCGAGCAGCGGAAATACCTTGTAGCGGCCCGTTCGGCTGATAAGCTGGCCCGACATGATCGATGTCACCAGCATGCCGCCCATCATTGGTACCATCTGCATTCCAGACCCTGTCGGCGTTACGCCTTTTACGACCTGCAGATAGAGCGGGAAGTATGTGACCGATCCAAACAGGGCGAATCCGACTATCAGTCCCACGATGGAGGTGACCACAAACGTCCGCTGCTGAAAGAGATGCAAAGGCAGCACGGGCTCAGCTGCTTTGCGCTCGACCACCACAAATAGAACGAGTGACAGCAGGGAAACCCCAATCAATCCGATCGACATTGGCGAGGACCATGGGTACGTCGCTCCGGCCAGGTCGGACAGAAGAGTGATGCTGCTCAACACCACGGCGAGCAGCCCGGCGCCGGCGTAGTCGATAGCGCGGGCCACGCGACGTGAAAACGAGGGGAGCGTAGCGGCCAACACCACCAGTGCGGCAATACCGACTGGCAGATTGATGTAGAAGATCCAACGCCACGACAGTTGCGTGGTGAAATAGCCGCCCAGCAGCGGACCGGCAATGCTGGAGAGACCGAAGACTGCACCAAAGATTCCCTGATAGCGTCCGCGATCTCGCGGCGGCACGATGTCGCCCACGACCGCCTGGGTCGTGACCACGAGCCCGCCCCCACCCATTCCCTGGATCGCGCGAAAAAGAATCAGCTGTGTCATGTTCTGGCTCAGCCCGCACAGCGCCGAGCCTATGAGAAAGAGCACAATCGCCGATTGCATTACGATCTTTCGCCCGTACAGATCGCCCAGCTTTCCGTAGACTGGCGTGACGATGGTTTGCGCCAGCAGATAGCCAGTCACTACCCAGGCAAGGTGCTCGAGCCCGCCCATCTCGCTCACGATGGTCGGCAGCGCAGTCGAGACGATCGTGGAGTCGAGTGCGGCGAGCAGCATCGCCAGGACGAGGCCGCTGAACGCAATCAGTATCTGACGGTGACCGAGCACCGCGGGGACGGCGGAGCTCGATTGGCCCGCTTCGGTCATCGCGCCACTATCACTCCTCTATGACTCGCGTTTGATCCCACCGATTCGATCTCACGCTTACAGATGCGACCGTCGTGCCGAGTAGCACGATCGATCGCATGACATCGGCGTGAGCGAGAAAGTCAGATCGCAGGTGTCGTCGGCTTTTTTCTGAGCAGAAGATTGAGAAAGCCGCCGATGACCCCGACGGCGAGCGCAAGCCCTATGAGCGTGGGCGTCCACAACGTGGCGAGGCCCAGCGCAGCATCGAGCGAATAGGTCCCAAATCCAATGAGCGCTATTCCTACGACCGCGGTCGCCATGAGGAGAGGCAACTCGACTCCGTTCGCGGTCGCGAAGAATCCGTTGCGAAAGTGTACGCTTATGGATGCGACGAGCATCACCGAGAGAATGAGCGCCGGTCCGACTGGGCCGAAAAGCCCAAGGGCAAATAGCGACCCGCCCACGAACTCACTGAGCCCGGCTGCTGCTGCAAACCTGTGTCCCGGGCGAAAGCCGAGTGACTCGAGAAACCCGCCAGTGCCCGCGAGACCGTACCCACCGAACCAACCGAAGAGCTTTTGAGCGCCGTGAGCGAACATTGTCAGGCCAAAGATCACGCGAATCAGCAACAACCCAAGATTGAGCAGCGCCGGATCACCGTATGCGATAGCCATGAATGCAACTCCCTGAGAGGTTGTCGATCATGGAGCACTGTTCGTTCCACTCGCTTCAGCGAGGGAACCAAACGGCTCGCTGGGTTCTTTACTTCGCGGCTAAGATTTCATCATCGAAGAACCAGCAGCGCTAGTCGGGCTGGTTGGAACCAAGGATCTTGAGCGCCAGACACGCGGCGCCAAATCCGTTGTCGATGTTCACCACTGCTACTCCGGGACTGCAGCTGGCGAGCATGGTGTTGAGCGCGACCATTCCGCCCTGAGCAACGCCGGTTCCGACGGAAGTCGGCACTCCGATCACCGGCGCACGGAGCAAACCAGCGATGACCGCGGGTAGCGCTCCATCCATTCCGGCGACGACGATGCATACGCGAGCTGCCGTCAGCTCGGGCAAAATCGACTGAAGGCGATGTATTCCCGCCACGCCGACATCGAAATGGGTGGCTGTCGGAACGCCCATCGCATCGAGAGTAGTCGCCGCTTCCAGCGCAACCGGGATGTCGGCCGTTCCAGCCGTAATGACTGGCACCACTGGCATATCCCTCTTCGCGCGGGGATTGCGGACAGCCATGCGCGCTTCCGGGTAGATGGTCGCCAGATCGTTGAGGACCTCCATCTGCTCTGCGCTCAACCTCGAGGCCATGCGAAGCTCCGTCGTGTTCTCGAAGATCTGACGAAGATGCGCAGGTGTCTTCCCCGGACCATAAACCACTTCAGGAACTCCGGTGCGCGACTCGCGATCCACGTCCCATCGAACCTGCGTCATGACGCCACCAGGGGGAGCGCGACGCTTCCGCTCTGGAGCCCACCCAGGTCGAGCGCGACAAACTTGAAGCCGGCCTTCCTGCAGGCGCTTCGCAGCTCTTGCCGAAGCGGGTCGGTCACGACGCGCTCGAACATCTCCGGCGGAATCTCCAGGCGAACTACTCCTTCGTGCCAGCGTGCGCGTGCGGGCCAGATGTCGTGCAGGCGCAGGAATTCCTCGACGTCCTCGATCTGCGCCAGCCGCTCCGGTGTCACTTCGATTCCGACTGGAACCCTGCTTGCCAGGCACGGAGCAGCAGGCTTCTCCGCGTTCGACAGATTCCATCGCCGCGCGAGAGCGCGTACTTCCGACTTGTTGAATCCGGCATCGACGAGCGGCGCAATGACGCCCCGCTCCATCGCCGCCTGAAGACCGGGCCTGTGCTCGCCAAGGTCGTCGATGTGGGTTCCGACGAAGATCACCTCTTCCGAGTTTCGCGTAGCGGCGAGCGCTTGAACTCTGTCGTACAGCGCACTCTTGCAGTAATAGCAGCGATCGCCGGCGTTGGCGCGATATCCGGCGAGCTCCATCTCATTGGTTTCGACTTCCTCGACGCTCGCCCCGATCTCGCTGGCGATCCGATGTGCGTCGGCGCGCTCCGAGGCGGCGAGTGAAGCGCTCACGCCAAGCAAGGCAACCGTGTCGATCCCCGCCCGCACCGACGCGGCGAGGACGAGGGTCGAGTCGACCCCACCCGAGTAGCAGACGTATGCGACACGGTCTCGAGCGGCCGCGCGAATCGCGGAGATGAGTCGGTCCTCGAGATCCAAACTATTTTCCTCGCGCCGTGGACGAAGCGAGATCGGCTTCGTTGAGCGCGCTCATCACTTCCGACCGAATTTCGGCCACTGGCCGTGACGTTTCTTCAGCGACGCGTCGCAGGTCGTCGAACTCCGGCTTCGCTCTTCGGGAGCCGTCGGGAAGTGTGGCGACCTTGACCCGGATGTCACGCCCATCGAATCGAACAAGGCGCGACTCCCGCTCGAGCGCGTTTCGCACTACGTCGAACGTCTTCACTCCGAGCGTCGTGAATTGAGTGAAGATCTTCTCCTCGAGACGGGCGAGATCCGAAGTCTGCACGAGCGCCTCGACGCGAGTTCCAAGCCTTCCTTTTTTCATGGTCGTGTGCAGCAGCACGACATCGAGAGCGCCTTCGGCGCGCAGCACATCGGCGGCGCCCGCGAGCTCCTCCGGCGACATGTCATCGATGTCCGCGCTGAGCACATGGAGATGTTCCGTATGAACGTGCTCACGGTGATGGTGATCGTGATGATCGGCTTGATCGACCGTGGCTTCACCTACAATGATGCGGAGCGCGTTGAGCTGGCCCTGGATGTCGCGCGTGCCGGCTCCGTAACCGCTTTGCCGTGGACTGTATTCCTGCGGAGGCGCACCCTTCGACAGAACGCGGAGCAGCGCGGCGCCCGTCGGCGTCGTGAGCTCTCCGGATCCCGGCGGTCCGTGACGGACGTTGAATCCCTCGAGCAAACGGATGGTCGCTGGCGCTGGCACCGGGAGAACTCCGTGGGCGGTTTTCACCGTGCCATCGCCAAGCGAGACCTTCGTGTTATAGATGCGCTCTATGCCGAGCATTTCGACGCCCCAGATCGAACCGATGATGTCGAGAATCGCGTCGACCGCTCCGACTTCGTGAAGGTGCAGCTCGTCCGGTGGAACGCGGTGAATCTCGCCTTCAATGGTCGCAATCGCCTCGAACGCAGCATGGGCCGCGCGCGCCACTTTGTCCGGAATCTTCAGGACATCAATCAGGCGATGAATTTCCGAGACAGCTCGCCCGTGGGGCTGCGCGGGAATGTCGAAGTCCACTTTCACGCAGTGAACGTGTGACCGTTGTACATCGGTGATGCGCACGGCGACGCCCGATAATCCCAGCGTAGATGGCAGTCGCTCGAGCCACGCTTTGTCCAGCCCCACGTCGACGAGGGCGCCGAGGAACATGTCTCCGGCAATGCCGCTGGCGGGGTCGAGAACGGCGATCTTCATCATGTCAAATC
>DASWBG010000289.1:0-2975 GCA_036390715.1 Gemmatimonadaceae bacterium
CCAGCGGCAAGCAACACCGGATTTTGAAATTCGATCCCCGCGACGGTGACTTCGAGCGCGGACGGGGCCACCGCTACCGGGCGCCCCCGATTCGGGACTCGTAATGCGCGAGATAGGCGACTATTGATTCCGCAATGTTTCTCGCCAGCGCTCGTTGATTCGACTGATCGCTCAGATAAGTCGCCTCTGACTGGTTGCTGCCAAACCCGATTTCGATCAGCACGGCAGGCATGTACGACCCGCGCAGCACTGCGAAGTTCGCCTGCTGCACGCCACGATTCGGACCCGGATGCACGTCGATCAGGCCCTGTTGAATGGTCTGAGCGAGATCGCTCGACTCGCGCAAATGCTCATTCTGCGCCATGTCGGTGATGATGAAGCTGAGCGGGTCGCCTTTGGGCGCGTTGGCCCCGGTCTCGAACTTCACCGATTCGTTTTCCATGTCCTGTACGCGTCGCTCGTCCTCCGTCTTCGCCTCGGCCAGGAAATATGTCTCGAATCCGTGCTCGCGCGCGCCGGCGGCGGTGTTGCTTCCGGGCGCGTTGCAATGGATCGAGATGAAAACATCGCCATGATTGCTGTTGGCGATCCGACCTCGATCGGAGAGTGCGATCAGCGTATCGGTGGTGCGCGTCATCAGCACATCGACACCGCGCGCACGCAGTACAGTCGCCAGCTTCATCGCCACTGACAGCGTGACATCCTTCTCGGTGAACCATGGCGATGTCCCGATTGGACCTGTCATTCCCCGATCAGGCCCGCCGTGCCCTGCGTCGATGACCACGAGCTTCCGTGCCGGCGGCTTGTTCACAGGTGGCTTTCGGACCGGCGGGGGTGCTGCCGCAGCAGAAACGCTCGGGGGCGGAGCGCTAGCGACCGACGTCGATGGAGTGATGCGCGGCGCTGGAGCACTGACGACCGAATTCGGCGCGGACGTTCGCAGCTCCCCCTGCGCAATATCATAGGAGTAGCCGCCCCCATAGCGCGGAATCACCTCGCTTACGAACTGAAACGGCAGGTAGAGCTGTCCACCACGCACCTGTGGGGCGCGCGTGAGTGGCACCGTCAGCGTGTCGAGTTTGGCGAATGGAATCCCATCGATCAGATCCATACGTGCGCGCGGCAGCGCCAGCGTGAAATGGAGATTGGTACCTGTGATCAGCATTCCCTTCATCGCCTTCATGAGAACATCCGCCCGCACGCTTGGCTCCCCGTTGTTGATCGTGACGGGAACCGACGTCGTGAGCTGACCATCGCGGACGACGATGAAAGTCGGAGCAGGCGTATTTGCCGACGCTCCAATTATTTGCGCGACCAGAACGAGGGCGATCATCGGGTGCGCACCGCGCGCTGCATGTCGCGTTCGTCGTCGCGGCGTTTTTCATCCGCGCGCTTGTCGTAGAGCTTCTTACCCTTGCCAAGGGCGAGCGCGACTTTCGCCTTTCCGCGCTTGAAGTAGACCTCCAGCGGAATCAGCGTCAGCCCCTGGCGCTCGACCGCGCCGATCATCTTGCGGATCTCCTTGCGATGCAGCAGGAGCTTCCGCGTCCGAGTGGGCTCGTGGTTGAAATGACTCGCCTGTTCGTAGGGCGAAATGTGCAGGTTGAGCAGAAAAACCTCTCCATCCTTAACGATCGCGTAGGAATCAGCGATGTTGGCCTTTCCGTTCCGAAGCGACTTGACCTCACTGCCGGTCAGAACCATCCCCGCTTCCCATGTGTCGATGATGTGGTAGTCATGTCTGGCGCGTTTGTTCCGCGCGACCGACTCTTTCGCATCCTTCTCGACTTTCTCTGCCATTTGACTTCGTGCTCAAGTTAGACGCAACAACGATGCTGGGAAAGCGCTCGCGTTGAGTACTTTCCGTGCGTAACGAACTCCTCGGCGCCGCCATGCCCGTCGCGTTGACTTCGCTATCCTCGGTTTCTATCTTCGGAGCTGAGATCGCCGGAGTGGTGGAACTGGTAGACGCGCTGGCTTCAGGAGCCAGTGAGCGCAAGCTCGTGGGGGTTCGAGTCCCCCCTTCGGCACGTAAAAAAGAACGGCGCGTCTCACTCAGACGCGCCGTTTCTGCATCCGGTCCCGAAATCTAAACCGTCTCGAGTATCGGGAGGCCGACTTTCTCCGAGCGAGCGGGTTCCTCGCTCGGCAATCCAACGCGCTCACGCACCGTCGGCTCGTCGTGCAGCAGGTCGGCGAGACTCACGCCTTGCAGCACGTCATCGATTCGGTGCTGCAACATCACCCACACGGGCCTGATGCTGCAGCTGTGCGACGCGGAACAACGCTCTTCTTCGACTGGATGGCTCACGCAGTGGAGGTCGAACGTCTCGAGCTCAGAGGCGTGGATCACGTCTCTGATGGAAATCTCGGCCGGCGGTCGCGCCAGAACGTACCCGCCCCTCGCGCCCCGGGTGCTCGCGATCACTCCCGCGCGCCTAAGCCTGAGCAGGATCTGCTCGACGTAGTCGGCGGGAAGCCGTTCCTGCCGCGCGATCTCCCGCCCGTTCACGGGGCCGAGATCGGTGCGCTTGGCGAGGTTGAGCGCGCAAATCACGCCATACTCAGCCCAGGTGGTTATCCGCATGCATTCAGGATAGGGATTCTGACTGGCCGAAACAAGGGCTACAGAAACTCAACCACAACGGAACGGGTGCCAGACGTCAGCGGCACAGATCGCAGTTGCCAGTTCACTATGCCCTGACTTTCCGGGGTGGTGTGAAACCCACTGTTTGTGCTTTGAATGGCGTCAAGAGAGGTCAGTGCGTCGTGAACTAATCACTGACAACCGGGCTACTGACGTCTGGCACCCGTTCAGTTGATTTCCTAGCCGGCCGACACCCCGCCGTGTTTTCCTCCGGGAACCCCGATCTCGGTCATTTTCCTGAGATCGAGCACCTCATCGATCTCTTTTTCCGGCAGGACCTTCTCCCGCTTTACCAAGTCTCGGATGAGCACGTTCTCACTCACCGACT
>DASWBG010000290.1:0-3890 GCA_036390715.1 Gemmatimonadaceae bacterium
GGATCCGGACTCTTCGCGTCCTGATTGGAATCCTCGAAGTCGGCGCGGCTATCAAATTCGTCTCGAACACGGATATGGTATTGAGGTGGGGAGTGTTCACGCGGCCGGTCGTTCTGTTCGGCTGGATGGTGCTGGCAATCGCCGCCGCCGCCTATCTCGGACGGAATCTGCGCACGAAACTCGGGCGCGGTGAGCTGCGTCCGGTGGGATTCGTCCCCGTCATGGTCGCGCTCTTTCTCGCCGCGTGACTCGGCTCAGGACTGACGGGCCGCCCGCTCCGCCAGATCGAAGCATTCCTTCCTCCATCGACACCCATCGCGGCACTCACGTCGGGCGGTGGCACGCTACCGACATGGCTGTTGAACGATTACGACGGGGCGCTGAAAGAGGCGCGGACATCGGGCAAGCTGGTTTTCGTTGACTTCACCGGATACACGTGCACCAATTGCCGATGGATGGAAGCCAACATTTTCAACCGTCCGGACGTGGGTGCGGAGCTGGGTCAATTCATTCTGTCCCGGCTATACACAGATGGTGAAGGGGAGATGTACGAGCGACAGCAGGCCTTTCAGGAACAGACTTTCGGGACAGTTGCGCTGCCGCTGTATGCGGTCGTCGACGCCGACGGGAAGGTACGCTCGACTTTCACTGGTCTCACTCGCAACCCGGCGGAATTCATCGCGTTTCTTCAGCGGGCCCGCATCTAACGCTCCACAATCAGGGCTTCTTGGGCGCCGGCGCGATCCCCACCTTATCCGCCCGTTGGAGTACTTCCTCAGCGGTCGATAGTGGCCCCTTATGCGCCAGCTTCTCCTTCTCGATTTTCTTGGCGATTGCTTCTGTCTCTTTGTCCTTCGTTCCGCCCCGGAATATGAATTCCGGAGCGAGCACGATGCCGAGCAACGTCAGCGGAAGAATTTGTAACGTCTGTATCAGCAGAGAGACCGCGATCGCATCATTGCGCGCAACGCCGAATTGCTCGGCCATGAGCGCATAGACGAACTGGAAAAACCCAACGTTGCCCGGTGTGGCGCGGATGATCAACCCGACGTTGATCCCAAGTAGACAGGCGAGAGTTCCCGCGAGCGGGATCGAGACATGAGCAGCGGCGGCCGCGAGCTCGAAAGTCCAGAGCTGGCAAGCCCACGCGCCGAGCGACAAAAGAGTTGCCGCGAGGAATCGTGGTCCCGTCGCCAGGCGCCCCGCTGTTTGTCCGAAGCTGTGGAAATACGCACGAACCCTTCCCCACACAGTTCGTGGTCTGGCGCGGCGTTCGGGCACATGCTCGGGCTTGATATGCCTTGTCGCGTAAACGAAAAACACGAGCAGGAGAACTATGACGACGAGAAGAATCTCCGCCGGCACCTTCCATCGCTCGAACTGGGGTGGAAGCTGGAACGCGAGCACACCGGCTACCAGCAGGATCACGAACCCTATCGGATCGAACAGCTTCTCCAGAGCCATCGACGCCAGCACGGTGGAGCTGGAGACTCCGCTCGCCCGCGACACGAACACCACGCGCGCCGCGTCTCCGCCGCTGGCGACGAGAACGTTATTGAGGCCGGCGCCAGCGACCGTCGCCCGGATCGCCAGCCACAACGATGTGATGCCGATGGGTCGCAGAAACAGCCACCACCGCACACCCTTGATCAGCACCGAGAGGAAGTTCACTCCGATGGCCGCGGCGAGGAGCGGAAGCGATGCGTGCCGCATCGAGTTCCACGCCTGGTGCCAATTGATTTTTGTTGCGAAATAAATGAGGAAGATGAGAATCGCGGCGGAGATCGCCCAGCGAATCCCTTTCTTCAGACTCGGACTCATTCAACGGGCAGAGTCGCGAACTCGTAGCCCTGTTCCTTCAGGCGGTCGATGATGTGGGGAAGTGCAGCGGCAGTCTGCATCCGATCGCCATCCGGGTTGTAGCCGTCCCCGTCGTGCAGCAACACGATCGACCCCGGAGTAACGCCTTCGAGCGTGCGTCGGACGATCTCGTCGACTCCCGGCCGGTCGCTGTCCCACACGCCGAGGGACCACCCGATCGTTCGCTCGCCGTAGGAGCGCGCGATGGGAGTCGTCCACGGACTACGAAAGCCGTGTGGCGCGCGGAAATACCGTGGTGCAGGAGCGCCTGCGCGCTTGATTGCGCGAATCCCGAGACGAATGTCGCGGCTCACGTAGAAAGGGCTCTTGAACTGAAGCTTACGGTGGAAATAGCCGTGATTGCCGAGCTGATGCCCTTCCTGCGCCATGCGCCGTACCAACTCGGGCCAGCGCTCGGCGTGACTTCCCAATACGAAGAAAGTCGCCCGCACTCCCTTCTCGGCGAGCGTGTCGAGGATCAATGGCGTCGCATCCGGATTGGGCCCATCATCGAACGTCAGCGCCACGACTTTCCGATCACCCGCAATTCTACCCAACGCCGGGCCAAAGAGCGGACTGTTCCGGTGGAAAGCACCGTATACAGCCCCGCCAATCACCGACACCCCCAATGCTGCATACCCGATCATTCGCGTGTAGCCCGTCCCAATACGGCTGTATAAATATCCAACACCGCCTCTGTCACTTTCGCCCAGGAGTACAGCTCCGCCTCCTGACGGCCGCGCTTTCCAAGCCTGGCCCTGAGCGTCTCGTCGTCCAGCAGCCTCACCAGAGCATCAGCGAGAGCATCCCGATCACCACAATGCACCATTAGTGCCTCTCGCTCGTGTTTGACGACGTCGCGGAAGCCGAAGATATCGGAGCACACGACAGGTGTCTCGCACGCCATCGATTCCAGAAGTGTGATTCCGAACGATGCCTTGGTGGTCGGGCAGGCGTACATCGCGCTGTGCGCGTAGTAGCCGGGGCGCTCTCCGAGGACCGAGCCGACGAAGGTGATGTCGGGGTCGCCACCGGCGGCTCTGTAGTAGTGCTTGCGGAGCGGACCATCGCCGACAACCACGAGCTGAGCCTCACGATTTCTGCCGCGGACTTTCTGGAAGGACTCTATGAGCGTAGTGAGGCCGTTGCGCGGGTCGAATCTTCCGAGGAAGAGAATGACGGGCACGTCGGTGCGCAGCGCCGCGGGTCTGGGAACGTGCGGGTTGAAGACGTCGGTGTCGATTCCATTCGGGACGATCGTCCAGTTCGCCTCGAAGTATCGATTGAGAGCTATCGTCGTCGAGTGCGATACCGCGATCGCCGCGTGGAGCTGATCGAGTCGCTTCTGGAAGTAGCGCTTGCCAATGGTATACCCGACGGAGCGATCGAAGTACGTGTGAAAGGTGCCGACGACCGGGCAATCCGCCTCCTCGATTGCCATGACTGGCAGGACGGGACTGAGTGGGGAATGAACGTGAATGATGTCGTACTGCCCAAGGCTGAATACGCGGCGCAGATTTTTTCTGAGCTCGAGCCCCCACGTGAAGCGCGCCTGCGATCCGTTGGCATAGATCGGCTGGCTCTTGCCGATGCGAATGACATGGAGCTCGTCACGCGCGCCCGGAATGTTCGACGTGATGATGTCGACGTGATGCCCGTAACGACGCGCCTCGCGGGCGAAGAAGTGCACATGCTCGCAGATCCCGCCGAGGTGCGGATAGTAGTACTCGGTGACAAGTGCGATTCTGAGCGGACGCGAATGCTGCACGTGAGCCATCGGGAGCGATCCCGCTGGCATCAGCTCAATGCGGCGAGCGTGGCCGAGCTTACGCTTCAAGAGCGGCATGAGCGGCGGCTAGACGTGCGATTGGAACTCTAAACGGTGAACAAGACACATAATCGAGTCCGAGCGAATGGCAAAAAGAAATGGAGCGCGGCTCGCCGCCGTGCTCCCCGCAGATACCCAGCTTTATCTTAGGACGAACTCGTCGCCCTTCCTCAACAGCAATCCCTACGAGTCTTCCTACCCC
>DASWBG010000291.1:0-6017 GCA_036390715.1 Gemmatimonadaceae bacterium
TCGATGGACGCCGTATTGTCGTATCTGCGGAAGATCGACCCGGAAGCGGCTCTCCGAGCCGAGCGCCGCTATGCCTGCTTCGACCAGTTCGGGGAGGACCCACAGTCCTACGGTTACGCTGCAACGGCCGGCCTGGCACCATCGTGCGAAAACGAGGTGATTTCGCAGCTGGTGGAGTTGCAGAGGTCAGCCGCCAAATACGCAACTCTGGATGGGAGAATGGCGGCCGACGATCTTTTCTTTGCCCAGCAGAATGCGAAGATAGTGCTGAATGCCGAGCGCTACTATCGCGCGATGTTCGGAAATCGGGCCGCGTCATGGAACATGCGCGACCGGCACATGGCTGCGACGCTGGATGCACTGATCGCCTTTCTGGAGTACGATCGGCGACAACCGAAGATCGTCGTGTGGGCGCACAACTCACACCTCGGCGATGCTCGCGCAACCGAGATGGCGGGCCGAGGCGAGTTGAATGTCGGTCAACTGATGCGAGAGAGATGGGGAGAGCGCGCGCTCCTCGTCGGATTCAGCACCTACTCGGGCACCGTGACCGCAGCATCCGACTGGGACATGCCGGCTGAGAAAAAGATCGTGCGGCCGGCGCTGGAAGGAAGTTACGAAGCGCTGTTCCACGAGCTGGGCATGAAGAACTTCTTCCTGGGGCTACGGGGGAACAATGAAGCTGTTCTGGCCTTGAGGCAGCCGCGGCTCGAGCGGGCGATCGGCGTCATCTATCGCCCAGAGACCGAGCGAATGAGTCACTACTTTCGCGCACGGTTGCCGCATCAGTTCGACGCCATGCTGCACTACGATGTGACTCGCGCCGTCGAGCCACTGGAGCGGACAGGGCTGTGGGAGCGCGGCGAGCTCCCCGAAACCTATCCCTCGACGCTTTGACCAGCGTGGAGAGGAGGATCAAGTGACAAGCGAAAAGGAGAGACGAGTGGAACTGCACCCTGCTCGTATTCCATTTGAGGGGACAACACTGGAAGCGGATCTTGGCGTCCCCGCTGATGCCAAAGGCATTGTGCTGTTCGCCCATGGCAGTGGTAGCAGCAGATTCAGCCGAAGGAACAGGGCGGTAGCGCAGAACCTGCAGGATGCTGGTTTCGCGACTTTGCTTCTGGACCTTCTCACCGTAGCCGAGGAGAAGGCCGAGGCCCGCACCGGGCATTTCCGATTCGACATCGACATGCTTTCGGTGCGTCTCGCATCCGCGACCAGTTGGGCAGTCGCGCAACCTGAACTCGACGGGCTGCCGGTTGGTTACTTTGGCGCGAGCACCGGAGCCGCTGCCGCGATCGTCGCTGCAGCCGCGCTTCCACAACTAGTGGGCGCCGTCGTTTCGCGCGGCGGAAGGCCTGACCTGGCCGGGAATGCGCTGGAGGATCTGCAAGTGCCGACATTACTCATTGTCGGAGGCGCCGACACCGTCGTGATAAATCTCAACCACGACGCGCTCCGCAGGCTCCACTGCATAGCTCGGCTCGAGATCGTACCGCGCGCGGGGCATCTCTTCGAGGAAAGCGGAGCGCTCGAAAAGGTTTCCGATCTGGCACGGCAATGGTTCAGCGAGTATCTGGTCGAGCGAGACATACGGGTGCCGCAGTACTCCGACGCGATCTAGACCGAGAGGGAACAGTTAACATACTTGCCGTAGCAGGACCGAACTCCAGGTATGAGTTGGCGCATGCTCAGCCCGCCGGTTTCTGGTGGGTGCTGAGCGGAGGCGGATCGCAAACGAGAGTCTGTTACTACTAGTTCAGGTCGTTGCAGACGCTTAGTTCAGATCGTTACAGAGCCTTGGCCCTCGTCACTTTCCAATGTCCGCCAGTCGGCATGTGCGCCAGATCGGCACCGATCGTGTTGTAAGTCCCCTCGATCGTGCGTGAATCGGTGAAGACGCCCTGAAACGATGTCGTCACCTTGCAGGCGCAGTCGGGGTCGGTGTAGGAATCGAGCAGCCCGACGACTCCGTTGCCTTCCTTTCTGACGAAGTGGATCGTGAGCAGTTGCCTCGCGGGGATCGCGAGCCTGCCGTTCACCATCGGCCGATCAGCCGGAACAACAACGTTCTCCGGTTCGCGCGCGACCATTTCGATGCGTCCAGATGCCGCAACCTCGCCGGCACGGAGGACAAACGAGATGTCTCCAGCCCTGCCAGTCTCCCGGCTGCTGAATTCGCCGGTCCACTTACCCACGAGTGGGGCAAGGTCGAAGTCGTCGGCCGTCACCTCGGTTTTGGGGGCCCGCAGGGAGCAACCGAGAGCCAGCACGCTGGCACCGGCCGCGGCGATGAAAAAGGTCGTGCGTTTCATAATTCCTCCCGGGTCTCAACAGTCTCGGCTACGCGAAGACGTATGTGTGGCTTCCGATCTTGTGTTCAGCAACAGCTTTGGCTACGTCGGACGTGGTTACGATTCCGAGCATGACGTCTCCCTGCATCACGAGCACTCGATGGATTTGCTTTGCTCCCATCAGGGCGGCCGCTTCGTCGACAGAACAATCAGGTGGAAGGGAATGAACTTTCCGAGTCATCACTTCGTCGATGGTTACATCCTCAAGGGGTGCCGTGCGTCCCCTCCGACGTCTGAACGTGAGCGACGGTGTCATATCGTTGAGCTCAGCCAGAAGTGTAAGAAGATCGGTTGCCGAGAAGATTCCGACGACTCTTCCTCCATCGACCACCGGTGCGCCGCTCACATGCCGCTCCGACAGCAGTCCCATCGCATCGCGAATCGTCATGTCGGGCGCGGCGCTGACCACGTCCCGCGTCATAATGTCTCTTAGCCTGAGCATCGGTCCCCCGAGTGCGGCGAGAATGAACTGTTCCAGGTGTCCACTCGCCGACGGCCGCTTGCTGGTGGTGGCAGCTCCTGTTTCGATAACTCTCGCCCGATTCGACTTCCAGAGCGAGAAAGGAAAGCCTGAAGTTGCGTCAGGATTCCCCGTATTTTCGTAGCCAAACGCGTGAGGCGATCAGGGCGAGAGTGGCTCGCTGTCGCTCGTCCGTTCGGATGCGGGAGGAAAACCTCCAGGAAAATTCAGGGATTTTCCTACACCGGCGAGGTTTTTCAAATGATATATTGCACTCGCGTTCACAGACGGAATCATGTGAACGGAGTTCTCTCCCGGGACGCCGGCGGAGGACAGGGCGATGGAGGTTCGAAGCCGTCGCGCAGATTGTGAGGTTGCTGGACACAATCAAAGCTCCGGGATCATCGGGGCACCTGAGTCGTCCGTCCGACGAGGGCAAGGTTGTCGAGCCGACTGTGTGAAAACACGGAGAAACGAACCGGACTCGGCGACCGCCAGCAGAAGCGGAGCCTCCGCAAGGGTGGGAAACCACTGAGCGGGGGCTCTAGTCTTTTTTGTACGTTGAAAGGAGACCAAATGAACAGAATGCGTGGCAAGTCTGCGGTCGTCACCGGCGCTGCACTCGGAATCGGACGCGCATGCGCCCTCAAACTCGCCGACGAAGGCGCCGCTGTTGCAGCGACCGATGTTGATGTCGATAAGGGTTCGATCGTGGTCGAGGAGATCCGCCGTCGCGGGGGCGATGCAATCTTCATCGAGCACGACGTTGCCGACGAAGCAGAATGGGATCAAGTCATGAGGACGGTCGTCGAGCGATACAAGAAGCTCGATGTTCTGGTTAACAACGCCGGCGTCGCCCTGGCCAGGGACGTCGAGCACACCACGCTCGAGGAGTGGCGGCGGCTCATGAGCATTAACCTCGATGGTGTCTTTCTGGGTACCAAACACGCAGTCCAGACCATGAAGGCAAATCGAAGCGGCTCGATAGTGAATCTGTCCTCGATCGAGGGTCTTGTGGGAGATCCAAACCTGGCCGCCTACAATGCGAGCAAAGGCGGGGTACGCCTCCTTACGAAATCAGCCGCACTCTATTGCGCCAAAGCGGGTTACAACATTCGGGTCAACTCAGTGCACCCCGGCTATATCTGGACGCCGATGGTGGAGAACTACCTGAAATCTCAGGGCGATGTCGCGCAAGGTCGCAAACTGCTCGACAGCCTGCACCCAGTCGGTCACGTTGGTGAGCCCGATGACATCGCCTATGGTGTGCTCTACCTCGCGTCGGACGAGGCAAAGTTCGTCACCGGAACGGAGCTGGTGATCGACGGCGGCTACACAGCTCAGTAGCCACCGGTGAGAGGTTGGCCCGCCGCTCTAGCCGGTGTTCCGCGCTCTTCTCGTCATCCAGGGTGGCTGCAACAGACTGGCACCGAGCAGCGCACAAGGAATTACGAACAACACCGCGACGGTGTCATACCACGCGGCCCCCGAGCTCCAGAACTCGGCCAGCATGCCCGCTCCAAAAAACAGCTCGAGGACGATGTAGGCGCTCACGGCACCCCGGGTGTTGTGCAGGCGGGCGGCTACGTAGCCACCAAGAACGACTGAGGCCGCTGTCCAGAGAAACGTGATCAGCACGACCATAGTGGCGTAGGAAGACTGTTCACTCAAAAAGCCTTCGCCTCCGATCCGGATAGTGATCCAGTTGCCGGAGATCGCGAACACGCTGGACACGAGCAGCCCGAACAATGCGGCGAGCACCGTTTTCATCGGCTCGCGTCGACGCCTTACGGATTCCGCTATCGCATGCAACCGTTTCCGCATAATCCCCCCGTGGTCAAGCTCGCTTTCCGAATACGCTACCTAAATTCTCGGCCGTTTCAGCGTCGGAAACGAGAGAGGATTTCCTGAATTCCTGTGAGGATTTCCCCCCGCCTAAGGAGCGCGTACCGCTTCGCCTGTCCAGACCCAGTCGCGAATGTCGGGGGGATCCTCTAGCTGCTCGCGCGAATGACGCACCGCTTCCGCAATCATCGTTTCCAGCCGCTTGACCGAATCTTCGTGCGTTGACTTGAACGGCGACCGCCGAATTGCCTCAGCCGCCAGATGAAACCGGCTCATGGCGTTCAGGATCACCATGTCGAAGGGAGTGGTGGTAGTGCCCTGCTCATTGAAGCCGCGAACGTGAAAGCGCCCCGGATGCGAGCGATGATGCAGCACCTGATGAATCAGATATTGATATCCGTGGAACGCGAATATGACCGGCTTGTCGATCGTGAACAGCCGATTGAAAGCATCGTCGCTCATGCCGTGGGGGTGGTCGGCCGGTGAAAAGAGGGTCATGAGGTCGATCACGTTTACCACTCGCACACAAAGTTCCGGCGCGAGTCGCCGGAGCCACCAAGCGGCTGCAACCGTCTCCAGTGTGGGTGTGTCCCCGGCACATGCCAGCACCACGTCCGGCCCGTGGACCGCGCCAGCACTCGTCAGCACAAAACTCTTTTCATTTCCTGCCCAATCCCACACCGAGGCGCCGCGAGCGGCATGCTGGATCGCCTCATCGATCGGAAGCCACTGGAGCTGTGGCTGTTTGTCTATCACGATCAGGTTGACGTAGTTGCGGCTGCGAAGGCAATGATCAGCGACGGAGAGGAGCGAGTTGGCATCGGGCGGAAGATAGATGCGCGCTACGCTGCCTCGCTTCGACATCATGACGTCGATCAATCCGGGTCCCTGGTGGCTGAAGCCATTGTGATCGTTGCGCCAGCACGTTGACGTAAGGAGGATGTTGAGCGACGCAATCGGCGCGCGCCAGTCGAGATTGCACGCTTCCTCCAACCACTTCGTGTGCTGGACCATCTGCGACGCCGAGACCATGGCGAAAGCTTCGTACGTCACGTACAACCCGTGACGACCAGTGAGGAGGTAGCCTTCGAGCCAGCCTTCGCATAAGTGCTCGCTAAGAACCTCCATCACCCTGCCGTCGGCCGCGATGTGATCATCGATGTCGAGCACCCGGTCGACGAGGCATCGTTTCTCGACTTCGAAGACGTTTCCGAACCTGTTTGAATTGGTCTCATCCGGACAAAACAGCCGAAAGTTCGAGGTGCGCCGGTTCTCGACGAAGATGTCGCGCGCCATCTGCCCGAGCTGTCGTGTCGACTCCCGCGTAATTGTTCCGGGCAAAGGGACATCTATGG
>DASWBG010000292.1:0-27267 GCA_036390715.1 Gemmatimonadaceae bacterium
TCCCTCACGATCTGTCCGAAATGCGCTACAGACTCTTCCCCGGAACCGGCATCAAGGCGAGCGAGGTCGGCTTCGGCACGTGGACACTCTCCACCGGTTGGTGGGGCGAGAAGACCGATGACGAAGCGGTGGCATTGCTGCGCACGGCGCACTCGCAATTCGGCGTCAATTTTTTCGACACCGCCGACACATACGGCAACGGCCGCGGCGAGCGGCAGCTCGCCGAGGCTTTTCGGGGCAAGCGGGACGACGTGTTGTATTCGACCAAGATCGGATACGACATCTACGATCCCGCCGCACAGTCCGCACGACGTGGACAAAGCGAGCTGCCGCAGAAGTTCGATCGCGACTATATGCGCTTTGCACTCGACAGGTGTCTCGAGCGGCTCGAGACGGACCACGTCGATGTCCTCCAGCTTCACAACATCAAGATGGAGCACGTGCGCGACGCCGCGATCTGGCAAGCGCTGCGCGAGATGAAGGATGAAGGCTTGATCGGCGTCTGGGGCGCTGCGTTCGGTCCCGCGATAGGATGGCTGTACGAAGCAGTGGAGCTGTGCGAGCGGGAGAGCGACATCGGGACGATTCAAATGATCTGGAACATCCTCGAGCAGCATCCAGGGAGCGCGATGGTCGAAGCCGCCAAGGAGTTTGCGCCGGATTGTTCCTTCAACATCCGCGTCACCCACGCATCGGGGATGCTGGAAGGGAAGTACACGGAGGACACCGTCTTCCCTGCCAACGACCATCGTCGGCATCGTCCGCGCTCGTGGCTCACCAACGGGTTAAAAAAAATCCGTACGCTCGATTTTCTCACGACGCAAATGACGCTGGGACAGGCGGCACTCAAGTGGCTCCTCGCGGAGGGGCGCGTGGTGACGACGCTGCCCAATATCTACGATCTGGAGCAGCTTCGGGAATTCGCCGAGGCCCCGGATAAGCCGGACCTCTCGGCCGCGCAGCTCAAGCGCGTGGCCGAGTTAGCCGAGCACAACTTTGGCGTCGACGAAGAGCCGATGAGCTACAAGGGTACGATGGAGCGCGTGGTCACGTGATCAACCCATGGCACGATTTGCCGGCGGGCATCCATCCGCCCGACAATGTGACGGCGGTTATCGAGATCCCTCGCGGAAGCAGGAACAAGTACGAGCTCGACAAAGCCACCGGGATGATTCGCCTGGACCGGGTTCTCTATTCCGCCGTCCATTATCCCGGAGATTACGGACTCATCCCCCGTACGCTGCACGAGGATGGCGACCCGTTGGACATTCTCGTCCGTATCAACGAGCCGACGTTTCCCGGCTGCCAAATCGATTGCCGTCCACTGGGCGTGCTCAGAATGCGCGACCGGGGCGAGCCGGACGACAAGATCCTCGCGGTGCCGTGCCACGACCCGTACTATCACGAATACTTCGATATCGCTGATCTTTCTCAGCACTATTTGAAGGAAGTGGAGCACTTCTTCCATATCTACAAGGACCTCGAGGGAAAGCGCGTGGAAATCGTCGGGTGGGAGAAGAGCGAAGTGGCGGCGCGCGTGATCAACGAATCGATCGAACGCTACCAGGAGAGATTCCATCAGGTCGGTACTTAATCATTCGGCGCTCCGGCCACATGCCGGCGGCGGAGGACGATAAATGAACAGCCAGCGATCGATACTGGGCTCATTCACGGTCATCATGCTTCTCGCATCGCTGGTGTCGGCGTGCAGCAAAGACGACGACAAGGCGGTGAAAGGGAGGACGGGACCGAACGGAGCCGCCCACGACAGCGTCAGCGATCTCGCCCTTAGTGAGGAGGGACTCGGCCAAATTCAAATCGGAATGAACCTGACTGATGCGGTCAATATGGGTCTTCTCAATGAGAATCCGACCATGAACACGCAGTGCGACTTCGTTTTCCCCGCGGTTGGCGCGGGCATACCCGATGGCGTGAGCGTCATGGTCGTCAAGGGAAAGATCGCGCGAATCGACGTCGATACCGGATCGGTCACCACTGAGGACGGCGCGAAGATCGGCGACACAGAAGACCACATAAAGAGCATTTACGGCGACGAAGTGAAGGTCGAGCCGCATAAGTACATCGAGGGCGGACACTACATGACAGTTGCGGGGGACAGCGCCAGCGCCGGAAAGGCTCTCGTGTTCGAGACCGATGGCAAGCGAGTCACGATGTTCCGCGGCGGACGCCTCCCCGAGGTAAAGTGGGTAGAGGGCTGTAGCTAGGCGAGCAACGCGGGCGGCTCCGCGGTCCTTGAAAGATCGGAGAATCGATACACGTGACGCGGACGTTCCTCACCGCAGAATGGCGCTACCTCGCCATGCTCAACTTCAACGTTGATCCCGGAGTTCTCCGGCCCCATCTGCCGAAGGGAGTCGAGCTTGACACCCACGGTGGCCGTCACTTCCTCAGCCTCGTCGCGTTCCTCTTTCTGGACACCGATGTGTTGGGGCTGCCGGCGTTCTTCCACCGGAACTTCGAGGAAGTGAACCTCCGCTTCTACGTGCGGCGGCCAGCTGGAAAGGACTCTCGCCCGGGAGTCGTATTCATCCGCGAGATGGTGCCGCTCCCGCTCGTGGCGGAACTTGCCAGGCTCACCTACAATGAGCCGTATCGAACTGTTCCAATCGAGCACACGATTGTCGAAACCGACGGTGAGCTCCAGAGCGTGGAATATCTGTTCGGGGGAATGCCGAACCGATGCCGTCTGGCGCTCCACGTCAATGGACCCTCACAGGACATGGAGGCCGGCTCGGAAGAAGAGTTTCTTTCCGAGCGCGGCTGGGGTTACACCAGGCAACGCTCCGGAGCCACGATCGAGTATCGCGTGGCGCATGCCCGGTGGCACATCTGGCCGAACGCGCTCTGGGAGCTCGAGGGCCCGCTGGGGGAATTCTACGCCGAGCCGTTTGCAAGTATACTCAAGCAAGCCCCTTCATCCGCTTTTATCTCTAATGGTTCTCCGGTTGCGGTGCACCTGCCGGAGCGAATCGCATAACTGATCAGGATCACGCCCATGGCGACCACTGTTACGGAAACCGAGCTGCGCTATCCCGTCGGAAAGTTCGACTTCGATGCGTCCGTCAACGAGGCTGACTACCCAAAACTCATCGCCGCTATCGCGGAGACACCGGTTGCGCTGCGATCGGCGGTCGCGGGCCTTACCCGTGATCAGCTAGAGACGAAATACCGCCCCGGCGGGTGGACGGTGAAGCAGGTTGTGCATCACGTGCCCGACAGCCATCTGAACGCATACACGCGGTTCAAGCTCGCGCTGACCGAGGATGAGCCGACGATCAAGCCTTATGACGAAGCGGCGTGGGCAGAGCTCGCTGATTCAAGGAAAGTGCCCATAGAGGTCTCGCTCGACCTGCTCGACGCGCTTCACCTGCGGTGGGTGGCGCTTTTGCGCTCGATGGATACCGACGACTTCAATCGCGGACTGCGGCATCCGGAACAGGGCCGCCTACTGACGCTCAAGCAGATGCTTGGATTGTACGCGTGGCACGGACGGCACCACGTCGCGCACATAACTTCCTTAAGAAAGCGGGAGGGGTGGTGACAAAGCTGACTACTCTTGCTGTCATCTTTAACTGCGAGAAGTGTAAGGTGGTCGGTGCGAGGTGCTAGATAGGGGGGTCTGAGGTAACGCGTACCCCGTGGCGCTTCTACCTCCTACCTCGTACCCAGCACCTCGCACCCATCACCTAGCTCTTCTCGCAGTTGTCTTGCCCTTCGAAGCACCGTTCGTCATCGCGGGCGGCACCGCGCTTGCCACTCATCTTTCCAACAACACGAGGGCGGTTAACGTGAGACGAAAAAACAATTCGCGGCGAACGACTTGGCTCCTTGTCGGAGCCGGCGCCGCGATGGTGGCGGGGAGATTGATGGAGCGAGGACTGGACCGCGGATGGCGCGCCTGGAAAGACGAGGAACCCCCCACCTTCAAGCGGGGCGATAGCTGGTCGCAGGCGCTGGCATGGACCGCACTGTCCGCGGCGGCGGTCGCAACCGCGGAGCTCGTCGCACGCCGCAGCGCCCATCTGGGGCTCGCACAGATGACGGGTAAACGCGCGCCAGCTGGTCTGTGAAGCACTCGCCCGAATTCCTCAAGATCGTCGACGACGCCAAATCGCGAGTTCGCGAAGTGGGTGTCGATGAAGCGCGGCGCAAGCTGGAGAGCGGGAAAGCGAAGCTCATCGATGTGCGCGAGGACAACGAGTGGCAGGCGGGACACGCACGCGGCGCCCAGCACCTGGGAAAGGGCGTGATCGAGCGCGACATCGAACAGAGTGTTCCCGACAAGAAAGCCGAGTTGATTCTCTATTGCGGCGGCGGTTTCCGTTCGGCGCTGGCGGCGGACAATCTGCAGAAGATGGGATACACGAACGTCGCGTCGATGGCGGGCGGATGGCGCGCGTGGCAGGCGGCTGGCGGGCCGGTCGAGAACGGGAAATGAGAGTCGACTAAACCCGCGCGAGGCGTCGAGCGTGCGGCCTTAGGGTTGCAAAGTACTTGACACTGCAAAGTAACTCCGTATCTTGAAGCCAGTTGCACTTCACTCACGCTGGAGATTGCTGATGTTGCGACTGCTCGTAATGCTCGCGTCGATCGCAAACTGCGCCGGCGGCATTGTGCTGATAGCGACCTGGGCAACGATGTGGCAACACGTTCCGCCCATCGTTCTGTTCATCGGCGCATCGCTTCTCATTCAGGGTGCCTACACGATCCTGTATCTGCGCGGCGATCTCGACCGTTGGGGAGATCTCGCCACCGGTGCGCTGTTCGCCGGCCAGGGACTGTCAGCGTGCGTCGGCGCCGGTGGACTGATTCAGGGCATCATCCACAACATCAACAACGCCGATTTGGAGATGGCGCCCGTGCTTGCTGGACTGCTGATGCTCCTGCAGGCGGTGTTGGCGCTACTCTACCTGCTCGTCACGGACCGATTGCGACCGCGAGTCAACGGACGCAGCTCCGCCTGAACGCTACGGCCTCAGCTCGCCGTGGTCGACGGGCTCGCGGCCTCGACGCATGAACAGGTACTCGTAGAGAAGCGACGCCACCACCGCGCCTGTGATCGGGGCGAACCAATAGAGCAGCTGCGCTTCATAGACCCCGCTCGCGACCGCCGGGCCGAATGAACGAGCCGGGTTCATCGAGCCGCCGGTCAGCGGGCCGATCACGAGTATGTCGGCCGCGACCACGAATCCAATCGCCAGGCCCCCGATCTTGGGACCATTCAGATCGATTGCTGTTCCAAAGACGGCGAAGGCGAGGAAGAACGTGGCGATCGCCTCCAGCAGGAATGCCTGCCCACCAGTGATATCGAGCGCGATCGCCTGGCCACCGCCGCGTGTGGCGACGAATATTGCTTCGGGAAAAGTCACCTTCAGCGCGTAAGCCGCCGCGATCGCGCCGAGAATCTGTGCGATGATGTACAGCGCGGCCATCATCGCCTCGATTCTTCTCGTGGCGAGAATTCCAAGCGTCACCGCGGGATTGAAGTGCCCGGAGATGCGCATCAGCGCGCTGACCATGACGCCCAGAATGAGTCCGTGAGCGAGAGCGACCTCGACGAGGCCGGCCTGGCTCTGCGACATGCGCGCGGTCATGATCGCGCCGCTCCCGACGAAGACAAGAGCGAAAGTACCGATGAATTCAGCCGCGAAGTGACGCCACGCATCGCGCATTTGCTGCCCCCTGCTTCGTGAAGATCGATGGGGCCGCGGCGCGTGAGATCCCTAGATCACCCGGCGCAATACCAGCGCGGCGTTTATTCCGCCGAAGCCGAAGGAATTCGTGAGCATGTGCTCCACACGTTCCTTCCGCCCGGTTCCTGGCAGAAAGTTAAGATCGCAGGCTTTGTCCGCAACCTGAAGGTTGACGGTCGGTGGCAGCCATTCCCGCTCGATCGCGAGCGCGCAGATGGCCGTCTCGATCGCTCCCGATGCGCCGAGCGCGTGGCCGTAGTAACCCTTGGTACCACTCATCGGAATCCTGTACGCGCGATCGCCCAATACCTGCTTGATCGCCATCGTCTCGGTCGTGTCGTTGAGCGGCGTAGAGCTTCCATGGGTGTTGACGTAGCCGATTTCGCCCGCGGAGACGTTGGCGTCGTCTAGCGCCAGCCGCATCGATCGCGCCGCCTGCGATCCATCGGGGCGCGGAGCCGTCATGTGGTGGGCATCGTTCGTCGTGCCGTACCCGGCAACTTCGGCGTAGATCGGCGCGCCCCGTGATTTCGCCCTCTCGTATTCCTCGAGAATGAGGACCGCCGCTCCCTCTCCCATTACGAATCCGTCGCGATCCTTGTCGAACGGTCGCGACGCCATCTCTGGTTCCTCGTTGCGCGTCGACATCGCGCGTATGAGCGCGAACGCTCCGAAAGTAAGCGGGGCCAATGGTGCTTCGGCGCCGCCGGCGATCATCACATCGGCGTACCCGTCGCGAATCTGCCTGAACGCATCTCCGATCGCGATGGTTCCCGAGGCGCAGCTCATCGAATTGGTCGAGTTCGGGCCCATTGCACCGAGCTCGATCGCGATGTTGCAGCTCGCAGCGCCGCCGAACACGGCCAGCGCGAGTGTCGCGTCCACCGCGCGCAGTCCCTGCGTGAGATAGACCGCGAGCTGTCCCTCCGCGTAGCTGATCCCACCCAATGCCGTGCCCATGTTGGCTCCGACGCGCTCCCGATCTTCCTTCGCCAGATCGAGATTTGCATCGGCGAGGGCCATCTGCGCGCCAACCACCGAGAATTGCGCGAACCGGTCGAGGCGCTTGGCGCTCCTGCGGTCGAGGTGGTCGCTCGGAACGAAGTCGTTGATCTCCGCCGCGTTGTGACTACGGAACTCCGAAGGATCGAATCGCGTCAGCGACCGAACCGCTGAGCGCTGCTGCTCGAGTCCGGACCAGAAGGGGTCTCGGCTGGTACCGATCGGAGTGATCGGGCCGATGCCGGTTATTACAACTCTGCGTCTGTTCACCTGTCTCCTCTATTCACCAATCGATTCACTGCTCTTGGCCTCGCGTTCGGCGACTTCTGCCAGTCCCGCCAATGTGCGGGACGCGATTCCGTGCACGAATATCGGACCGATCGCGTACATAGCTGACCACATTCCAACCACTGGTATTCCCGGCCCATCCCAAGCGTGCACGATGCGTACGTGCGTGCCGCCCGCCGCGGGACTGAAGGTCCACTCGACGTCCATCCCCTTGGTTATACCCCCGACGTGCCGAAAGCGGATTGACGGGGCTGCCCTGTTCACCGACATCTCCGAAAGCCACCACGTCGGCCAATTGATCCGCAGCGGTCCCTTCGACGTGTCGACGATGTGGAACGGGCGATAGGCGGACATCTCCACCAGCCCGCCACCGTCGGCGCATCGCTCTCTAAACCGCACGTACCTGTAGTGAGAGAGATGTGCCGGCCAATTTTCTACCTTGCTTGCTATTTCAAATATCGTTCCGACCGAGGCGCGAATGAGTCGCTCGTCAACTGTCTCCATCGGGCGTCCGAGCGGCATCGGCCCGAGATCGAGAGGACGCGCGAGATTTCTGGTCATCGATGCACTGGCGCCCAGCTCGTCGTCACCCGGAATAGACGGCGGCGATGAGCTACCGGTCTTCGCGCAATCGCCTCGTATACTGTATCAGCCAGCTCCGCGGGCGTGAAACCCCGCAACACGGAGACGACGCCATCGTGTCGGCTAACGGCATGAAATCGAAGGGGAAACGAGAGGAGCCACAGTCCCGCCGCCGCGATCCAGCTCCTGCTGATGTCGCTTACGATGACGCGAACTCGAGCGACACGATCCATCTCGCGCAGCAGCGCGGCCGCTTCGTTTCCTGCGAAGTGATGCAGCACCTGCGAGCACATAACGATATCGACGCTGTTGTCTGCGAAGGGCAGACGACGCGCGTCGCCACACACGGCGATGTCGACGGAGCATTGGCTGGCCAACGCGAGCTCGGCGGCCGCATCGAGGCCGATTGTCGTGAGCTCGACGCCGTTGCGCCGCGCTTCCTCTCTCGCTCGGCAAGGAATGTCGCCGAGTCCGGTGCCCACATCGAGTAGTGTGGCGTCGCGCGGCACCTGCTTGAGAACGCCCATCAACTCGTCCAGGGCGGCGCTCATTCCTCCGAACAGCGCGTTTGCGCGAGCCACGTCGGCGAGGGAGCGCGTGACGATCTTAGGATCGATATCCGGCGAATCGAGAAACTCGAACCCCCTTTTTCGGCGCGGCGTCAGAATGTCTCGCAGCGTATCAATGCTCCAGCTGTGCGTAACCGCCGCGGTAATAGAGAAGCGGCGCCCCAGTCTCCACGCGGGTTGCTTCCACCTCGCCGAGGATGATCGTGTGGTCTCCCCCATCGTACAGCGTGAACCGGCGGCACTCGATCACGCCTAGCACGTCGTCGAGAATTGCGTATCCATTCGAGGATCTGGTGAAACCGATCCCCTCGAACCTGTCGATGTCGATGATCGCAAAGCGGCGAGCGATCTGTTCCTGCTTGGCAGACAGAATGTTGATGGCGAATCCAGGCGCGGTAGTAACCGCATCGTAAACGGAGGCGTTCTTCTCGATGCAGACCAGGATGAGGGGTGGCTCCAGGCTCACTGAGCAGAACGCGCTGACTGTCATTCCCTGGTCCGTCCCATCCGCGCCTCTCGTCGTCATGACGGTAACGCCGGAAGGAAATCTGCCGAGTACCGCGCGAAACTCGTCTGGGTTGACGCTCAAGTTTTGAATGCCGGAGAAATGAAGAGACTGAATAGAAAGCCGGGCTTCAGCACGACCCGCGGAGGAATGAAATCTCCTGCCACTCCGACCAGCAGGTCAGCCATGTCCTTGCGCTGCGAAAGAACCTTGGCCGCGTTGTTCATGAAATATGGATAGGCTATGGCCATGCCGACGATTCGCTCGAGCTTCCACTTGCCGCCGAACTGCTGCTGGCGTGCCTTGTCGTATCTCGAGAGGATCCGACGCTCTTCCTTCGCGTCTCGGCCCAGCGCTTCCACCAGAAAGGGCGCGAGAAGCTCTCCCCCTCGAAGCGCCGCGTAAATGCCTTCGCCAGTGAAGGGATCGAAGAAATCCGCGGCGTCGCCGACCAGGGCCGCGCCCGGAGACCACGCGTGGCGCGAATTGGTCGCGAACGGACCAGTAATGCGAACAGGCGTGATTCGCGCCGCGCCCACGAACCGCTCAGCGAGGTGCGGTCGCGAGGCAATCCACCGCTCGAAGAATTCAGTCTTGTTGTCGCCGATCTCCCGCGCGCGCGACATCGGCACGACGACCGCGACATTCATTTTGCCGCCGCCTACGTCGACCATTCCGAAATAGCCGTCGTAATCCACGTGCATCTCGCCCATGTCGGTGACGCCCTGGACCTTCTCATAGTGGGCGACGAGGGCAATACGGTGCGGCCAGATGCGACTTGTTTTGACGAGACCAAGCCGGCGCCCGATGACGGACCGCAGGCCATCGGCGCCGACGATATAACGTGCCAGCAATGTGCGTGGCTGTCCATCGGCTGCGAGAGCAGTGACACCATTCACCCGCGCCGATCCATTTCGGGTAACGTCCGTCACCCGCATGGATTCCTCGATTCGCGCTCCGGCGGTGCGCGCGCCACGCAGCACGATGTCGTCGAGGATCGTTCTCCGGATCGCGAGGCCTTTGTCACGGAATCCGTGGAAGCCGTGATTGGCCGCAAATTCCCCGTTGGCGACGTGGCCATTTGGGGCACGAATACTCATCCCCGCCAGATGTCCCGGATTGGTTTTCTCTATTTCATCAAGGACGCGCATGTCCGACAGGATTCTGGACGCCTGCGGACTCAGGTATTCCGCGCAGATCTTGTCGCGTGGAAATTTTGCCTTGTCGAGGACGAGCACATCGACTCCTTCCTGTGCGAGCGCCCACGCCGTGGCGGCGCCGGAAGGGCCGCCACCGACCACTATGACTTCCGCGTCGAGGTGCTGACCCACGCTATCCGATCGCGCGCGCTACGCGCTGGAACAGTCCCATGTATTGCCAGTGTGGTCGCGGCAGGCGAAGAACCGATGCCGCGCGCGTGAGGTATGGAAGTACCACCGATCTGGAGTCAGCAGAGAACATGAATCGCGGATGATCTGCCGCGAACCGCTTGAGCCGCGCGACCGTGGTGTCGAACTGCAGCTCAGTTGAAAAGTAAAACGCGGGATCGAGCAAGGTGCTGTCAGCCGGCACAACTCCTTCGGCGATTGCGATGCGGTGCAGCGTGGTGCCAGGGTAAATGCGCAGGCCAACGGTGAGGTAGACCGCATCGCCTCTCTCCAGCCGCCACTTCGCAAAGGAGAGAGTCTCCTCCACCGTTTGACGCGTCTCACCTGGTCCGCCCACCAGAAAGATCCAGAGCGTCTTGATGCCGTGCTTCTCGACCCGCTCCGCGACTTCGCGCACTTTGGCGACATTGAAGCCCTTCTCGAGCCTCTCGAGGACAGGATCACTGGCGCTCTCGGCGGTTATCCCGAGGGAACGAAAACCGGCGGCCTTCATTGCGCCCAATAGCTCGGACGACGCCGTGGCAGGAGTGAAGTTCGTGGTGTCGAGCTGCACGGCGAGCTTGCGGCGCGTGATCGCCTCGCAAACCTGCAGTGCGTGGCCGGGCGGGGAATTGAAGGTGGAATCAACGAAGTCGAAGTGACGAACACCGGCTCTCACTTTCAGCTCTTCGATCTCGTCGGCGACGAACTCCGGATCGCGCGTGCGATATCCCCAACCCTCGACACTCCGGTAAGTGCAATAGACGCACTTGTACACGCAGCCGCGCTTTGTCTGGATGGGAATGGTCGCGCCATGTCGCTGGTAGCGCGCGAGATCTATCCAGCGATGGAGCGCGGGCCTGGGAAATGAGTCGAGATCGGCGTCTTCGCCGGGAGGAGTGAACACGACCGTGCCGTTCCGTTCGCGTACCAGTCCGGGCATTGCCTCGATCGGCGCGCCGGAGCAGAGGGCATTGACCAGAGCAACACTCGCCCTCTCGCCGTCGCCGGCGACGGCGTAATCGACGGCCAGATCTCGAAACAGCGATTCGGGCGCTACTCCAAAGGCCGCGCCGCCGGCGATGACCTTTGCCGCGGGCGCAGCCGCACGCAACGCGAGCAGCACGTCGCGCGCTTCCGGTGTGTAGTGCCTGAGTGCGATCGCATCGCTGTTGTCGATGTTTCGAACGGAAACTCCGATGACGTCCGGCCGGAACGCGCGAGCCGCAGCGCTAGCGCTTGCCACCGCGTCTTTCGCGAAACAGAGATCGACGAATCGGACGCGATGTCCAGCGGCGTCGAGCGCGGACGCAACGCACGCCAGCCCATTAGGCACGACGGGATAGGGCTGCCGCTCGCGATTAGTGCTCACGAGCAGCACCCGCGCTCCATCGTTGGTGGTCATTTCAGCGTTTGATCTCATCGATACCACGCGAGTGCTTGCACGCTCAAGACAGAAGTAAAGCTACCAAGGCTCCCACAGTTGAGCAGGCGGCGTTGACCGCATCGTTGTCGAATCCCACCAGACCGCTCGCATGTCGAGTCGGTGTACCGCAACTGTGTACGAGCCGCTCCGTGGCCGTCGCGCATAGGTCGCACCACCGCTGCGACTGGAGCGTTGCTCCAAGAAGTGAATCTGCCAGAGCGCCTGCCACTCCACCCAGTGCGACAGCGGTGAACGGAACCGGCCAGTTGGCCAGCGCCGCTACTGCGCCGATGAACAGCGCTCCGCCAACTCCTGCCGCTGTGCCGACCAGAGTGATGCCTCCCGAAGTCCCGGGTGCAACCCTTCTGCCCGAAATTATCGAAATCGGATCGCCTCCCTCGAGCGTTCCGATCTCGGTTGCCCACGTGTCGGCGCTAGATGCGGCGAGTGCGCCCACTCCCATCGCGTACCAGATGGGCGAAGGAGCGCTGAGAAACCCAAGCGCCGCCAACGCGAACACACCGCCATTGGCGAGCACCTGGCCGGCGTCTCGCTCGCCACCCTTCTCCACGATCGGGCCTACGCGCTCGGCTTTTTTCCGCTCCCCGAGCCTGGAGAGGGCGCTGCCCGAGAGGAACAGCGACAGGAGCAGCGCGCCCCAGCTCCATCCCGCCGCGATCGAGATCGTCCCGACCATTGCACCAGCGATTGCGCCGCTCGTCGCCAGCGCGCGGGTACCACGCGCCGCCAGCGCAACGAATGCGGAAAGCACTGCACCAATCAGCGCGCGAGCAACCACGTCAGTCAGCTGTGATGACCCCGTTTTTGATTTTGAGCCAGCGGCGACTTCAGGGTTTCCTGCTTGAAGGCGATTCGAGCGGCGGTTAGCTTGCGCTCTCCGCTTACCAACTAAATGCCCGGCACTGTAAACGCCATAATACCGCTCAGTCTCCTCGAAGCAGTGCGCTCGGTCGACATTCCCGAAGGAGACGACATCGACGTCGAATATGTGCAGGAGCATCGCAACAAGCGACTCGGCCTGAGCGACACGGTGATCGCACAGATACGGCGGTACAAGGAGGCGCTGAAGCGCAATCAGCCGATTGCGATCGACGAAGCAACCGGCATCGCGCGGCTTATCGGACGCAGGCCTGACGCGGAGGGGATCTTCACGCGCGCCGGTGGCATCCTCGCCAATCGCATGTACCAGATGATCTCCGCCACGCGGCGACAGATCATCCACCTGCTGCCGGCATTTCTCGCGCGGCCGCTCGCGTACCGCCAGGTGAAGAAAGCGGGAAACAAGTACCTCGGCGCTTCTGTGCGGCGAGTTGGCTCGTCGATCGTGGTCGGCATCAAGGAGTCCGTGACCTTCCAGTCGGCGCCCAAAGGAATCGGATGCCTTTACTACGAGTCGGCGCTGCGCGAGATGCTCAGGCTGCTCGTGAATGGCGGCGGGATGATCGATCACGTGCACTGCCGCGAGCGGGGTGAAGACATCTGCGAGTGGCGCGCGGAGTGGCGCGCGGTGAAAACCTCGCAGTAGGCGCTCGCGGTGCTGCAGCCCCAGTCTCTGCCAGCGCTCCAGTCCGCGCTCGATCGAGCCGGACTCGATGGCTGGCTGCTTTACGATTTCCATGGCCTGAATCCCGTCGCGGTGGGCATGCTCGAGTTGCCGGGCATGACAACGCGCAGATTCTTCGTTTACATCCCGCGCCAGGGAGAACCGGTCGCCATCACCCACGCGATCGAGCAGGGGCCATGGGCCGGATGGCCCGCCAAATGGAAGAAGGAGAAGTACAGCAGCTGGCGTCTGCTCGAATCGCTGCTTGCCGACGTGGTCAAGGGTAAGCGGATCGCAATGGAGTACTCGCCTGGGGACGCCGTCCCCTATCTCGACCGCATTCCCGCTGGCGTGCTCGAGATGGTACGGAATGCCGGCGCTACGGTCGTTTCATCCGCCGATCTCGTATCAATGTTTTACGCAGTGTGGAGCGACGAGCAGCGCGCCTCACACGAGCGGGCGGCGCGCGCTGTGGCGACGATTGGGCAGCAGGCGATTCGGCTCGCGGGAAGCCGCGCCGACAGCGCGTCGCCGCTCACCGAATACGCTCTTCAGAGCTGGATCAGGGAGAGATTCGAGGCAGGGGGACTGGAGACCGATCACGGTCCGATCGTCGCGATCGGTCCCAACGCCGCGAATCCCCACTACGAGCCGGCAGCCGAGAAATCCGCCACCATCAATCGCGGCGACATCCTGCTGGTGGACTTGTGGGCGCGCGAAAAGAATGGCGTCTTCGCCGATCAGACGTGGATGGGATCTCTCGGCCAGCCGAGCGATCGCGACAAGACCATCTGGCTCGCGGTGCGGGACGGGCGCGATGCCGCAATCTCACTACTGCAGCAGAGAATCAGCGCGCGTGAGCCAGTGCGTGGCGGCGAGGTTGACGATGCCGCCCGCGCCGTAATCACCAAGCGCGGTTACGGAGATTTCTTCATTCACCGCACCGGTCACTCCATCGACCCGCGTGACTTGCACGGATCCGGACCGCACATCGACAACCTCGAGACCCGAGAGGAGCGTGCGCTCATTCCGGGGGTAGGCTTCTCGATCGAGCCGGGCGTCTATCTCGCCGGAGACGTCGGAATGCGCAGCGAGGTCAACGGATTCATCGGAGCGGACAGGGTTCTCATCACGCCGTCCGACTATCAGAAGGATCTGTTGGTGGTCTAGCGGCCGATGACGGTCCACACGGCCGGATCCTCGAGTCCGAGCCGCCATAGTGCAAAAGTAGTCACACCAAGTTCTCTCGCTTCGCGGACGAGCGTCTCGAGAAGCACGTGGTCGCTCACCCAGATCTCCCAACCCTCGGGAGAGACTGCATGCAGCGTGGCGGATGCGTGGTCGCGGGTGAGAGGCGTGTTGGTCATCGTCGTAAGTCGCCGTGCGTCGTCGTAGCTGATGATCTCCGTTTCGGCACTTCTACGCCACCGATAGCCGTACAGAGGAAATGCCGCGACGATCCTCGCGGCACCGACTTCCGCTACCCGGGTGCCGAGGTTGCGTGTGACCCATTCAGGAGCGGCGATCGGTCCCGGTGGCGACGTGCTCCAATGCTGGTCATAGAGCACTGGCATGATGAGATCCGCGGACTGCAGAAGAAGAGCGGCGGGATAGGCTGCTGTGTCACCCGCCGGAACCGCGATGACTACTGTGGAGACGCCGTGTGCATGCACGGAGTCGGCGACCGCTTTGGTGACTGTAAGCAGCTGATTGAGATCGCGCGGCGTCATTCCCTCAAAATCAACTACGACGCTTCGGTATCCGCCCGAGTCGACGAGAGCCGCAATCGCTCCCGCGGTCATAGCCGACACCTGGGCGTTCTCGCCGAGTCCACGGATTATCTCGGGATGAAAACGAGTCCCGAAATACGTTGTGATCAGTGCCATCGCACGGGACGCTACGGGGGGCTGGTTCCCAATGCTGTCCGCATAAACCTGTAGAGGGCGAAAACTCGTAGTGTCGAGAGCGATCCAACCGGTAATGACCCGCTCGAGGCTCGGCCCGTGCTGCTCGACGGATGCATCGCTATTCCGGTCCCACGGTCCGGTGAAGCCCCAGTACGCCGGCTGAACGCGTGGCTGCGAAGGAAAATGCACACACGCGCTGACCAGGAGCGCGAGCGCAACCGAGCGCGCGAAGCTCCTTGTGTCGGAGCGGTCGACGTCGCAAACTCCGGCTCCATGAGACATCTCTCAACCTACTTTGCTGTTGTCGCGCTCGCACCAGCCGTGCTCGGAGCCCAGGGTACCGCTGATCTCGTTCTCACCAACGGGCGGATCTACACCGTCGACATCGCGCGACCCGAAGCTTCCGCTCTCGCGGTTCGCGGCGCGCGCGTTCTCTTCGTCGGATCCGATCGCGAGGCGAAGGCACTCGCAGGTCCATCCACGCAGGTGATCGACCTTCATGGCGCCACTGTCGTTCCGGGAATTATTGACGCCCATGCCCACTTGCTGGGCCTCGGGAATATGTTGCAGCGCGTTAATCTCGCGGGATCGACCTCGTACGATGAAGTGATCGCTCGAGTGAAAGCGTGGGCAAAGGTGCGGGCGGGCGAATGGATCCAGGGCAGGGGGTGGGACCAGAACCGCTGGCCCGTGAAAGAATTTCCGACCCATGAGGCGCTCTCTCGCGCTTTTCCAAACAATCCGGTTGTGCTCGGGCGCATCGATGGACACGCTCTCCTCGCAAACGCGAGGGCCATGGAGCTGGCGCATATCACCGCGGCCACCACCGATCCGCCGGGCGGGCGGATCGTAAGGCTTCCAACGGGCACGCCATCTGGCGTCTTCGTAGACAACGCGATGAGCCTCATCAACCGCGCCATCCCTGCCGCCACGCGCGCTGATACGCGAAAGGCGATCCTCGCCGCAATCGCCGAGGCCAATCGCTGGGGACTGACCGGAATCCACGATCCCGGGGCAGGCCCGGAAACGATCGGCATCTACGAAGAGCTGGCCAAAGCAGGCAACTACAACCTGCGGAACTATGTGATGCTGAGCGATCCGGGCGAGCCCGGGTCGGCGACGACGCTCCGAAACCCATACATCCAGCGCGGTCCGCAAAGCGCGCTCTACGATGGACATCTCTGGATTCGCGCGATCAAGCTCTACGCCGACGGCGCTCTCGGCTCACGCGGCGCCGCACTCCTCGCGCCGTACAGCGACGACCCAGGCAACTCCGGACTCCTCGTCTCCAGACCTGAGCACATCCGGGCCTGGGCGGAGGCTGCGTTGCGCCTCGGTTTTCAGGTGAACGTGCACGCAATCGGTGATCGCGGGAATCGGATCGTGCTCGACGCCTTCGACTCGGCGTTGAAGAAGATTCCCAAAGCGGATCATCGTTTTCGGATCGAGCACGCGCAGGTGCTGAGTCCCGAGGACATCCCGCGCTTCGCCAAGCTTGGAGTGATCCCTTCAATGCAAGCGACGCATCAGACGAGCGACATGCGCTGGGCTGAGGCTCGAGTCGGGCCGCAGCGAATTCGCGGAGCGTACGCGTGGAGATCGCTGCTCAATACCGGCGTAATAATCCCGAACGGGACCGACCTTCCCGTCGAGGAGGTAAACCCACTTCTCACCTTTCACGCGGCCGTGACCCGGCAGGATCCTACGAATTGGCCGGTGGGAGGCTGGTATCCTGAACAGAAGATGACACGTGAAGAAGCTCTTCAGTCGATGACAATCTGGCCTGCCTACGCCGGTTTCCAGGAATCGGTGCTTGGTTCACTCAGTCCGGGCAAATACGCAGATTTCGTCGTCCTCGACCGGGACATCATGCACGTGCCGGAGTCCGAAATCCTCGGCACCCGAGTAATTTCCACCTGGATCGGAGGAAAGCGCGTGTACGAGGCGAAGTAAGTGGCGGCGTCAGAGGAATGGAACCCACGTAGCTTTCGACGGCACATCGCTTGCCCTTTCATCAAGCGACCTTCCACTTCTGCTCCACATCAAATGCTCCGCCGGTTTTTCGGCATTTCAATAATTTCGCTCGTCGCGCTGGCGTGCTCACGCGACGAGACCGCTTCGGCGCGTACTCGGAAGGGACCCCGCTCTCCTGACGATGGTGTCGCTCCGAGGCCCGCGGTTATCGCTCCAGCAACGCAACCCTATCGGATTGCCGCCATCGCTGGAGGCGGCACGATCGGCGGGAGTGTCGACTTCGAGGGAACGCCTCCCCTAGCCGAAGTCGTCCGCCCGACGGTCGATCAGAAGGTGTGCGGCAACTCCATCGTGGAGAAGAATGTTGCGCTCTCAGGCACGCGTGTCGTGGGAGCCATCGTCTGGCTTACCGACATTCGGAGCGGAAAAGCGTTCCTGCTCCAGCGCCGCTTTGACCTGACAAACGACGGCTGCACACTCGATCCGTTCGTCCAGGTGATACCGACCAACGGAACTCTCAATGTCGCCAACGATGACCGGGTGCTGCAAACCAACCGATTCATCAATGTCGGCACTGGGCAGATTGTCGCCGTTGCGCCGTTCAATGATGATGGAGAGGTAGTCCCGGTCGACCGGTTCAAGGAGCCGGCCGAGATCGAGGTGGTGTCAGAGCAGCATCCGTGGACCCACGCCTGGATGGCCGTGCTCGATCATCCGTATTACGCGCAGACTGCGGCGAGCGGGACATTCAGCATCGACAGTGTTCCGCCCGGCAAATACCACATTCGAGCCTGGCATCCGAGCCTCGGCTACGCCGACGACAGCGTGACTGTCGTGGCAGGGCAGCCGGTGTACGTGTCCTTTCGGATTCGTCGGGCGGTGCCCGCTGTACCTACGCCGCCGGCCGCCGAGACCGTGCGTTCCCCCGGTTCGAGCACGCCCGGGGTTCCGATTCTACCGACAGCCTCGAGCACGCCGAGCGCAGTGGATACCGTCCCGCCGCCGTCGCGCTAGCGTGGGACCTACCTTTTTTAACTGCGAGAAGAGTAAGGTGCACCCATAACCTTACTCTTCTCGCTGTTGGTTTTATCCTACCAGGGCGTCTCCAGGTCGGAACTGTCCCCGATACAATCGGGAGTACACGCCTTCTGACGCGAGCAGGTCCTGGTGCCGGCCCTCCTCGACGATCACACCGCGATCGATCACCACCAGCCTGTCAGCCCGAAGCACCGTGCTCAAACGGTGCGCGATGATCAGCGTCGAGCGCGCTCGCAGTAGATCCTCCATCGCCTGTTCGACCAGCCTCTCGCTCTCCGTGTCCAGACTCGACGTCGCCTCGTCCAGGATCACGAGCGCCGGATTCTTCAGAAACACTCTTGCGATCGCAATGCGCTGACGCTGACCGCCAGAAAGTTTGACGCCCCGCTCGCCGACTTTCGTTTCAAACCCATCGGGCAGCCGCTCGATGAATTCCATTGCATGTGCAGCCTTCGCCGCTGCGCGAATCGCTTCCTCGCTTGGCCGCGATCCATCTTCACCGATTCTCGCGTAGGCGATGTTCTCGCGGATCGTGCCGCTGAATAGCGTCGGTTCCTGAGGCACGATCCCGATCGCGCCACGGAGCTCGGCCAGAGAGAGATCGCGGATATCGATTCCGTCGAACGTGATCCGACCTGACGTAACATCCCAGAATCGCGGCAGCAGCGATGCGATCGTCGTCTTTCCGGCCCCGCTCGGGCCCACGAGTGCCACGACTTCGCCCGCCCCGATCCTGAGTGAAACACCCTGCAGAACTTCAGGCAGTGCCGGGTTGTAATTGAACGTGACGTTGTCGACCACGATCTCTCCGCGCGGCGGGCGCGGAAACCGGAGCGGCCTCGCCGGATCATTCACCGAAGACTCGGCCTCGAGAAGATCGAACACGCGCCGCGCCGCGCCAACTGCTTCCTGGTAAGCGCCGAAGAGAGAGGCGAGTGAGCCTACCGCTCCGGCGACATACAGCGCGTAAAGAAGAAACGATACGAGAGCGCCGGCGGTGAGATTCCCCGCCAGCACCTGGCGTCCGCCCTGCCAGAGCACCGCGACGACACCGCCGAATCCGCAGAAGGTGAGAATCCCGAAGAACGTTCCGCGAATTCTCGCGCGCCGAATGGCCGCGCTGATCACGTCGTGAAGATGCGAGCCGTACCTCCGCACTTCCTCGGCTTCCGCCGTGTAGCTCTGCACCGTCCGGATCTGGGAGAACGCTTCGTCCGCCGTGCCGGTGGCCTCGGCAATCCGGTCCTGCACACCGGTACTGGCCTTTCGCAGGGCGCGTCCGAAAACGACTGCCGCTCCGACCACGATCGGCACGACGGCCAGCGTCGTCGCCGTCAATCGGCTGTCGGTGATTGTCAACAGAATAATCCCGCCGATCAGAAACAATGTCTGTCGCGCGAACTCTGAGAGGTTGTAGCTCAGAACGGTTTGCAGCACGGTCGTATCGGCCGAGAGCCGGCTCGTGAGCTCGCCAGTTCTGCGTTCCGTAAAGAATCCGGGTGATAGCCGCACGAGGTGGGCGAACAAATCCTCTCGTAGCTGCGCGATCACCAGCTCAGAGGTCGACGTGAGGAGATAGACCTGCACGAAGTTGAGCAGTCCCTGAATCGCGAAGAGCAGCAGCAAGCCCAACGCGATCTTATTGAGGAGTGCCGCGTCCGCCGAGATGAAGGCTGCATCCAGCAGGTGACGCACGATTTGGGGGAACGCCAGGGCTATACTCGCGCTCGCCAGCAGACACACGAACGCGATGGTCAATCGCCACAAGTACGGGCGTATTCGCGGAAGCAGTTGCCCGAGCGGCCGAGGCGATGAGACCGGCGGTTGCGCGCGCGGCGTGGGACGCTGTGCTGAGACCGCGAAGGCAGGAGGCGCCGTCATGATCCAAGCACCTTGCGGTCGATCACCATCGCCAGAAAGAGGAGCGCGAGATAGAGTAGGGAATACTTGTATACCCACCACGCCGGCTTCGTCCACTCGGCGCTCCTGCCCACGCGAACTACGCCCGCCAGCAGAATCCCACCCAATACGATCGCCGCGATGAGGTAGATGATGCCGAACGCGCCGAAGGTGAATGGCAGCAGCGTGAGCGCGATGAGAATGACGTTGTACCACAGCATCTGCCGCATCGTCTCTCGCTCACCCCATACGAGTGGTGCCATCGGAATTCCAGCCCGCCCATAGTCTTTCTGCTTGAGCAGCGCGAGCGCCCAAAAGTGGGGCGGCGTCCAATAGAAGATGATCAGGAAGAGATAGACTGCGGTCAGGTCTATCGTGCCAGTCATCGACGCCCAGCCGACGAGCGGGGGAAACGCTCCAGCGGCCCCGCCGATCACGATGTTCTGCGGTGTCGTCCGCTTCAGCCAACGCGTGTAGACGAAGATGTAGAAGTAGAATCCGCCGAGCGCGAGCAACGCGGTGAGGACGTTCGTGAATCGGGCGAGCAGAAACGTCGCCGCCGTGGCGAGAGCGATCCCGAACGCGAGCACCGATCTCGGACCCATGCGTCCGCTCGGAATCGGCCGCAGCCGCGTCCGCGCCATCTGCGTGTCGATGTCGCTGTCGAGGTACATGTTGACAGCGTTCGCGCCGCCAGCCATGAGATAGCCGCCGAGCAGCACGACGAGCACGAGCAGCCAACCCGGATTCCCGGCGACGAACATCGGCGCGATCGTGGTGACGAGCAGCAGCGAGATGATCCGCGGCTTGGTCAGCATAACCATGTCGCGCAGGAACGATGGCTCGCTTTGCTCGCGTGCCGTGATGTCCATTAGGTCGCCACTCCTTCGGGTGTTGCGAACTCGCCCCTCGAAGGCGACTCGTACACGATCTGCTCGATGTCGGTCATGCCGCGCGTTCCGACCGCGAGGGCAGCGAGAGTCACCACGGAAATCCAGAGCGCCGTTCCCACCGCCTGATGAAGTGAGCGGAGAGCCGGGGGCAAATACATATCGACCATGGCTGCCCCCACCAGGATCTGCAGAACCACAATGCCGAGCGCGGCGCCGGCCCCGTTGCGAACAGCTCGCGTCTCCGCGCGCTTCCGGACGCCCAGGAAGATTCCGATCAGATGCCCGACCAGTAGAAACGCGATTATTCGGTGCGTCACCTGGATGTATAGTGGAGCGCCGCTGACCGTAACTTCCTTACACCATGGAAACCCCTGACACGCACCCGCCGCGCCCGGCGTGTTGGCGGTGAGCGCGCCCAGCACGAGTATTAGAAACGTGAGTCCCGCTGCCGCGCTGCTCGAACGGAAGGTTCGCTCGTAGCGTGCCGGGACGGTGCCGGCGCCAAGACCACCTGCGCGCACGACTACGACCACCAGCACAGCCAGCAATGACATCGCGATCGCGAGGTGCGTGACCACGACGAACGGATTCAACGACATTTTTACGGTGACAGCGCCGAAGAGCGCGGCAACGATTACGAGCACAATCGCGAGCACAGAGGGACGAAGCACGCCGCGCGCTCCGCTCACCCCGGGTTCGTTTCGCTTGACCCACGCTGCTGCGACCAGCGCGATGATCGTGAGCGACAGCGCCGCGGCACCATAGCGATGCGAGATCTCAACGAGAAGGTTCGCCCTGTTGTTGGTGGGCGCTAACGAGCCGTAGCAATCCGGCCAGTGGTCACCGCAACCCAATCCTGAGCCCGTGATTCGCACGATCGCTCCGAACACCACCTGCGCGAACCCGACGAGGAGCGCGAGGTAGCCGAGTCTGCGCAAGGTCAGCATTTCACCTATGCGGAGCCGCCGGCTGCGACGAAGGCATTTGCATCGGGTGCCCCATGCCGGAATGATCCATCATCTGCATGTGGCTTTCGCGCGCCTCGATTCTCTGCCAGGTTGCAATCAACACGGCACAGAGCGCCACCGCCGGTATCGCTGCCCACGCGATCTCGCCACCTCGTGGCGATGCAGGAACCAGCTCCGATTTGTTCGCGCGCCGCGCAACAAAGGTGGACCGCAGTATCGCGATTTCGGCAACCGCGCACGCTACCACGGCTATCCAGAAAATCATCTCAGCCAGCGGCTGATTCATCGGCGAGAAGTGAGTTGTGCGAAGATGCGCGCCGAAAAAATTTCGCCGCACTCATAAAGCTACTCGCGCAGCGAGTTGCTTTGAACTAGCGTATGCGAATGGCTGACCCGAACTTCGTCGAGACCTCCTCACGATTCGAGGCGACGGACTCGACGTTCATACGCGCCTCATCGCTTCCGCGCCGCCTTGGATTGTGGAGCGCGGTGGCGGTTCTCGTGGGCTCGACGATCGGCTCGGGAATCTTTCGCTCGCCCGCCGGAATAGCAAACAGGCTTCCCGGTCCGCTTCCTCTGCTCGCGATCTGGCTCACCGGCGGGCTCTTCGCTCTCTGTGGCGCTCTGACTCTCGCCGAAGTGGCCGGCGTATTCCCGCGCACTGGCGGAGTGTATGTCTACATTCGCGAGTCGTGGGGACGACTGCCCGCGTTTCTGTTCGGCTGGTCCGAACTGGTCATCATTCGCGCGGCGGCGCTTGGCGCCATCTCGACGACCTTTTCGGAGTACTTCCTCCGCGTACTCGGCTACGACCCGGGCGTCCAGCCTTACAGCACATACGTTCATTTCATCGCGGCCGCCGCGATCCTACTGACGGCGACGTTCAACTACGTCGGCATCAAGTGGGGCTCGCTGGTGCAGAACATCACCACCCTGGCAAAAACGGGAGCGCTGCTCCTCATCATCATCCTCGCGCTGGTCATCGGCTTGCCGCAGACGGGCGGTCACTATAGCCCCGCGGTTCCGCCGGGAAGCTTTGAGTTCGGCCGCTTTGGGCTGGCGCTCGTATCGGTGCTCTGGGTCTACGATGGCTGGGCCGATGTGAGCTTCGTCGGTGGGGAAGTGAAGGACCCGGAAAAAAATCTCCCCCGCGTTCTCATCTACGGTACTCTGATAATCATCGGGCTGTATCTGCTGGCTAACCTGGCGTATCTCGCTGTACTTCCCGTTGAAGAGATCCGGCACTCGAAGCTCGTTGCAGCCGACGTTGCCGACAGATTGATGGGCGTGGCCGGCGTCGCCTTCGTCTCGGTCGCCGTGATGATCTCGACCTTTGGTACGCTGAATGGCTCGGTGATGACGGGCTCGCGGGTCTTGTTCGCGATGGCGGCGGACGGTCTGCTCTTCAAGCCGATAGCGATCGTCGACCGCAGATTCCACACTCCGGGCGTCGCGATCTGGCTGGGGGCGATGCTGGGCGTGATCTTCGTTCTCGCCGGAACGTTCGAGCAGCTCGCCGATACTTTCGTGACCGCAATCGTGCCTTTTTACGCCTTGGCGGTTGGCGCGGTCTTCATCCTTCGCCGCCGTGCCGACTATCACCCACCGTTCCGGGTACCGGGCTATCCAGTAGTCCCCGCGATCTTTATAGTGGCGACCATCCTCCTGCTCGGGAACGCGATCGTCGACCCGGCCAGTCGCGTTGCGACGCTGGCCGTTCTGGGCGTCATTCTGCTCGGAATTCCGATTTTTTTCCTCACGAAAATGCGCCGGACGGCGGACGACAGTTAGAAAACGGCGAGCGTCGCAATCGTTGCCGAGTGGTGACAAGATTCTCTTGCAGTTCCCAAACTCCAGACGCTACTTTGTGGACTTCCTCCCACCTTTTTTTCGAGACTACATGCTCAAGACACGTCTATTCTTGACTGTCGCTACGGCCTTGGCACTGGTGACTGGAGCTTCGGCTCGTCTCCTCGCCCAGGGCGTGACGACCGGAGCGATCAGCGGCACGGTCACTGACCCAGGCGGAGCCCCGATCGAGGGGGCCCAGGTTCAACTCAAGAACTCGAAGACCGGCTTCAGCGCCGGCGGCATTACGCGCGCCAACGGAAACTACAGTATCCAGGGAGTCGAGCCGGACGCGAATTATTCAGTGACGGTCCGCCGCATCGGCTTTCAGCCAGCAAGCCATGACAACATCCGCGTCTCGCTCGGCCAGGCCACCAAGCAGGACTTTTCATTGATTCAACAGAGCACGGTGCTCGAGACAGTGACGGTCTCGGGAGCGACGAGCTCTGTTATCAACCCAACAAAGACCGGAACCGGCACTACTGTCTCGGACTCAGCGCTTCGTCGTCTGCCGACACTCAACAGAAACTTTGCGGACTTCGTTTCGCTCGTTCCACAGGTATCGACCGTCACTGGGTTCCTGTCCGGCGGGGGTGTCAACGTCCGCCAGAACGCAATTCAGATTGACGGGGCCGCCGCCGGCGATTTGTTCGGCCTTGGAACAACCGGACAACCGGGAAGCCAGGCGAATGCGAAATCGATCCCCCTCGACGCCGTCAAAGAATATCAGGTCCTGCTGTCTCCGTTCGATATTCGTCAGGGAAATTTCGGTGGGCTGCTGATCAACGCCGTCACCAAGAGCGGCACCAACGAGTTTCACGGCAGCGTTTACGGATACACACGCAACCAGAGTCTCACACGGACGCAGCCTTACCTCTTCGACTTCCTGCAACAACAGTATGGCGTTGCGATCGGTGGTCCCATCCTGAAGGACCGAGTCTTCTTTTTCTTCAGCATGGAGAATCAGAAGCAGCGCAATCCGCAGATTAGCCCGTACCTCGGCTCTCCGGACTCGACGGTTTCCACTGCGGCCGTCACCCGATTGCAGAGCATCATGAGCACCCAATACGGCTTCGCGGACGCTGGCGGTGGCGACAAGGCTCTCCTTCAGAATCCAAACCGCAACATATTCGCGCGTCTCGATGCGTACCTTCCGTTCGACACGCGGCTGGTTCTGCGGCACAACTACTCGGGCGCTGATCGCACGAATGCCGCCCCGAGAAGTGTGGCAACAGCAGCTTCACCTACTTTCGGTCTGTCGTCCAACTCGTACCTCTTCAGCAGCAAGACCCACAGCTCCGTAGCCGAGTTCCTGACAAATCTTCCTGGTGGGATCTTCAACGAGTTGCTCCTGAACAAAACCACCATCAGAGATTTCCGAACCGTCCCTGTCAGGTTCCCGCAGGTCACCGTTCTTGGATTCGCACGTCCCGGGGCAGGCGCATCCAGGGTCGTCTTCGGAACCGAAGCATCGTCGCAGGGAAATTCCCTTGACCAGGACACCTTCGAGGTCACCGAGAATTTCACCGTACCTTTTCGTAGCCATTCCATCACCATCGGCACGAAGGATCTGTTCTACAAGCCGGTGAACCTTTTCGCCCAGAATTCACTCGGATCCTGGCAGTTCGCGGATACGACCGCGCTGAAGAATGGGACACCGAACAATTACCAGGTGAGCGCTCCCGCTCCGACCGATCCGGCTAAGGGTCTCGCTACCTTCCGCGCAAGTCTGCTGTCGTACTATCTCCAAGACTTATGGCAAGCGACGCCTACATTCTCGTTCACCGCTGGAGTGAGATGGGATAAGCCGCACTTCAAGGACACCCCGCCTCTCAACCAGTCGGTACTGACCGATTACAATCGATCGACCAACAAAATGCCGGACGAGACGCAATTCTCTCCGCGTGTCGGCTTCAACTGGGACATCCGCGGCACCCAGCGCAATCAGCTTCGTGGCGGACTCGGCTACTTCACCGGCCCTCCTCCGTTCGTCTACCTCTCAAATGCATTCGGCAACTCCGGGTTGAGTGGATACGCGTCGCTCACGTGCAACGGCTCGACGACCGCGACGACATCATTCGCAGTTCCGGTCTTCAACGCGGCGAACATTGCTACTCCGCCAACTCAGTGCGCGCCGTCCGGAGCACTACCCGGTGCGACGACTGCGCTCGGGGCGGCGGTGGCGACGATCGACCCCAGCTTCAAGTTCCCGAAGTATCTCAAGGGATCGCTCGGCTACGATCACCGTTTCTCCAGCGGACTCGTGGCATCGTTCGAAGGGCTTCTAACGACGTCGAAGAACAACGTCTTCTATCAGAACCTCGCGCTGGCCGGCCCGCAGTACGTCGACAAGTTCGGAAGAACGATCTACGGCAACATCACCGCGGCGGGAAATGTTCCGGTGACCCTCGGGTCCCGAACACAGGTCCTCGACCTTTCAAACTCCAATGGTGACCGCCTGTACAGCTTGACCGGAACGCTTCAGAAGGCGTTCACGGACAAGCTCGAGGGCTCGTTCTCATACAGTTATATGCAGGGCCGTGACGTCACGACCACCACGAGCAGTACTCAGGGGTCGAACTTCCGTTTTCAACGCGATGTCAGCGGCAATCTGCTGGATAAGTACACGTCGAGATCGAAGAACGATATGCCGCACAAGATCGTTGCAACCGGCTCCTACAGGCTCCCGACGAACACCGACATTTCATTCATCTACACTGGTAATTCGGGTGCACCGTATGACTACGTCTATGGCGCCGGCAGCGGAACCGGGTCCGGTGACGCCAACGCCGACGGCCAATCGGCGAACGACCTTGTGTATGTTCCGACGAATCCGTTTGACACGGCGCAAATTCTCTTCACCGGGTACAACGCCGCTCCGGGTTCGAACGCACGGCTCTCCGCTCAAGCGCAGGCCGCCGCCTTCGACGCCTTCATCAACGCAACTCCCTGTCTCCGAAACAATCGCGGCAAGCTCCTTACCCGCAATATCTGCCGCAATCCGTGGGTGAATGAAGTCGATATCAGCATCGGACAGTCTCTGTCGGCGTTCAATCAGCAGAACCTGCAACTTCGCCTCGACGTCATAAACTTCGGCAACCTGCTCAACTCACACTGGGGCGCCCAGGCGTTCTCCGATCAAGGCAATACCTGCGGCCAGCTCTGCAGCGCCACGATTCTACTCACACAGACTGGCAATTTGGTCAATGCCGCCGATCGTACTCAGACGCGCGGCATTTACACTTTTGATACGAACTACAAACGCTTCAATGCTCAGAACGCGTCGTCCAACTACCGCATGCAGCTGTCGCTGCGATATAGCTTCTAGCCCTCAATCAATCGACCCGCGCAGTCAGCGGTCGACCGGTACAACACGTAAGAATGCTGGCGGGATTTCTCCCGCCGGCATTTTTTTTTGCCCACAATACGACTTGCCGATGCTTTTAGAGCGCAAACGTCCGACCCGTCGCAATCGATGACCGCGATCGAGCTGTCGAGCTACTTCGGCCTCACCGCCATGACGCTGCTCACTTTCAACATTCTCATCGGGCTCTTGATGTCAGTGAAGTACAATCCGGTCAGGAGATGGCCGCATCGGCGGATCAACACGTTCAAGATTCACAATTGGACGGCCTACATCGCTCTGGCGGTCGCGGTGATCCACCCGCTCATCATTACTTTTTCCTCGACGGCGAAGTTCACGCTCATCGACATCATCTATCC
>DASWBG010000293.1:0-6690 GCA_036390715.1 Gemmatimonadaceae bacterium
GGTCAGCTTCTCAGCCGCCTTCTGCGCACCGTCGAGAAGCGCTATTGCGACCACGCGCACACCACGGTCGACGGGTTCCCGCAGCATCGCTTCGTCAGTCACGATCGATTTCATATTTCCTCAGTCGCCGATGTGACGTAGCTGCGACGGGGTGAGCAGCCACTGCAATGTGCCGTTCCCGGGCGAGACGCTACTGGAGAATTCAAGAAGACAGGTGCCACCCTTCGTCAGAGCCACTCGCGAAGCCTTCACTCCCGACATGAGCCACGTCACCACGAGGCCGAGGTTCGGTTGGTGCCCGACGATCGCTACGACGTCGAGCGCGGAGTGTTGCTGCAACCAGTTCATCAGAGCAGGTGGATCGCTTTCGGGCAAGAGATCATCCACGGTAGCAATTGGTAGATCGTTGTAGGCTTTGGCAACGATTTTCGCCGTCTGCTGCGCTCGGAGTAGTGGACTGGCGCCAATTACGTCGATCTCGTCGACAAGCTCGCGGAGGCCGGCGGCGACGCGCTTCATCATTTTCTTGCCTTCTTTCGACAGTGGCGGCCCGGAGTCGTCCTGACCTGTCGCTGCGACGGCCGAGGGATCTTCCGCGATTCCGTGCCTGATGACGAGTAACTGCATGCGCGCTACCAGAAATGCTTGAAGTTGCGTCTCGTGGGGGGTTGTAAACGTAGTGAGAGGGCGAAAGCGCTGCCAGCTATTTGCGCCGCAACCGACTGTAACCGAGGTTGACCGCGCAATAATGCCCGCGACATCCCTGGCGCCGAGTCGTGCTAGTCATTCGAAAGGCAGACTAGAGAGGCTTCTGCGTCGACCATGCTGCTCGGGATCCAACTAGGAGAAGCAGGCTGTCAGTGGGTTCGAACGTAGAAAACACCTCCACACCGGGAGTACCGTCGACATCTCGTTCTAGTCAGGCATTTCGAGTATACATAAAACTGAGTCCGTCGGAACCGCACGAATTCGAACACTAACGGTGTCGAAAAACCATGCGAGTCTGGGTTGTAGCCACTGTTCCGTGACCGTGTCCCGCATGAGGCCTGCTGTCTGACCCAAGGCCAACTTCGATCCAACTTTACAAAACTCTGCGAAGGTCTCACCTGCTGCGAGTCCCCTGACTACCAGACTGTCAGCATGGGCGTATTCGTGCGGAGGTTCCCCAGGGTACGCTCGCTTGAAAGAGGTGTCCAAGTAAATAACGAGTACACCCGATCGGTAGCGGTCTGCATCGCCGGAAAAACGTGAGCCGCTGTTGGGGACGTTTTCATCATGACCGACAATCCAACCGACAAAGTGCGGCAGCGGCTCTTTAGCAGTAGTAGTGTCGGAGCGCGCCGTTGGAGTCGTAGAGGATGCGGCGGTGCTGGATGCGCTAGTATGTTCCGAGCGCTCATTTCGCTGACACCCGGCTGAAAGCAAAACTAAAAACGCGAGAGTGATGCACCGAATCATATGGGGATGGTTGCGAATGTGAGCGGAGAAGAGAACCAGACATGCTTACTTAGACGAACTCCTCTACATATGTCCAACGAACCGTCCCCAACGACAAGGCTCGATTTGCCTCCAGACGCGCATTCTTCAGGTGATGAATTATGAGAGGGGCGCTGCGCACGAATCGATGATGCAATCACTACACGCCCGATGCCACCTCGCGGCTGACCTCTCGCTTGATGGGCGAGAGGTGTTGTGCGCCCACGCCATCCAAAAGCAAACCAGGTAACCCTGCAACTCGTTACGGGGGTTGCTTGGTTACTATAGGCGGCAGTTCAGTACTGGAACAGTAAGAAAGGCTTACGCTTTCGGTTGCGGTCCAGCGCGTCTGCGCAGCTCTTTCATGGCGGGCACGGTGAATTCACTCTCGTTATCTAAGTCATCGGCGTAACCTCCAACAGCATGCGGATGGTCTTGTCCGCGGTCACAGGGGGGTTGGTTGCCAATCTCAAATAAGAGATTGCACGGAGCATCCGCGTGGATCACAGGCGGATACATTTTACCTCGGGGGTTTCGAACCCACGCGATCCGCTTGAGATCGCGCACGAGGCACGACGCGACTGCGGACGCTCGATTCTCCCCAAGCCGAACCCTTACATAAAGAGATCGTTTGTTCTGAGCGCCCCTTAACCGGGCTTGCCCCAACTTCGGCCAGACCTCATCGCGTCGGACGACATCGCCCGCGCGGGTCGTAGCATCGAACTTGGCGCGCAACTCATCCTCTTCCAGACTCAGGGAATCTTTACTGTACACTGTGGCCTTCCCGACAAATGATATCCTCAATTAACCCGTTGTTACATGAGGGGGCTTCTCAAATGGTTCTGACACACGCCGGAGCGAACGGGCCGCTATTCGTCCTGATCGTGCGCGTAGGCGGAGATCTGCAGCCGAGAATGAAGAGCGAGCTTCTCCATCACGTTCCGCACGTGGCTCTTTACCGTGTCGGTGGCGATGTTGAGCTGCGTCGCGATTTCCTTGTTGCTCATCCCGGCCCCGATGAGCTCGATCACCTCGTGTTCTCTCTGCGTCATGCGCACCGCTTCGAGAGCCACCGACACGCCTCGCTGGAGGGCCGGCTGCGCGATCTGGGAGAACAAGCTGCCGGTCATCCGGGGCGGCAACACCCGCACCCCGTCCGCCACGGACCGGATAGTCCCGACGAAATCCTCGAACGTGGCATCCTTTAGAATAAACCCGGCGACGCCGGCATTCACGAACTGCGCGATTTCCTCGTGCACCGGAAGCAGGTCCATGACGATGACCTGGGAATCCGGCATCTCCTGCCGAATGGTTTCCGCGACGTGCAGGCAGTTCGTGTCCGGCAGGCCGATATCAAGGAGGACGACCCGCGGGTTGGTCTCTTTCAGCATCGCCGTCTCGAGGCAGGTCGCGGCAAGCACGACCCTCACGTCGGGCACTTTGTTAAGCATGTCCCTCATGCATTCGCAAACGAGGCGATTGTCCTCGATGATTGCGACGGTGATCATAGCGGACACCTGTTCGGATGGGGCGCACTCACGGCCACGCGACCTGCGCGGAGAAATTCTCAAGGCTCGCCAGACCAGCACGCATAGTGCCGGTAACTGCCGTGATATCGGTAATGGCGTTCACGGCGACCGATCGTGGGTCGTTCGCTACTCGTTCTTTAAATGACGCCTTCCCCCATTGTTCGATCGACGCAGACACGTCGCTCACGTTGCGATTGACGTGAGCCCGGTCCATGAAGCCCGTCCCACCGATCGCGGCAAGCTTGCCCGTGATGTGAGCCGAGACTGAAAGGGATGGAATCGCGCGCTCAACCCACCCCATACCTAAAGGGAAAAACAACCAGCGTTTCATTTCCCAATGGTAGGACCTTGCACGCACGCCCGCGCTCTTATAGACCAGCGGTATCCTCGTTGAAAAAGCTACAACATCAATTCTCCACTGGTTGTCCGGCGACAGGACCCTCGCTTGCGCTGGCATTGCGCGTGGCTCGGCGTGCCTTACAACTTGCGCGCGGTCTTGCCGAAGTCCTTCTGGAACTGGCCCTTGGCTTCCTGGACCCGACGTTTCAGATGCTCGCTCGTGTCGCCCGTAACATGAAGGAGGTCACCACGAAACGTGCCCTCGGTTTCTTCCCTCTTGCCCTTCGTCTCGATCTCGAGACCGCTCTTGCTGATCATGATACATCTCCCCGAGTGACGTGATAAAGCTTTGCAGCACCGCGGGGACCGCGGCGCGAGATGGCACTGTCTGAGCGAGTCGTGGGGATGCAGCAAAGACCAACCCAGCGAGAAGGTAGGCGAAACGGCATAGAACTCCTTTTGATAAATCACCGCACGAGGCGGCCATAACGGCGTCGCCAGTAGCGCCGGGATTCTGCCTCGTATTGCGGGCAGATCAGCGTGCGGGCTGGTGGAAAGTCCCGCACATCAAAAACCCAATGCTCCAAGGTCATCTGTTTCCATACAATAGCAATAGCAATTACTGCCAACCCCTCGGTATTTACCGACCTTTCGCCTTGATGGGCGTGAGGTTCATAACGACCGGCACCAACCCTGACCACATTGTGTCGATCTGGCCCGGATCGGCTCGCTCGTTGACCACGATCCCCACGACCTGCATCTTCGTCCCAACTCGACTCCCAACAGCCCATGTTCATCGGCCTCCTGATCGTCGTCGTTCTGGTACTGCTCTTCATCTTCATTTACAACCGACTCGTCTCGCTTCGCGTGCGTGCCCAGAACGCCTGGTCCGACATCGACGTCCAACTCAAACGCCGCGCTGATCTCGTACCCAACCTGGTCGAGACGGTAAAAGGCTACGCTGCCCACGAGCGTGGTACTCTCGATGCAGTGACTCAGGCCAGAACAAAAGCAGTAGCGGCACAGAGCGCCGGTCCGGCGCAGCGTGCAGTGGCTGAGAATGAGCTCACGACGGCGCTTCGCGGACTCACTGTGGCCGTTGAGGCCTACCCGCAGCTCCAGGCCTCGGGCGGATTCCGCGATCTCCAGGCCCAGCTCGCTACTATAGAAGACGCTATCCAGAACTCTCGGCGCTACTACAATGCTGTCGTGCGGGATCTCAATACGGCGATCTCGACGATTCCCTCGAATCTGATCGCCGGCCCGATGGGTTATCACGAGCTCGAGTTCTTCGAGGCCGAGGCGGGCGAGCGCGAGCTGCCCAAGGTCAGCTTCTAACCGCAACTCGATTCCCTTCCCGGGTTTGATCATGAGGACGAGAGGCCGCGCACTCCTCCTCATTGCCGCATTCGTCTTCTCGCTTGGGGTTGATGCGAGCGCGCAGGTCCGCTCCATCCGCGTCCGTAATTTCGATGCGCTCCTCACCGTTCACTCCGACGGATCGCTCGATGTCACCGAGCAGATCACCATCGGTTTCACGGGTCAATGGAACGGAATCAATCGCGACCTGTCGCTCCAGCACAACACCGCGCAGGGCCGCGCGACGAAGCTCGACGTCACGATCGGCTACGTCACCGACGAAACGGGCCAGCGACTTCGCGTAGAGGAACAAAGGACGGACAACGGCAGGACGCGCCGGCTTCACATCTACATTCCTGACGCGAACAACGCGGATCGTCAGATCATCATCCGCTACCGCGTTGCCAACGCGATTCGATTTTTCTTCGCGAACAGCAAAGTAGGCGCGCTCGATGAGCTGTACTGGAACGTCACCGGCAACAACTGGTCGATGTTCATCGACAGCGCGCACGCGCGCGTGGTGCTCCCCGAGGGCATCACGCCCACGCGCACCGCGGTCTACACCGGTGCGCTTGGATCCACCTCAGGGGACGCGAGGATCGAGAGGGTCGGGAACGTAGTCGACTTCACTCTCTTGCGCGGGCTCTATCCGTACGAAGGGATGACACTCGGCGTCGGCTGGCCCGCCGGACATATCAGCTCGAGGCCGAGCGAGACGCAGGAGCGCCTGGCCACAGCTGCGCGGTGGTTCCCGCTCGTAATTCCATTGGTCGTCTTCATTCCCGCCTTCAAGGCGTGGGAGAAAAACGGACGCGATCCCGAGGAAGGATCGTACGTCGTGCGCTACGAACCGGTCGAAGGAGCTTCGCCAGCAGAATTGGGAACGCTGGTCGATAACCGCGCCGACATGGACGACATCACGGCCACGCTCGTCGATCTCGCTGTCCGCGGATTCATCCGCATCGAGGAGATAACCGAGAGCCACCTACTCGGCCTCAGCAAGAGCACCGACTACATCTTCCACATCCTTCGCGACCGCTCACAGTGGACGGGCCTCAAGCCACACGAAGAGCTTTATCTCGGGACGCTCAGCGACTTGGCACCTATCGGTGAATCGGAAGTGAAGGTTTCGGAGCTGAGGAACAAGTTCTACGCGAGGCTGCCAAAGATTCGCGACGCGATCTACGAAAGCCTGCTCAAGAGCGGCTACTACCTTCAGCGCCCCGACACGGTGAAGGGCAAATGGGTCGCGTTCGCGGCGCTGAGCGCGTTCGTGGGAATCGGCCTCGCCGTGCTCGCCGTGAAGATGATGTGGGTGATGATCTCGCCCTTTGCACTCATCGCCGCCGGCGTGCTGAGCACGACAATTTTGTTCGCGTTCGCGCAGATCATGCCCGCCCGCACCATCGCCGGCGCCCGCGCCCGCGAAGCCACACTCGGCTTTAAGGAATTTCTGAGCCGAGTCGAGGAAGAGCGAATGAAGAAGTTGATCACGTCGCCGGAGATGTTCGAGCGCTTCCTGCCGTACGCGATGGCGTTCGGTGTGGCGGACAAGTGGGCGAAAGCGTTCGAGGACATCTATCGGGAGCCGCCTACCTGGTACGTGGGCGGAAGTGGACAGTTCAGCGCATCGAGCTTCACGCACAGCATCAGCAACATGTCGAGTGCGGCTGCGAGCAGTATGTCGTCGAGTCCCAGCTCGTCGGGGTCGGGGGGTGGAGGGTCGAGCGGAGGTGGGAGTGGTGGAGGAGGAGGGAGCGGCTTCTAGATATCGGGGAACCTTCGGGTACGGACGGCCTGTAACATGACGTTACCGCGATTGAAGGCAGGAACGCGACCGTCCTCACGTTAACGGCTGAGCATTCACCGCCGTCTAATCGCTAAACCTCTCCACCTCGGAGCATTCAATGATCAAACAATCCTACCTGGTTTGTAGCGCCGGTCTTGTCCTAGCGATCGCTGCCTGCAGTGATTCCACCGGTGTATC
>DASWBG010000294.1:0-2652 GCA_036390715.1 Gemmatimonadaceae bacterium
GGCGGAAGGCTCGACTACATCGATGGTCACTCTGTTGCAGCTCTCGTGTACGGCCGGCGCGCGCACAAGATAAACGTGTTCGTCTGGAGGACTACGCCTGGTGAGCCCGCCGACGGTTCATTCGCCGTTAGAGGATACAGCCTTCTCCACTGGACGAATGGCGGGCTGACGTATTGGGCGGTTTCGGACGCCGCTCTGCCCGAGCTCGAGGCATTCCGCGAAGCTGATTTGCACTAGTTCTTCTCGACCACTTCGTCCGCATTGCCAATGATCAACGCTCCTTGTGGACCACGCTGCATGTGCAGCGTTCTGGCGTTTATCGCGGAATAGCCGTTGACTGAGCTGTTCATCTAGGACACTGTGGAGCGAAGCCACATTGATGTGGAGATCGGCCATGTCGACTCGGATGCTCGTTGTCTATTACACTGTCGCGTTCACCTTGCTCCCGCTTGCGCTCTGGGCGCAATCAGTCGAGCAGGGCATCCAGCTCTTCGATGCGAAGAAGTACGTGGAAGCGAGAGAAGTTCTGCTCCTCCACGGGCAAGGAGACGCCAGCGCCGCATTCTATCTCGGCCGCATCGAGATGGAAGACGGCGACGGCGCCAAGGCAGCGGAGTGGTTCGAGGGCGCCGTAAGGAAGAATCCGAAGAGCGCCGTCTACTATGAGTGGTTGGGGCGAGCCTATGCAACGCAGGTGCAGAGTGCGAGCCTGTTCAAAGCCCCATTCCTCGCCAGGAAAGCCAAGGATGCGCTGGAGACCGCACTCGCTCTCGATCCCGACAATCTCGACGTGCGTGACGATCTGGTCCGTTATTACACCGGGGCACCCGGGTTTGTGGGAGGCAGCAAGGAAAAGGCCGGTGAGATGGTGCTCGAGATAAAAAAGCGGAATGCGTATCGCGGGTCGCTCGCGGCGGCCAATCTCTGTATAGTCGCGAAGGACGTCGCTTGTGCGGAACGTGAGCTGACGGGAATGGTGACGAGCTATCCGGACAGCGCCGCCGTCTACGCCTCACTCGCTGGGCTCTACGCAAACCAGAAACAATTCGACAAGGCTTTCGCCGTGCTCGACAAAAGGCTGCGCGCGAAGCCAAACGAGCAAACGACTCTGTATCAAGTCGGACGCACGGCGTCACTCTCGGGCCAGAATCTCGAATTGGGGGAGAAGGCTCTCAAGACGTACCTCGCTAATCCAGCTCCGGAGCGAGGACCGACGCCGGCCCACGTTCACTACCGTCTCGGCATGATCTACGAGAAGAAGGGCGAGAAAGATCTCGCTCGCGAGGAGTATCGGACCGCGCTGAAGTTGAACCCCAAACAAAAGGAGGCGCAGAAGGCGCTCGCCGAGCTCAAGTAGCAGCTTTGTTCCGCTCGCCAGTCGACATTGAGCAGTTATTGATTCACGCCGCTCGCTAAGAAGCCGCCGTCCACCGCGAGCAAGTGTCCCGTGACGAAGCGGGCCGATTCGGACGCGAGAAAAACCGCGGCGCCCGCGAGCTCCTCCGGCTGACCGAAGCGCCGCATCGGCGTGCGCATCAATAGCTCGCGGCCACGCTCGGTTCCGTCCAGCAACCCTTCGTTGAGCGCGGTTCGAAAGACGCCAGGCAGGATCGCGTTGACGCATACGCCGAGCGGGGCCCACTCGACCGCGAGCGATTTCGTGAGCGCCGCCACCCCCGCCTTGCTCGCCCCGTAAGCGGCGACTTCATGCAGCGCGACGATCGACGTGAGAGATCCAATGTTGATGATGCGACCGTAGCGCTTCTCGATCATGTGATAGCCGAAGGCGCGACACGCCCGCAACATTCCAGTGAGATTCGTGTCCATGATCTCATCCCACTCATCGTCCGTAACCTCGAGTGTCGGTCGCCGCACCGTGCGCCCCGCCGCGTTCACCAGAATGTCGACCTTGCCGAATTCCTCGACAACCGCTTCGGCGAGCGCCTCAATGGACTCGGTGTCCGAGACGTCCGTGGTCTTCGCGAGCGATCGGCGTCCGCGACCCTTGATCTCGCGCACCACCTCCCGGACCAGTTTCGCCCGACGACCAGTGGGGACGACGTCCGCGCCGGCGTCGGCGAGCCCGAGCGCGATCGCTCTGCCGATTCCCGAGGTCGCGCCGACGACGACGGCAGTACGGCCAATAAGGTCGAGGCCAGGGAAAGTCATGATTCGGTAGAATCTGGTCAGAGAGTTGGGGCGAGCGTAAGATTGCGCATGGATCTCGTCACCTTTGGCGAAGCGATGGTGCGGCTCACGCCGCCGGCTTTCCAGCGGCTCGAACAGGCGCACAGCTTCGACGCCTACGTCGGCGGTGGTGAACTGAATGTCGCCGTCGCCGCCGCTCGGCTCGGCCTCTCGTCCCGCTGGGTGTCGCGCCTTCCCGAAAACGCGCTCGGGCACACGATCGCCAATCGCGCCCGCGAGCAGGGTGTCGACACGCACATCGAGTGGACCCCGGACGACCGCGCTGGACTCTACTTCGTGGAGCTCGGCGCCGCCCCTCGAGCGAGCAGTGTGCTGTACGATCGCGCGGCGTCCGCCATCAGCAGAATCCAGCCCGGCAGCATTGACTGGCCGTCCGTGTTCAGCGGCACGCGCTGGTTCCACGTCAGTGGCATCACGCCGGCGCTGAGCGAATCCGCTGCCGAG
>DASWBG010000295.1:0-8280 GCA_036390715.1 Gemmatimonadaceae bacterium
CAGCTTCCCATCGCTCGCCATCAGGTAGATGTCATTGCCGGCGATCGTAATCGCCTCGAAATCCTCCTTCTGGTTTCCGACCAGTGAAAAAGCCTTGACCAGGATTCCGGTTTTCGGGTCGATCTCCGAGACTCGGCCGGAGTTGTCGTCGTGCGTGAGGACGGTCCCGCGAGAGGTGAGGGCGAGGCCCGAAATCTCCCGTAGCTGTGGAGGCATGATCCACATCGCCACCGGCAGGGCCATCTCCGGAGCGGCGTCCGCCGTCGCGATCCGGCGCGCGAGCTCCTGCTTCCGTACTGCAGCAATTTTTTGGAGCTCCGCGGCCCTTGCCTTCGGCGTATTACCACAGGCGGCCACGCCAGGCAGCGCACATAGCAGCAGTACGAGCCAGCGCCTGCTGGTCATGCGTTCACGCCGTCTTTCTTGTCCTTCTTTTCCTTCTCCTTCTCGGCCGGCGCGCCCGTTTCCAGATCGGCCGTGGAGATGAAATCACCGGCGCTCTGGTGGATGGCAGTCAGGAGCACATCCCGCGGGAAAGATTTCCTGAGTCTCGTGAGGTAGTAGATCTCGCTCGGCTTGCCAACATTGGTCACGATCTCGTCGAGGGACCACCGCTTGGTCATTCTCTCGAGGACGTCTTCGATCCGCCCCTGCGCTTCAGGCACGACGTCCGTCGTGACCGTCAGGATCGAGTCGAAGCGCGGCTTCTTCTTTTTTGATCCTACCGCTTTCTGAACCCGCGTGAACCGATCAGCGAGCGCTGCCGCGTTTTCCGGCGTCAGCGAGAGGATGAGATCTCGATCGGGAATCTGATGGTCGCCTGTCGGACTCGCGAGCGCTTGCAACGGGCGTGACCACTGCGCCGACGCGGTCGGCATCAGCATGTTCCTGCCGTAGTCGTAGTGCCAGGTGAGGACCAGCACGAAGTTGAATACGATCGAGATGACTGCGCCTACGGCGAGCGACTGGACACCTGCCGCGAACCCAACCACGATGCTGAGGAAGATGTAAACGAGGTCCCGGGAGTCGCGGAGCGTCGTCCTGAATCGCACCGCGCCCACCACGCCGGCAAGGCTGAACGCCAACGCCAGGCTGTTCTGCACGATGAACACGATTCCCGCGACAACGAGAGGAAGGATGATCAGCGTCTGAACCACGTTTTGATTGTGTTGTCCTCCGGATGGCCGGGCAGACATGTACACCCATGTGACCGGAAGAATCAGGACCAGAGCGCCTATGAGAATCAGCACGGTCGTCAGAGAGACATCCAACAGCGTCCCCGGGCCGAAACTCACGGACGACGTGGGCGACGAGCTCAGCGCGTCGGTCAACACGGTCGGTCCCTCTGGAACATCCCCGAGGCCTTTCGCGGCGATCCGCGCGATCTCACCGGGGAAGAAGTACGCCAGTATGGCAACCACTACCGCCACGATCGCGTAATACGCCACCAGACGGCGGACGGGGCGGTCCGACTTCATCGTGATGACGTCGATCATCTCTTTTAACACGGGCATGGGGCCCTCCGAATGCAAGTTAGACGCCTGAGCTACCCCGTTTTGGCGCTCTCCCGCCTGAATTCCCGAGCGCACAGGTGGCTTGAGTCTGGTGCTGAAACCCGCGAGTTTACAAGGCTATGCCGGAAGAATCCCTGATTGTACGCGGCGCACGCGAGCACAACCTCAGAAACATTGACGTAACCATCCCGCGCGACCGCCTGACCGTCATCACCGGCCTGTCGGGATCGGGGAAGTCGTCGCTCGCCTTCGACACGATCTACGCTGAGGGACAGCGGCGCTACGTCGAGTCTCTGTCCGCGTACGCGCGTCAGTTCCTGGGCCTGATGGAAAAGCCGGACGTCGACTCCATTGAGGGGCTCTCTCCCGCGATCTCGATCGAGCAGAAGTCCGCCGGACACAATCCGCGATCGACGGTTGGCACAGTCACGGAGATCTACGATTACCTGCGACTCCTCTACGCACGCGCGGGAACTCCCCATTGTCCCAACTGCGGGCGCGCAGTCGAGCGCCAGAGCGCGGGACAGATCGCGGATTCGATCCTCACCTGGCCCGAAGGCACCAAGCTCGAGATCCTGGCGCCCCTCGTGCGAGGCCGCAAAGGAGAATTCCGTGAGCTCTTCGACGCCGCGAGGAAGCAGGGCTTCGTGCGCGCGATCGTCGATGGCGATCTGATTGAAGTCGCAAATCCGCCGAAGCTGAATCGGCGGATGAATCACAACATCTCGGTCGTCGTCGACCGGCTGGTAGTGCGCACTGAAGACCGCGGACGTCTCAACGACTCCGTCGAGACCGCGCTCAAGCTCGCCGAAGGGCTCGTCGAAGTTCAGCGCGCGGACGAAAAGAGTGTTCACCTTTTCTCAGAGAAATACGGCTGTGCCGAATGCGGCATCTCGCTCGCCGAGCTCGAGCCGCGACACTTCTCATTCAACTCGCCGTTTGGCGCCTGCCCGGCCTGTGGCGGACTCGGCTCCCGTCGCGAAGTGAGCGAACAGCTCATACTCGGCGATCCGAGCATCAGCATCCTCGAGGGCGTCATCCTACCCTGGGGTGAGCCTGACGGATACCTCAAGAAGGTGATCCTTCCGGGACTCGCCAAACAGTTCGGGTTCGATCTCAACAAGCCCTGGGGTCAGCTGTCTCCCGACGTGCGAGAGAAGCTTCTGTACGGGACGAGTGGAAAGGGCGGGCGAAAAACCGACACCTCCGGAACGCACTGGGAAGGAACCATCTCCAACATCCAGCGCCGCTATGACGAGACCGAGTCTGATTCGGTCCGGCTCGAGCTCGAGGAATTCATGCAGGCCAGCGCGTGCACGACCTGCGGTGGGCGCCGACTCAAGCCCGAATCGCTAGCCGTCACACTCGCTGACAAGAACATCGGCGACCTCGTGGCGCTCTCGATCACGGACGCTCTCACGTTTTTTGAGAACGTTCCGGTTCGCGGCAATGGCAAGCCCGGCCTCGACCCCGAGATCGCGGCGCCGATCCTGAAGGAAGTGCGTGAGCGCCTTCGATTCCTGAACGATGTCGGACTCGAGTACCTGACACTCGGCCGCTCCGCTGAATCTCTCTCGGGCGGCGAGGCGCAGCGCATCCGTCTCGCTACTCAGATTGGGTCGCGGCTCGTTGGCGTGCTCTACATCCTGGACGAGCCGTCGATCGGTCTGCATCAGCGCGACAACGCGCGTCTTCTCAACACGCTCCGCCAGCTCCGCGACCTCGGCAACACCGTCATCGTCGTCGAGCACGATGAGGAGACGATGCAGGCGGCCGATCATTTGATCGACCTCGGGCCCGGTGCCGGCAAGCACGGCGGACTCGTGATCGCCGAAGGAACGGTCGAGCAGGTTCGAGCCAACAAGGATTCGATCACCGGCCGCTACCTGCGCGGCGAGCTCGAGATTCCAATCCCCGAAGTGCGTCGCCGGATGGATCGAACGCGCGTGATTCGCATCGAGGGTGCGCGCGAACACAATCTGCGTGACCTCGACGTCGACATACCACTCGGGCTCTTCGTCGCGGTCACCGGTGTGTCGGGCAGCGGGAAGTCCACGCTCATCGAGGACATCCTGCACCGCGCCATGGCGAGGCATTTTTACCGCGCGAGAGTCATACCCGGCGCGCACACGCGCATCACGGGGTTCCAGCACCTCGACAAGGTCATCGACATCGACCAGAGCCCGATCGGCCGGACACCGAGATCGAACCCCGCGACGTATACAGGATTGTTCACACCGATCCGCGAGCTGTTCGCGGAGCTGCCGGAAGCCAAGATTCGCGGGTACGGTCCGGGAAGATTCTCTTTCAACGTGAAGGGCGGCCGCTGCGAAGCGTGCGAGGGAGATGGTCTCGTCAAGATCGAGATGCACTTTCTCCCCGACGTCTACGTTCCGTGCGACGTCTGCAAAGGAAAGCGCTACAATCGTGAGACGCTGGAAGTGCGTTTCCGCGGACTAAGCATCGCCGATGTGCTCGAGCAGACGGTCGAGGACGCACTTGCGTTCTTCGAGAACCAGCCGCGCGTCCGCCAGAAGCTCCAGACTCTGTTCGACGTCGGGCTCGGGTACATCCACCTCGGCCAGTCGGCGACGACGCTCTCTGGCGGGGAAGCGCAGCGCGTCAAGCTCGCCGCCGAACTGTCGAAGCGCGACACGGGTAGAACCTTCTATATACTTGATGAGCCGACGACCGGACTCCACTTCGAGGATGTGCGCATGCTGATGAGCGTGTTGCACCGTCTTGTTGACCGCGGCAACACGGTGCTCGTCATTGAGCACAACCTCGACGTCATCAAGACCGCCGACTGGATTATCGATCTTGGTCCGGAAGGAGGGCTCCGCGGCGGGGATGTCATTGCGGCTGGAACGCCGGAAGATGTCGCGGCCACGAAGGAGTCGTACACGGGTCAGTATCTGCTTCCGCTGCTCGGCAAGCCCCGAAGCGACAGCGGAAATCGCAAGAAGGTCGCGTTAAAAGCAGGCTAAGGTTGGTCCTAAGAAGGGAGCACAAATGGTAAGTCTGGGGTTCCAGGAAGGGAGGGCAAAACGGTAAGCCTACTCGACATAATTGGACCCGTGATGGTCGGTCCCTCCTCCTCCCACACGGCTGGCGCGTGCCGGCTCGGACTTCTCGCACGTGGTCTGATCGGCGGAACTCCGCAGAGCGGACTCCTTCAGCTCCACGGCTCCTTTGCGCGCACCGGCGAAGGCCACGGCACTGACAAGGCGCTCGTGGGCGGGCTTCTCGGCTTCCGCCCCGACGACGAGCGCCTCCGCGAAGCCCTCCAGATCGCCGAGCGCGAAGGCCTCGACTACAAATTCGAGAAGGTGACCATCGCCGACGCCGCGCATCCCAACACCGTGCGGATCAACGTGGAGCTGGATGGCAGGAAGGCGACGATGCTCGGGTCGTCCCTGGGGGCCGGAAGAATCCTGGTGCAGGAGATCGACGGCTACCCCGTCGAAGTGACCGGAAACTTACACACCATTGTTCTCGTAGCTGAGGATAGGAAGGGCTCGATCGCCAGAATCACGGGGATCCTGGCCGAGCACGACATCAACATTGCAACGCTGAGGCTGTCGAGGAAGGAAAGGGGTGGCGACGCATTCATGATGATCGAATGCGACGAGGAGCCCGACAAAAAGGCGGGGGAAGAGCTGCGTGCGCTCGACTGGGTCAGGTGGACGCGTCGGCTCCCGAAAGTGAGCGGAGGCTGACTGTACAAGGCCCTCGCTGACGCCATCAAGGACGCTGAACGTGATAAGAAGTCGCTCGCGCAGGTCGCGCTCGCCGCTGAATCACGGGACCAGGGCCGCCCGATACAAGACATTCGTGCGGCGCTGCAACGTGCACTCGACGTGATGCGCGGCGCGATCGAGAAGGGATTGGTCGGTGATCTGTACTCCGCGTCGGGACTGGTTGGCGGCGATGCCGCGAAGCTGCGGTTGAGCGCAAAGGGTCCGCTGGCGCAGACTCCATTTCGCGACATCCTGACTCGCGCGCTGGCGGTGCAGGAAGTGAACGCGGCGATGGGAGTGATCGTCGCCGCGCCAACGGCTGGTGGAGCAGGGGTGCTACCGGCGATCCTCACCGGTCTCGCGAAAGCGAGATCGGTTCCAGACGAGAAGGTCGTCGATGGCCTGGCGACGGCGGGATTGATTGGAGCGGTGGTGGCGGAGAGAGCGTCGCTGTCCGGCGCTGAAGGCGGGTGTCAGGCGGAGACGGGTGCCGCGGCGGGAATGGCAGCCGGCGCCGCCACTGAAATGCTGGGCGGAACGCCGTCGCAGGTAGGGCATGCGGTGGCGCTGACGATGCAAGGGACGCTGGGTCTCGTTTGCGATCCGTTGGGCGGGCTCGTCGAACTGCCCTGCGTATTCAGGAATGCGACCGGCTCCGCAATCGCGCTGGCGGGAATCGAGATGGCGTTGGCGGGAATTACCTTCGCGATCCCGGTGGACGAGGTGATCGATGTGATGGGCGAGATCGGGCGGGAGATGGATGTCCGGTACCGCGAGACAGCCGGCGGAGGATTGGCCGCGACGCCGACGGGGCGCCGGCTGGCAAAGGAGCGGTTGTACCAGATCAAACGATCGGACGGGTAGAATCAGCTAGTGAAGCGCGCGCCAAAGTTGTAGCTTCGCGGAACGGCTCATGTGTGGAGTTGTAGATTTGAAGAAGAACGGGATCCGGGATGTGAGAGGCATAGATCATGGTTGGCAGTAACAACGCTGAGACAGATCGTTGTGGCTTTAAGCAAGCAACCGCTTGTGTCATCATGCCACGAGGACTGTCTTGGTGCAGTTTCTAAAATCGGTCATCTGCACTTCTCAGATCTCGGATCGCGTTCAGTTTGCAGTTCGTAAAAATCTATCAACACAACTATGAATATCTTCGACAGAATCGCGATGCTCTTCCGCTCCAACGTCAACGCGGTGATCTCGGAATTCGAGCAGCCCGAGAAGATGCTGAACCAGATCATTCTCGACATGAGGTCGCAGCTCGTCCGCGCGAAGCAGCAGGTCGCTGCCGCGATCGCCGACGAGAAGCGGCTCCAGGACCAGACCAAGCAGGAGCTGAAGGAAGCGGAGGACTGGGAGCGGAGAGCGATGCTCGCCGTCCAGCAGAATCAGGACGAGCTCGCCAAGCAGGCACTGATGCGTCGCACCGAGCACATCTCGCGTGGCGAGCAGATGCAGCTGACGTGGCAGGCGCACAAGCAGGAGACCGACCGCCTCAAGGACTCGCTCCGCAGCCTCAACGACAACATCGAAGAGGCGAACCGCAAAAAGAATCTTCTGCTCGCGAAACAGCGCCGCACCGAAGCGCAGAAGCGCATCAACGAGACAATGTCGCACATCTCGGAGAAGTCGGCGTTCGAGGCATTCGCGCGTATGGAAGAGAAGATCGAGAGCAACGAGCGCAAGGTGAAGGCGAACGCCGAGATCGACGAAGAGTTCTCAGGCGACAGGCTCGCGAAAGACTTCAAGAAGCTGGAGGCGGGCGGAGCGGACATCTCGGCCGAGATGCAGCTCATTGCGCTCAAGCAGAAGATGGGCGTGCTGCCCGCGGGTGCCGCGAACAACAAGGCGCTCAACGCCGGCCGGCAGCAGGAAGCGGAAGACATCGAGGTTGAAGAGATCCACGACGAGAAGAAGTAGCTTTGGCTAGCGCGGCGGCACCGAGGGTCAGAGTAGCGCCGATTCTCGCCGGCGTGATTCTGACGTTCCTGCTCCTCTGGATGCTGGGAGCGACCGCCGACGTCTTTCTTCTCCTCTTCATCGCAATAATCATCTCGCTGTACCTCGGTGCGGTGAGGGACCTCCTCGTCGAGAAGCTGCACGTCCCAGCGAAACTCGCTTTTTTCATTTCTGTGGTCGGAACAGCGGCCGCGCTGCTCACCCTGTTCGCGATTCTGCTGCCGCCGGTCGTGGAACAGACGCGGGCGCTGATCGTCGTGATGCCCAAGTACATCGAAACGTGGGAGACGGGCATCGATCACTTCGTCGCCCGCTTCCCGGCTATGCGCGACGTCTGGAAACCGGGCGAGCATCCGCTCATCGGCGCGGTTTACAACCAGCTCTCTGATCAGGCGCAGCTGGTGCTCCCGAGGGTGCTTTCGCTAGTGGCTATCATGATCGACTGCTTCGCGGTCGGTGTGATGAGCATCTATCTCGCGCTCCAGCCGGGAGTGTACAGGGAATGGCTCATCGCGCTATTTCCGCCGATTCATCGCGATCTCGTGCGCGACGTGTTGCGCGACCTTGCCGACGCCCTTCGCGCCTATATCGTCGGTCAGCTTCTGACGATGACGTTCCTCGGAGCCCTCACCGCGGCGGGACTCTACATACTCGACGTTCCCTACTGGCTGACGTTCGGAATATTCACCGGTCTCGTGGCGGTGGTTCCGTTCTTCGGCACGCTCCTGTCGACGACGCTGCCGGCGTTGTTCGTGCTCGGCGGACCCGGTGGCGGAACGCGCGCGATTTACGTTCTGCTGCTTGGAGTCGTGATTCACCTGATCGAAGGGAATCTCGTCTCACCGCTCGTGATGTCCAAGAAAATCGACATGCCGCCAGTGCTGACGATCACGTCGGTCCTCGTGATCGGCAAGTTGCTCGGCCCACTGGGTCTCGTCGTCGCGCTCCCGACGCTCGTCACCGTGATGGTGATTGTGCGGCGCATCCTCATCAACCGCATCTACGAGGGCAAGGGATTCAGGAAGAGCACGCGCGACAGGATCTTCGTGCTGCGCGTGCCCGTTCCC
>DASWBG010000296.1:0-6822 GCA_036390715.1 Gemmatimonadaceae bacterium
GTCTGTTGCCGGGGGGACGCGAACAATTGCAGTCGAGCAATCGGTCGCTCGACTGCGGCGAGCAAGAGTAGGCCAATGGCGGGTGCTACGACTTTGATCCGAGGAAACAGCGTTGTCTCCGCTTGGGCGAGCGAGAGGCTGGATCGCCTCCGGTCGCGGGCACCACGGATTTAGGAGCTTGTTGCGATCAGCGCAAGTCGAATCGGGTGGCGGCGTGTGTTGCCACTTGTGCCATTAGTCCGCCCTGATCGGCACCTCCACAGTTCCGTCGGTCGTGCCGATCGTTTTCGGTTTCGAGGTTCCGCGAATGGACGTAACGACCTCCTTGACCGCATCCTCGATTCGGGAGTGGAAAGCCTCGGCAACCCCGGCGATCAGAGCGGCGACGACTCCGTCGAGCGCACCACCGAGTCTGGTGCCCGTCTCCCTGGTCGCATCAGCAGTCACCTTGGCTGCTCTCACGTCGGCGCGCGACGCGCTCAAAGCGATTCCTGCGCCGAACGCAACGCCCACCGCCGTCCAGGGATGGTCCTTCACTCTCTGTGTCACATCTACCTTGCGCTCCAGCTCGGCGATCGCGCCCGACATACGCGCCCGAGTCAGTTCGATATCCGCGCGGACTTCGGTCGTAGTCTCACCCATCTTTGTGTCTCCGTAACGTTGACAGTGTCTGCTCGGGCTTGATGTTCTTTGGCGAGAGCAGCGCAACGCCTCGCTTCAACAGATAGAACGCGACTCCGCCCAGAATTACAGTCAGCACGAAGGCGGCGATCCAGTAATGCCCGTGAAAGAGCGCATCTCCGAGCAGGAGGGCGAAGCCGAACACAAGCATCTGCACGGTCAGCAAACCCAGCATTGCTGCCGCGACCGTCAAGCCGGTGCCCTTTCCGATATCGCGCGCAATCTGGGCAAACTCGATGCGCGCGAGGTGGACTTCTTCCCGCGCCAGATGCGCTCCGTCTTCCGCCACCGCGCGGAGAAGCTGCCCGACTCCGCGATTTGCTGGTGGCGCGCTCGCCATCTTCATGGCTAACGCCGGAGAGCTTTTCCGATCAGATACCCCGCGCCGAGGGCGACGAGAAGCGATCTGGCCGGATGCTCCTTTACCTGCTTCTCGACACCCGACTTGAGCTTGTCGAGATCGGCGTCGCGTAGCCACTCGGCGCTCGACTGCATTCCGCTGGCGAGAGTATCAGTAACCGCAGTAATGCTGGAATCATTGGCAACCGTCACCGAAGATCCGGGCGTTGCGGCGCTCTCCGCACTCGCGGAGAGTCGTTGCTGCCGAAGCTTCTCCGCTCCCGCCTCGAGTCCGTCGGCGAGCAGCGCGGGAATAGTCGAGGCCTTTTGCTTGACCGTAGACGCGATGCTCTTCACCCGACCCGAGACTCCTCCGTCGTCGCGCGCAGTTTGGTCGATTTCCGCACTCGTGCTGATGCCTTCGTTATCGCTTCGCTCCATGGCGCACTCCCCCAACAGTTGTTGAGCCGCTCCAAGCGGCGGCAGAAAGATCTACCTGCATGAGCCGCGCCGGTGGAACGGCCCTTTTTTGTCTGGCTCACGCGCGGATTAATCGCGGAGTACGAGCCGCGTGTGGCCCGAGCCCGACTACGATCGGCTTGCGTGCTGGCTGATCGCCTGTATGCCCGATAGGCGGCGCTTCAGCGCGCGTTGGCTCTGGTCGATGGTGGCGAACTGGAATCTGATGGTCTCACCGGGTCGACGCTGGGCCAGGATGGGAAGATCCGCTTCGCTGACGACAGCGATCTTGGGATAGCCGCCAACCGTGGGTGCGTCGGCCATCAACGCAATCGGAAGTCCGTCGCCCGGTACCTGTATTGCACCTGGGCAGCCAGCCTCGGAGGGGAGAGTGCCGAGGGAATTCGTGAGGGGCGTCCCCTCGAGTTTGTAACCCGTGCGGTCCGACGCGGTCGAGATTCTGTATTCGCCTTCGGTCAGAGTGCGCATCGCTGATTCATCGAACAGGTCTTCCTGTGTTCCCGGGGTCACGTGAACGATCCCGCTATCGTAGTGCGGCATTAAATCGGCGGCGGCGTGAAATCCTGACACCGGGTGCGTGCTCGGCTTCGGACCCAGCCTCACGGAATCTCCGCTTTTCAGCATCCGTCCTTCAAATCCTCCAAAACGCCCCGGGAGATACGTCGATCGGCTCCCGAGGAGGGCGGGGACGTCGATTCCTCCGTCGCAGGCCAGGTAGAGAAACCGGCCACTGATGATTTGTTCGACGATGATCTCGTCGCCCGCGTGAGCGAGGCTGGTCGTCCATGGAGCGATGTCCCTTCCTGAGACCGTCGCGCGTGCAGTTGCGCCCCCGACCGCAAAAATACAATCGCGATCAAAACGGACTGCGCCACCTCCGAGCGCCCACTCGAGTGCCGCGGCGTCGATGGAATTTCCAACGACAGCATTGACCGTGCGGAGCGCGAACAAATCCATAGCGCCGCCCCGTGGCACCCCGAAGGAACGCGATTGGTGCCGTCCCCTGTCCTGCACGGTGAGGTACGGTGGCGCCCGCGTTATCGTGATCATGTGACGCGCTCGAAGCGGACCGTGTCGCCTGGCGAGAGGAGCGCCGGGGCGTCGCGGGTCGGGTCGAACATCACCGTCTGCGTTCTTCCGATGATGTGCCACCCGCCCGGCGTATCGAGCGGATAGACCGCGGTTTGCGCGCCCGCGATGGCGACGCTGCCGGCCGCCACGCGGGGCCGTGGCTGGGCACGCCGAGGCAAGTGCAACGCAGCATCGAGCTCGCTCAGGTAGGCAAAGCCGGGGACGAATCCGAGCAGGTCTACTGTGTATGTCCTGCCCGAATGGCTAGCGACTACGCCTTCCACTGAAAGTCCCGTGGAAACGGCGACCGCCTCCAGATCGACACCATCGTACTTCACGGGAATTCTGTGCTCACGCGATGGAGCCGCCTTGAGCGTCGAGTGCATTGCGCGATCGCACGCATCGAGAAGTTTCGTTGAAATCTCCTCGTACGATGTGCTAAGGGGATCGTAGAACACCGTCAGTGCGAGATAAGCGGGAACGATATCTTCGACTTGCGGAATGTTCGCGGCCTTGAGGGAGCGAGCCGCGGAGTGAACACGCTGGAGGAGCTCGGCGCTGCGATCCGCTCCAAACGTGATGGTGACGGCTGTATCGCCGAGCGGATGGGCGCGGAGCTGTGCGTGGGTCAAGCGGCGAAAGGCGCGATGGTGACGCCGGATTCCTTCAGCCGTGCGTTCAGTGCGCGCAGGATCGAGACTGCATCTGCATTGTCACCGTGAACGCAGAGTGATTGTGCCTTGATGTGGAGCTCGGAGCCATCGTCGGCAGTGATTGTACGCCCTTTGACGAGCATTACCGCGCGCTGTACGGCGCCGTTGACGTCATGAATCACTGCTCCCGGCTCGCCGCGGGGCACCAGCGTCCCATCCGGTTTATATGATCGGTCGACGAATGCCTCAGTCGCGAAAGCGATTCCGGCGCGTTCGGCAGCGCGAGCCAGCTCGCTGCCAGCTGGTCCGAGCAAGGTGAGAGATGATTCGACGGCGCGCAGCGCCGAGACGACCGCCGTCGCGGCTTCAGGATCTCGAGCGGCCCGGTTGTAAAGCGCTCCATGTGGTTTTACATAGGAGAGCTTGGCCTCTTCAGATCCGCACACGTCGCGCAGCGCGCGGATCTGATACGCTACATGGCGTGATATTTCCTTGGGAGGAAGGCCAAGCTCGCGCCTTCCGAAACCCGGAATGTCGGGATAAGAAGGATGCGCCCCGATCGTGACACCCCGGAGTGTTGCCGCCCTCACCGTGTCCCGCATCGTGATCGCATCGCCGGCGTGGAAGCCACACGCGATGTTGGCGGAGGATACGAGATCGAGCAGGGCCTCGTCTTCCGCGGCGCGGGAACGACCAAAGCCCTCTCCCAGGTCGGCGTTGAGATCGATGCTGAGTGGCAAGCGTAGAGCCGCTATTTCTTGCGGACTTTCTTCTTGCCGTTAACCGGCTTGGCCTCGACGATCTGCCACGACTGCTCGTCGTCCTCGAAGCCACCGCGCGTGACCTTGGGCAGCAGCTTTTCGCGCACTACCACCGGAGCGAGCCAGTATGTGAATCCATCATCCGCTTCCACGGGAAGCCAGGCGAATTTCGTGCGGATGCGCTCGTCGCCGATCTTGCCGTGCGGATCACTCCTATTCTTCCACTTCACGCTAATTCCCTCGCTTCTGCGTTAGATGCGGTCTTCGAATCCCTTGACGCCCGACATCTCGGCGCAGCTCGCGCAACAATAGAAAGTCCCGTTATTCTCGACGCCGTGGCCGATGATCTTGCAGCCGCAATGTGAGCACTTCGGCGCCAGGGCATGGATTGCGCACTCGAACGAGTCGAAGATGTGGGCTTTCCCTTTCATCGTCACGGTGAACGACTTGTCGTAATCGTTGCCGCAGACTTCACACTTCGCCATTTGGCGCCTCCGGACCGGTTGCCGAGGTGCACTCTACGGCGAATCTAATGCCGCTGGAACAGGGTTTTCAGCGGAAGACTTTCCTCATCTTGGTGTCCGGGTCGCGCGCGAACCGGAAGGTAAACCACGCGAGGTCTGTCACGAGCTCGTCGTACGCCTGCGGATCCATCTTGTCCGCGACGATGCTCATGCGTCCCGAGATCTGGGTCTTGAGATGCTCGATCCATTCTTTCGTGAAGTCGGCCATCGGGCGGGGCTCCTGTTTCGAGAACTACAAAGTGATTAGGTGAGCGCGCGGGCGCCAGCGGGCGGGACTCAGTGGATTCCGGCCTTAGCACGTAGCCAACAGCCGACGCGCACACCGCACCCGGCCGGTAGTCGTATTGTGCAGTTGCATTTCACTATGTCAGGACGTCGCCCGACGCAACCCCCGGCAGATGTGGTTACTGGCACTCTCCTTGACGACCAAGTGGTGCAGGCCGCGATTCAGCGGTCGCAACTTGTGAGGAGATTGTTATGCAGTGTTCATATCGCTTGATCACCCTGATGGCCGCGGCGCTCGCGGCCGCTCCGCTGAGCGCTCAGTCAAACCGAGGAGGAGGCGAGCGGGCACGAGCAGCCGCCAACTCGGCCACGGAAATGCCCGTAGTCATCCCCGCTGGCACTCCTCTTACCGTCGCGATCGATGAGGACCTCTCGAGCGCGTCAGTCAACCAGGGGCAAGAGGTGGCGTTTCACCTGCCCGCCGATTACTCGGAATTCGGGCACGTATTGATCGCATCGGGAACGCCGGTGAAAGGCACGGTATCGCATGTCGCTCGTCGCAGCGCTGGCGGGAATCCTGGGTCTGTGACCCTGCAGGTTACCTCCGTACGTGCTGTCGACGGGACGTATATCCCGCTGCGCGGTACTACCAAGGCTGTCGGAAAGAAGCGTCAGGGTCAGGCCGCTGCGCTTGGCATCCTCACGTTTGGAATCGGCGCAACAAAGAAGGGGCTTTCTGCTGTAATCCCCGCGGGGACACAGTTTACCGTCTTCACGAACACGAAGCGGACAGTCGTAGTTCCCAGATAGATCGCTTGAGCTCCGGCCGGCGCGAAAAACAATCTCGCGCCGGCCATTCGCGGGGTCTTGTTCACTTGGGACACCGCGCCCCATTGGTCTGCGTTCTGCCATTTCATGAGGTTGGCGCCGGGGGAATGAGCTGCGGCGAACACAATTTTCGAGGGCTCACTCGATGCGAAACATCACGGTCACCATCGGCGCAATCGCGCTGCTCGCAGGGTGTGGCGTCTCCACCCAGCAGGAAGTTCAAATGGGTCAGGACGAGGCGCAGCAAGTCAACGCACAGCTTCCGATGGTTCAGGATGCACAGATTCAGAACTACGTCAATTCGCTCGGTAATCGAATTGCGCATCTGACATCACGCGCTGATCTCAACTGGCAGTATCAAGTCGTAAACTCCGACGTCGTGAACGCGTTCGCCCTTCCGGGCGGATTCATTTATGTGAATCGTGGCGTGCTCGAGCGCGCGAGCAACATGTCGGAGCTCGCTGGAGTTCTTGGCCACGAGACGGAGCACGTGGTCCGGCGCCATTCGGTCAAGCAGATGGAAAATGCGCAAAGCGCAAACGTCGGCGTGGGGATTCTTTGCGCGCTGACGGGAGTGTGTCAGAGTGGGCTCGCTCAGGCGGCCATCAATGTCGGCGGGACCGCGGTCTTCGCGAAAATGAGCCGCACCGACGAAATACAAGCCGATGAAGGCGGCTTCAATAACGTGATGCGCGCTGGAATTAGCCCCCGTGGAATGCTGACGTTCTTCCAGAAGCTTCTTGCTGAGGAGCAGGCTTCAGGTGGCGGAGGCAACACGGCGGCATGGTTCGCCGACCACCCGGGTACGACCGACCGCATTGCCGACATCCAGCGCATGCTGAATCAGGTGCCCGCATCCCAACTGAACAGCCTTCAGGTCAACGACGCCGGGTTCGCCTCGATGAAGGCGAGACTCGCGCGGCTCGGACCGGCGCCGAGGGTTCAGGGGCAGTAGCGGATCTCCCGCTTACACAAAGCGCCACCCGGTGTGCACCGGGTGGCGCTTGTTGTTGTCCCTGAACGCCGAACGCCAACTCCAATCGTTGTTGCTGTTGCCTGGCGAACCAGTCATTGAATCACTGTACTCACCCGCGGGACGTTCACCAGGCCGCGGGTCTCATCTGCACTTGGTGCAAACCCGTCATCCGGCGCTACTGGCGACGTCGTTAGGCCGCTTCGTGCGGCAATTCTCGAGGAGCTCTATGAGTGTAAAGAGGCTGGTTCAATGTTTAACTGTGGTCGGATCGCTTGCCATTAGCG
>DASWBG010000297.1:0-13080 GCA_036390715.1 Gemmatimonadaceae bacterium
AGTCATCTTAGCTTTTTTGAATTGGGCAAGCGTGTAAAATTATCGTTTCTCACTGGTGGACGGAACCGCGACGTGGTGATAGTCTCCCCGTGATATGACACCCGACACGATTCGTTCCGTCACCCGCCGTCCGGGCGTCAGCGCGAGTGCGTTCCTGTGCGTCTGTGTGCTGCTTTCCCCGATGACGAATGCCGCGACCGCGCAGTCGAGCGGACCGCCGGCGCTGTCCCGAGTCGAGCAGAGGATTCGCGACTACGTACTCACTCACGAGGCGGAGCAGGTCGATTTCCTCGAAAAAGCCGTCAATATCAGCAGTGGGACCTACAACCTGGCCGGTGTCCGGGCCGTCGGGAAACTCTTCGAGCCCGAGTTTTCGTCGCTCGGTTTCGAGACCCATTGGATAGCGCTGCCAGACGCCGTTGGTCGGGCTGGACATCTCTTCGCAGAGCGAAAAGGGACGAAGGGGAAGCGTCTGCTGCTGATCGGTCATCTGGACACTGTATTTGAGGGCGACGGCGAAAGGTTCGTGCGGCTCGACACTCTGGCAGCCGGCGCGGGCAGCTCCGACATGAAGGGCGGCGACCTCGTGATACTGTACGCGCTCAAGGCGCTCCAGAGTGTCGGCGCGCTCGATGGAACGAGAATCGTCGTTGCGCTGACGGGAGACGAGGAAGATGCCGGCCCCCTGCATCTCGTTTCGAGACAACCACTGATCGACGTTGCGAAGCGCAGCGATATTGCGCTCGCATTCGAGGAAGACGCGGGCAAAGGCACCGTCGCCCGGCGCGGCATGAGCGGTTGGCAGCTCGTCGTCAGCGGCCGGCAGGCACATTCGTCAGGAATTTTCTCGCCGGGCACCAGCTACGGCGCAATCTACGAAGCGGCGAGAATCCTGAACGCCTTTCGCGAGAAGCTGTCGAACGAGCAGTATCTGACGTTCAATCCAGCCGTCATCGTGGGCGGGACAGACGTGACTTACGATTCGACGAAGATCTCCGGGACCGCGGCGGGGAAGGACAACATCATCGCCCCGCGCGTATTCGCCCGCGGCGATCTTCGTTTCATTTCGCAGGACCAGCTAACAAAGGCTCGCGAGGCGATGCGCGCTATCGTCGACGACCATCTTCCGGGAACCATCGCCGCGATAACGTTTGAGGACGGAAATCCCGCGATGCCTCCGACGAAGGGCAATCTCGCCCTTCTTGCTGTAGAGGACTCCGTCAGTCGCGCGCTGGGTCAGGGCAAGGTTGACGCTCTGGACCCGGGCAAGCGCGGCGGAGGAGACATCTCGTATGTCTCGGAGTACGTCGACGCGCTGGATGGACTTGGCGTCAAGGGCATGAGATCCCACACCCCCGACGAGCGTGTGAACCTAAGGTCGATCGGTCCCGCAACGGAAAGGGCGGCAATACTTATCTACCGGTTGACGCGCTGACGTCGCGGCGCTGAGACTTCTTGGCGCGACTGACTTGGCGCCGGTGCGGTTGACACTTCCTATTAGAGGCGTCTACCTTGCCGCCCGAGCGCAATCCCCCACTACGAGATCATGACCGCTGTCCCTTATTCACGAATATCAGAGCTACCCTCACACTCCGGCCAGACTGCGCGAGTGCGCGGCTGGGTCACACACGTCCGATCGTCCGGTAAGGTCGCGTTCATTGTTATGCGCGATGGGACCGGTCTGCTCCAGGCCGTGCTCGTCAAGAATGCTGTGTCTTCGGAAGCGTGGGAGCGGTTTGGAAAACTGACCCAGGAGACGTCCATCGAGGTCGAGGGAGAAGTGCGCCCCGATGCGCGCGCACCCGGCGGCTTCGAACTCGGTGTCAAGGATCTGTCGATCTATGGCGAGAGCCCGATTGACTATCCCATCCAGCCGAAAGAACACGGCATCGACTTTCTCCTGGACAACCGACACTTCTGGCTGCGCACTCCGAGGCAGCGCGCGATCGCGCGTGTGAGGAGTGAAGTCGAGCAGGCGATTCGCGATTTTTTCTACGAGCGGGATTTCACACTCGTGGATACTCCGATCCTCACCGCGGCTATCGGTGAACGAAGCGGGCTGTTCGGCACCGAGTATTTCGACTTGGGCACCGCGTACCTGGCACAAACGGGCCAGCTCTACGGAGAGGCAGCGGCAGCAGCTCTCGGAAAGATCTACTGCTTCGGGCCGACGTTCCGCGCCGAGAAATCCAAAACGAGGCGCCACCTGACCGAATTCTGGATGGTGGAACCCGAAGTCGCCTTCAACGACTCAGACGACAACATGCGTCTTCAGGAGGACTTCGTCTCGTACATCGTGGGGCGGGTTCTCGAGCGGCGGCAGCCGGAGCTGAAGGAGCTCGAGCGCGACGTTTCGAAACTCGAGAAGATCAAGGCACCGTTTCCGCGCATCGACTACAGCGATGCGGTAAAGATGCTGCAGGCGAAGGGCAGTTCCGTGACGTGGGGCGATGATCTCGGCGCAGAGGATGAGACACTGCTGGTCGAAGGTCAGGATCGTCCCGTCTTCATCTACAATTATCCCAAGCAGGCGAAAGCGTTTTACATGAAGGAGAATCCGGCTGACCCGCGCACTGTGCTCTGCAACGACTTGTTGGCGCCGGAAGGTCATGGTGAGATCATCGGCGGATCACAGCGCGAGGACGATCACGACAAGCTCCTTGCCCGGATCAAGGAAGAAGGCCTGCCCGTCGAGGCTTACAACTGGTATCTGGATTTGAGGAAGTACGGCACGTTCGTCCACGCGGGCTTCGGCCTCGGCCTCGAGAGAACCGTGGGATGGATTTGCGGAATTCACCACATTCGCGAGGCGATTGCCTTTCCGCGTACGATGAATCGTCTGCGTCCATAGTTGGGGGCCTCGTCCTGCTCCGCACATTTGCAACCTGAGGGCATTCCGATGGGATTCGAACAGTACCACGAGCCGGCAAGTGAGCTGTCAGCGAAGACCCGCACCTTCGCGCGGATGATTACTTCAATGATCGAGGAGGCCGAAGCAATTGGCTGGTACGAGCAGCGTCTTTCGCTCGAGAAAGATCGGGCAGCGCGCGACATCATGCGCAACGCCCAGCACGAGGAGTTCAAGCACTTCGGTATGGACCTCGAGTTCCTGTTGCGCAGGAGCCCGACGTGGCGTGCAACCCTGCAAGACATTCTCTTCAAGCCCGGCGACATCGTCGAGCACGGCGAAGAGGCGGAGCACGACACCGCCGAGTAGCAGTCGAGCTGGCGAAATCTCCGCCATTGTGAAATCTTCCTCTCATGATGGTTCTCTCGGCCCTCCGGCCCGACGCCGGACTGTTTGAGTTCCTGGCCCACAGGGCGCGCTCTGCGCCCGCGCGACGCCTCGGAATCGATGCAGTGGGCGGCGCGGCGATACTGGCCGCGGCGCTTCGGTGGAATCCCGCTGCGCAGCCTCTGATCGCAAGTGCAGCGGCGCTTCTCTTTTCCTATGGGGCCTGGGGGTTGCTCGATCGCGCCAGCTCTCGCGTCTCGAATCGCGGGTTGCTGAGAACGGCGCGGTTGTTCGAAGCGCTTCGTGTCCTCAGCGCGATCATTGGAGTGATGGCAGCGGCGGGAGTCCTGCTCGCAGTGTGGGCGATTGCCCTGGGCACCTGGATCAGCTAGTCGGCTGCAGTTTCCTCATACCGTGGCGGTCGGCACTCGTTGTCACTTCCCGTCCGATGCTCTCGCAGTGAGCTCGGCGCGCTTTGCCTCATCCCAAAGCGCATCGAGCTTCTCGAGTCCGGCGTGGGGAACGTCAATCCCTCGCTCGCCGGCCATTTTCTCCACCTGCTGAAATCTGCGCTCGAACTTCGCGTTTGCCTTGTCGAGGGCGATGGAGGCGTGGACGCCCGCTTTTCGGCAGAGATTGACCACCGCGAACAGAAGATCACCAAGTTCCGCCTCGACGGCGGCATGATGCTGGTCGAATACAGGGGGAGTCCCCGGCCTTCTCGGCGGCGATGTCTTGAGCTCCGAGCGAACCTCAGCCAGTTCCTCCTCGACCTTTTTTGCCGGTCCCTCGACGTCGGGCCAGTCGAACCCCAAACCCGCCGCGCGATCCTGAAGTCGGTGCGCACGGTGCAAAGCCGGAAGTCCCGCGGGAAGTCCCTCCGAAATGCTCTTTCGTTGCCGCGACTTCATCCGCTCCCACGGCTCCTTCGCGGCGTCACCGTAAAGGTGGGGATGCCTCCCCCTCATCTTGGTGATCAGACCCTCTGCGACGTCGGCAAACGAAAAAGCGCCACGCTCTTCTGCCAGCACGGAGTGAAAGAGCACTTGCAACAACACGTCACCGAGCTCCTCCCGCGCCAGCTTGTCGTCCTCGAGACGGATCGCGTCGTCAAGCTCGTGCGCCTCCTCAATGAGATAGGGGCGAAGCGACTCATGCGTCTGGGCGGCGTCCCATTCGCAACGGGCGCGAAGATCGCGCATAAGTTCCAGCGTGTCGTCGAGTGAGTGCGTGCTTGTTTTTTTCATACGATGTGTAAACGCGGGCGAATTTCTTGAAGGCACCAGTGGTCGCGGGTATACTACGCGCAACCTAAACTAAGTGGTAATGAAGCACTCCTTAGCTCGCGCCCGGGTCGAGATCGATCTTGGCGCGTTGCAGCGTAATGGAGCAGCCGTCGCCCGTCGAGCGGGCGTACCGCTGCTGCCCATGATCAAGGCGGACGCCTATGGGTTGGGTGCCGCGGCCGTGTTGCGGGCACTCGATGTTCTGGAGCCGTGGGGTTATGGAGTGGCCACGGTCGCGGAGGGTGAAGAGCTGCGCGATCTTGGCGTTGTACGTCCGGTCGTTGTCTTCACCCCCCTGCTCGAGCAGGAGCTTACCCGCGTCCGATCTGCGCGACTGACTCCCACGCTGGGATTCCCCATGGAGATCGAGGCGTGGCGCCGCGCTGGAGGTGGGCCGTGGCATCTCTCCATCGACACGGGGATGAGCCGCGCCGGCATTCCCTGGCGTCAGGTCGGCGAGATCAGGCATCTGGTGGAGATCCACCCCCCGGAAGGCGCGTTCACACATTTTCACTCAGCCGAGCTGGATGATGGCACGCTAGCCGCGCAGGAGCGGCTGTTTCGCGACGCGGTCGCGTCACTTCCATCACGCCCGAAACTGCTGCACACCGCCAATAGCGCCGCGATTGCACGGATGGGCAGAAGCGACTGGGATCTGGTGCGCCCTGGAATCTTCCTCTACGGTGTCAGCAGTGGCAGGAGTGCCGGGATCCAGCCGGAGCCTGTGGTCAACCTTCGCGCTCCAATCGTCGAGATTCGAGATCTCGAACCCGGTGACACCGTGAGCTATGGCGCCACACTTCGCGTGGAGCGCCCAGCGCGCATTGGGACGCTTGCTGTCGGTTACGCCGACGGATACCCAAGGTCGCTCAGCGAACGCGGGTCCGTGCTCGTAGGAGGAACGTTGGCTCCTATCGCTGGCACTGTAACCATGGACATGACGATGATCGATGTCACGACCGTTCGATGCGAGGTCGGCGACATCGCTACTCTGATCGGCAGGGCGGGGGACACGGTTCTCACGGTCGAGCGCGTGGCGGACGATGCGGGCATGTCTCCGTATGAGCTGCTCACCGGGTTGCGGTCCAGAGTTGAGCGGACATACGCCGAGGCGCGCCGTTGAAGCGTGCCGGGATCATCATTCTCGACGGTGTCGGCATCGGAGAAGCTCCTGACGCGGCACGCTACGGAGATGTAGGCAGCGACACGCTTGGAAACGTTGCGCGTGCATGTGGTGGCCTCGACCTTCCGCGACTCGAGCTTCTGGGGTTGGGGAACATTCGCCCGCTCAATGGGATGCGCCGACGAGGTGACGCTGTCGGGGCGTGGGGAGCGATGCGACCAGCCTCGGCGGGGAAGGACAGCACCGCCGGGCACTGGGAGATCGCGGGGGTCCATCTCGACCGTCCCTTCCCGACATTTCCTGCGGGTTTCCCGCGCGAGGTGATAGAAAGATTTTCGCGTGAGACCGGCCGGAACGTAATCGCAAATGTGGTGGGGAGCGGGACGGATGTGATCGAGCGTTACGGAGCGGAGCAGCGCGCGACCGGAAGCTGGATTGTTTACACATCTGCGGATTCCGTTTTTCAGATCGCGGCCGACGAACAGGTCATCCCTCTCGACGAGCTGTATCGCGCTTGCGAGATGGCGCGCCAGATGCTCACACCACCTTATGATGTTTCGCGCGTCATCGCGCGTCCGTTCGAGAAAACCACGAACGGATTCAGGCGAACGACGAACCGTCGCGATTATTCGATCGAGCCGCCGTCAGAGACTCTGCTCGACGCCATGTCGAACGCGGAAATTCCGCGCGCCGGTGTTGGCAAAGTCGATGATCTGTTCGCGGGACGCTCACTCACTTCTCACCACACAGCATCGAACGCGGAGGGCATCCGTGGCATCAAGGACTGGCTCTCGACCGCTGAAAGTGGGTTCCTTTTCGCCAACCTAGTAGATTTCGACCAATTGTACGGGCACCGCAACGACGTTGCGGGGTTTTATGGCGCGCTCCGCGAGTTCGACGCGGCACTGCCTTCCATTACATCGCGGCTTAAAGAGGACGATCTGCTGTTCATTACGGCCGACCACGGCAATGATCCTACAACGCCTTCCACTGATCACGCACGGGAGCGGGTGCCTTTGCTCGCTGGAGGCATGCGGGTAGTACCGCGCGATCTTGGTGAGCGCGACACTTTCTCGGACCTCGGCGCAACCGTTGCGGAATGGTTTGGCCTCTCATTCAGGGGTCGCGGCAAATCGTTTCTGTCAGAGCTCGTAGTCTGATGAAAGGGGAATCGAAGCAGGATGCCTCCCTTCGGGAGGCCGCGCTGCGCGCGCTGGACAACGCGTATGCCCCCTATTCGAACTTCCGCGTCGGAGCTGCTCTGCGCGCCCGGAACGGCGAGGTGATCACCGGGTGCAACGTGGAGAACTCGGTGAATGGCCTCGCAATGTGCGCGGAAACCCTTGCGGTGGCTTCTGCTGTCTCACGAGGACTCACTGATTTCGACGAGATCGCCATTGTAACGGACGACAGCGAGCCAACCCCTCCGTGTGGCGCGTGCAGACAGGTCCTGAACGAGTTCGCCCCAAACATCAAAATCTCGAGTTACACGCGCGATGGAAAGGAAGCAACCTGGACACTCAACGAGCTGCTTCCCAACGCTTTCGTGCTGAACCCTTCACGTGGAAGAGTGTAGTGAAGCTTCCGTCATTCATGCCGCAAATGTTCGCGACCGCGGCTTTGTTGGTTTCGATACTGTCATGCTCGGAGAATCTCGATAGCTCGGGGACTTGTCCCGTGCTCTGCCCGCAAATCGGCGGCAACGTCCAGAACATCACGATTGATGCCGTGGTCATCGACACGACGGTGCCCGCGCTCTCCGGGCTGGGAACCGAGCCCGGACTTCTGCTCGCGTTTCGCGGAGATACGCTGGATACCCGCGTTGTTGTCCGCTTCGACTCCCTTCCGGCGACCTTCATCCCTGTTGGTGACACGGCGCGGCCGATCACGAGCGTTGACAGCGCCTATGTCCAGTTCATTCTCGATACGCTCTCGATCAAGGGCACGGACCCGGTTACGATCGAGGCATACGACGTCGATACCACGGCGAACGACACATCTACAGCGGCCGTGCTGGCGCTTTTCCGACCCGATCGCTTCATCTCGTCGCAGACGTTTGCGCGCACCCAGCTGACGGACACGCTGAAGTACTACATCTCGAATTCGGCGGTTCTGGCGAAGATTCAAGGCAACGCACGACTCCGGATCGGACTTCGTGCGACGGGAGCGGGGTCATCGCAGATGCGCATCATTTCCACGGAGGGCGGATTCCCGCCGGTGATGTTCTTCCGGGCGACGCCGGACACCATGACGAAGCCCCTCACGGTCACGCTCATTTCGAAGACTCCGGTTGAAGAGTCGATCCTCGCGACCAGCCTTAAGGACTACACGGTAATCGCGAAGGGTCCGCCGCCGGCGCCGCCGAGCGTTCTCGCGGTGGGCGGACTTCCAGCGCACAGGGTCTATATCCTTTTCAATATTCCGTCCAGCATCATCGACTCTTCCACAGTTGTGCGCGCGACACTGCTGCTCAATCAGTTGCCGAACAATGCGATCGACCCGACCGACACCGTTCTTGCCTTGCCCCAGGTCGTTCTGGCGGGGAAGGCAGTTACGGATCCGGCGAAGGCGGCACAGATCATCGGCACCATTAGCGTTGACACTCTCAAGTTGAAACCCGGAGGCTCGGGCCTTACGAACGTAGAGCTCGCGCGCGCTTTTACACTCTGGCACACGCAGCAGCCCGATACCCTTCCGCGCGCGATCGTACTTAAATCGGTTGTCGAGGGCAACTCGCCGCTCGAGCTGCGCTTCTCATCAAGCGAGGACGTGGTCGCTCTGCGTCCGCGGCTGAGAATCAGTTACACTAAAACAGTTCCCTTAGGGCTCCCTTGATGCGCAAACATCACTTCGTCGCAGCCGCGCTCGTCACCATCGCCTTCGCATCGCGCAGCGAAGCGCAGGGCGCGCTCAGCCTTCAGGGTCTCGGATATCCCGCCGGTGGGTTCAGCGCTCGCGCCGAAGGGGCGGGTGGCGGCATAGCCGATTTCGACGCTCTCAGCTCCGTGTCTCCGGCCTCGCTTGCGGGTGTCGGATCATCCGCGCTTTTCTTGCAGTATTCCCCCGAGTTTCGACGCGTGACGACGTCATCGGGAAGCGCCAACACAACAACGGCTCGCTTCCCGCTCATTGAAGGTGTGCTTCCGATGGGCCAGTCGTGGACACTGGGGCTCAGCTCATCGACTTTTCTGGATCGTTCCTCGGAAACGAATCTCAAGCGGACGCAAAATGTCGGAGCGCCAACGGATACTGTCACTCTCACGGAGCGGAACAGGGTGCTTGGTGCGATCAACGATCTGAGGCTCGCGCTGGCGTGGTCGACGAGCCCGGTGTTCCGAATAGGAGTTGGTGCGCATGTGTTCGCCGGCAGCAACCGAGTTACGTTCTCGCAGCTCTTCCCTGACAGCGCGGAATTCATCAGCACCGCGCAATCGGGCCGCATCAGTTACGCCGGGTTCGCCGGCTCGCTCGGCGTCGAATGGCATCCATCTCGTGTGATCGGGTTCGCGCTCTCCGGTCGCAAAGGTGGGGATCTCCGCGCCCAGTCAGGAGACACTGCCATCGGCAGCGGACGGCTTCCTGACCATTACTCGGGCTCGGTGACATTCGAGGGTATTCCCGGAGTGACCGTGTCGGCGCGGGCAGCGCACGACAACTGGAGCTCTCTCAGCTCGCTCTCATCGTCCGGGATTCAGGCATTTGACGGATGGGATACCGGAGGCGGCCTGGAAGCGAGCGGGCCGCGCATCCTCCAGCGAATCATTACTCTCCGCGCCGGCGCAAGATTCCGAACGCTCCCTTTCGGGCTCAACGGTCAGAAAGTATCGGAGAAAAGCTTCGCGGCTGGATTTGGGGCGCCGCTTACGCGCGACCGCGCGAGCCTCGATGTCGCTATTCAGCGCGCCAGCAGAACCGCCGGCTCGGATATCAAGGAGCGCGGCTTCATTCTCAGCGTTGGGCTGAGAGTCTCCCCCTGACATGGCGGACGCGGGCAACCGCAAGCGCGAAGTAATTCTCGTCGCTGACGACATTCCCGCCAACGTCGAGCTCCTGCTTGACCAGTTGAACAGTCTGGGTTACGACACCATCACCGCGGTGGATGGGCCCTCGGCGGTCGCTGCCGCTTTCGAGCAGCATCCCGACCTCTGTATTCTCGATGTGTCGATGCCGGCCGGAGACTTAGGTGTCGACGATCGCTCGACGGGCTTCGAGGTGTGCCGCCGCATCAAGCGCGATCCACGCACGGCGCGAATTCCGGTCATCTTCGTCACCGCGCTCAACGATACGAGCGATCGTGTGCGCGGCATCGAAGCGGGCGGCGACGATTTTCTGACGAAGCCTCACAATCGTCTCGTGCTTGGCGCTCGTGTGCGGAGTCTACTCAAGCTCAAGGCAGCCACCGACGCGCTCGAAGACAGCTTGCGTAAGCTGCGTGAGCTCGAGCGAGTCCGCGACGACCTGATGAAGATGATCGTGCACGATCTCAAGACGCCGCTCACGTCAGTCCTGGCGACCCTGGAGATGCTCTCCGACGGAGATTTTGGTGAGATCACGACTCCGCAGAAGGTCGCCATCGGCGACGTCGAGTCGAAGTCGGAGGATCTGCTCGCCCTTATCGATGACATTCTCGAGGTCGCGAGGATCGAGGAGACGAACATAACGCTCACGCTCGCACCAATGGCTCCCGGTGCGCTGCTCGCCGAGCTGGTTCATGAATGGGGGCACCGGTTTCAGCAGGAACAAACGACGGTGTCCGTGTCCGTGGCCGACGACGCTCCTGTCTTCAGTGGCGACAAGGGCCTGATCAAGCGCGTATTCTCGAACTTGATCCAGAACGCCGTGACTCACTCCTCCAGCCCGGTTCATCTCGAGCTCGCGGCCCGGCGAGCCGGCCATGGAGTTCTTTTTACCGTGACCGACAACGGACCGGGCATTCCGCCTGAATACCATGAAGTCATTTTCCGGAAATTCGGGCAGGTCGAGATGCCTCGAACTCCACGCACGCGCAGCTCGGGACTCGGTCTCACTTTCTGCAAGCTTGTAGTCGAGAGACACCGGGGACGGATCTGGGTAAACAGCGCCGAAGGCAAGGGTAGCTCCTTCTACATCGAGCTGCCGGTGGACCCGGCGGCTATGGAGACCCAGCAGAATGCAGCGCCGACAGCGGTGAGTGGAGCAGGGCGATGACGGGAAGTGCTATCGAACTGTCCGGATGCTTAAGCCAGGAGCGGGCAGCGAACAGCTGGAAGCGGGCAGCAGCGTAGTTGCGGATTGCACCTTAGCTTTACGCGCATGCTCGATAATCCCCGCCCCACCGTCTACATCGAGACGTACGGTTGCCAGATGAACGTCAGCGATACCGAGCTCATGCTCGGCAAGCTGGCCGAATGCGGCTATGAATCAGTCGAACAGCCGGACGGAGCGGATGTAATCCTCATCAACACGTGCGCAATCCGCGATCATGCTGAACAGCGCGTGATCGGCCGGATCGGCGAGATGAAGAGCCGGATGAAGCATGATGCCGTGCTCGGCGTCACCGGCTGCATGGCGCAGCGACTCGGATCGCAGCTGCTCGATCGTGCCAGGCACGTGAGCCTCGTGATCGGGCCCGATGGCTACCGCGACTTGCCCGCGCTGATCGAGGGGGCGCGCGCTGGCGTTCGCGCCACCGCGACCGACTTCGATCTGGAGGAACACTACGAAGATTTCACGCCGCGCCGCTTCGACGGGGTGAAGGCGTGGATTCCTGTGCAGCGCGGATGCGATTACAAGTGCACTTACTGTATCGTTCCAACCACCCGGGGGCCGGAAAGAAGCCGTCAGCTCGCGGAGGTCGTCCGTGAAACCGAGACAGTCGTCGCTTCGGGGATCTCCGAAATTGTCCTTCTCGGGCAAACGGTGAACTCGTATTTCGACGGCCAGCATGACTTCGCGGATCTTCTGCGCGCCGTCGGCGGCGTTCCCGGCGTACGAAGGCTGCGCTTCACGAGTCCACATCCGAACGATTTCAGCAAAGCCGTTATCAGGGCAATGGCTGAAACCGAGGCGCATTGCGAGCACGTCCACCTTCCGATGCAGTCGGGCTCGACCCGCATTCTCAAGCGCATGCTGCGCCGTTACACGCGCGAGCAGTTTCTCGCGTGCGTAGAGGAGTTGCGCGCGGCGATTCCCAATGTCTCACTGACTACCGATGTGATTGTCGGATTTCCGGGTGAGACTGAGGCAGATTTCGAGGAGACGCTGAGCGCGGTGGAGGCCGTCGGATTCGACGAAGCGTACACGTTCAAGTTCTCTCTCCGAGAAGGAACGCCGGCGACTCGCTTGCCTGCGTCCGATACCGTCTCCGATGAGGTCGCGAGCGACAGACTCGCCAGGCTCATCGCAACTGTTCGCGCGGGCAGCCGGGAACGGAACCTCAAGTTGCTGGGTGAGCGTCGCGAAGTTCTCGTCGAAAAGGCGGCTAGGCGCGGTTCGCTCCTGCAGTCGCGGACTCGCGATTCCAAGGTCGTAATGATTCCTGGCGATGTTTCGCTGATCGGGAAGTTTCTCACCGTCGAGATCACCGGGACGACGGGCTCCACTTTCCTCGGCCAGGTGGTGGGACGGCGGGCTGCTCTACCGCTCGCGGTGTAGGGACCGCGGCCAAAACCGCGAAAAACGCGACCCACGGGTCATTGCCTCCTCGACACAGTGTAAAACGATTTTCGGTTTGATTGCGCGACTGGCGGAAGGATTCCGTTCGCATTGCTCTAGCGGCCTAACATTGGGCACCCGCATCGTGGAGCCCAGCTGCCACTCATCACAGCCGCATACCTGGCGTACGTTGGCGGACTTCTCGCTGGATTTGCCGGATTTGCCTGGATCGCGGTCGCCGCCGCCTCGATTGCATTCGTCGCTTCACTGCACCGCGCTCGAGCCGAGCGGTCGGCGCTAGCGCTGATATTCGCGTCAGCGGCGATTCTTGCCGTCACGACGGCCCCGCCCGAGCGTCCCACCGCTCACAACCAGAAGCGTGAGCCTCCATCCGACTTACTGACGCGTGTCAGAACGCGTGCCGCCCGTTCGATTGACCGCACGTTTGGGGACGATGCTCCGCTGGCCCGCGCGCTTCTCATCGCTGACCAGCGTCAGATCCCAACCGTGATGCGCGATCGCTACGCCGCAGCTGGACTCATTCACATGCTCTCGATCTCGGGACTTCACGTTGCCGTGATCGCGGCCGCAATGGAGCTTCTCTTTCAGGTCGCGCGGTTATCGCGCCGGGTTTCATTGTTCGGAGCATTCATTACGACCGGCATCTACGTGGCAGTCATCGGAGCGCCGCCGCCGGCGCTCAGGTCGGCTGGCATGCTGGGCGTGGCGATGGCCTCGCGACTTTCTCAGCGGCCCACCTCGCCCTGGGCCGCGTGGGCACTCGGCGCCTTCGTACCACTGGT
>DASWBG010000298.1:0-3740 GCA_036390715.1 Gemmatimonadaceae bacterium
GGCTAAATTGGAATCACGCCCGGGTGGCGGAATCGGTAGACGCACGGGACTCAAAATCCCGCGGCCTTTGGCCTTACGAGTTCGAGTCTCGTCCCGGGTATTTTGCTTTTGGAACTTCTGGAGGCCAGATGAGATGGGTCGGAGTCACGGACACAACCGGTCGCGTCGTGTGGATTAACGCTCAGAATGTCGCTTACGTTCAGGACTTTCAGACCTACCGCGCAGTTCATTTCGTCGGAAGCAAAGACAACTATTTCCAGGCGAAGGATACCGCCGAGGACCTCGTGATGATGCTTCGGCCCCCGTCATAATGCGCTTAGAGGGACGTCATGGTCTTACCAGTTCGACTCTCCTAGTGGGTAGTTCTGGCCAATCCCCAGTTTGCCGACGGCGGTTGATCGATCAACGTAGAGAATTTTCTATCGAATTAGGGCTTGCTCGGCGCCAGCGACGCGCCTCTGCGCCCGCGAATTCTCGCGTATGATCTCTTCGTGAATCCGCGCACCCTGTCCGGCAGTTCATCGAAGTAGGTGTAGAACACCGGAGTCACGTACAGAGTCACGAGCTGCGAGAACGCCAGGCCTCCCACCACCACGACTCCGAGTGGACGCCGCGCCGACGCCCCAGCGCCTCGGCCGAGCGCGATCGGGAGCGTCGCCATCAGCGCCGCGAACGTCGTCATCATGATCGGACGGAACCGCACGCTTGCCGCGTGAACGATCGCCTTCTCGGGCGTGAGTTGTTGCGTTCGCTCCGCTTCCAGCGCAAAGTCGATCATCATGATGGCGTTCTTCTTCACGATGCCGACGAGCAATATGAGACCGACGAATCCGTAGACGTCGAGCGGCATCCTGAAAATCAACAGCGCTACGAGCGCGCCGAAGGCCGCGAAAGGAAGTCCCGTGAGAATCGTTGCCGGATGGATGAAGCTCTCGTACAGGATGCCGAGCACCATGTAGATAACGAAGATCGCGAGAATGAGCAGCGCGAGGAGTCCCTGCTGGCTCGCCTGGAACGCCTGAGCGGTTCCAGAAAAACTCATCGTGATCGCCGAAGGGACAGTCGTCGCGGCCGCTGCTTCTACGGCAGCGGTCGCCTGACCCAGAGCTACTCCCGGTCTGGTGTTGAACGAAATCGTCACCGCCGGCAGCTGTCCCGCATGCGTGATAGAAAGCGGACCCACGCCCTGAGTAATGTTCGCCACCGCGCTGAGCGGGACAAGGTCGCCCTTTTCCGAGCGCACGTACAACATCCGCAGCGCGCTGACGTCCTGCTGGAACTGCGGAAGCAGCTCCATTACAACCATGTACTGATTGTTCGGCGTGTAAATCGTCGACACCTGTCGAGATCCGTACGCGTCGTATAGCGCGCTCTCGATCTGCTGCGCGGAAACGCCCAATGAGGCCGCGCGATCGCGGTCTATCGCTACATTCACCTCGGGATTGGAGATCTGGAGATCGCTGGTGACATCCTGAATTTGCGCGATGTCTTGCATTCGCAATTCCAGCCTTTTTGCTGCCGTATCCAGCAACGCGATGTCGGTCCCCTGCAGGGTAAACTGATACTGGCTCTTGGAAGGCCGCCCGCCGATCTGGATCGCCGGCGGCACCTGCATGTACACGTTCATGCCCGGAACGCTCGACAGCTTCGGCCGAAGCTCATTCACGATCTCGTCCGCTCTCAACCTTTCGCCGCGCGGCTTCAACCCGAGGAATATTCTACCCTGATTTCCGCTTCCGCCCCCGCCTCCTCCCACCGATGACATGAATCCGGCGATGTTGGGGTCGCGTGCTACGATCGCCGCGATCTGCTGCTGGTGGCTCACCATGTCCTTGAACGAGGTTCCCTGAGCCGCCTCGGTCGTGGCTATGATCTGCCCGGTGTCCTGTGTCGGAATGAATCCGGTCGGCACCAGCTTGTAGAGCACCACCGTGCCGACGAGCACGGCCAGCGAGAACATCAGCGCAAGGAATCTGTGGACCATCACCCATTCGAGACTCGATTCGTACCGGTTCAGAATGCGGGTGTAAACGCGCTCGGATGCGTTGAACAGGCGTCCGTGAGTGTGGGATGGCGGCTTTAGAAACCGGCTTGCCAGCATGGGGGTGAGCGTCAATGAAACGAACCCCGAGACAAGAATCGCCGTTCCGATCGTTACCGCGAATTCGTGGAACAACCTGCCGAGTATGCCGCCCATGAAGAGGAGTGGAATGAACACAGCGGTCAGGGAGACCGTCATCGCCAGGATCGTGAACGCCACTTCGTCCGAGCCCTCGAACGACGCCTTCATCGGATCCTTACCCATTTCCATGTGTCGGACGATGTTCTCGAGCATCACGATGGCATCGTCCACCACAAAGCCGACCGCCAGGGTCAGAGCCATCAGCGAGAGGTTGTCGAGTGAAAAGCCCAGCAGGTACATCACCGCGAAAGTGCCGATAAGTGACATCGGCAATGCCAGGCTCGGGATGATGGTCGCGGAGATGTTCCGTAAGAAAACGAAGATCACCATCACTACGAGGAAGAGGGTCAGCATCAACGTGAATTTCACGTCGCCGACAGACTCCTCGATCGACACGGAACGATCGTAGAGCGTGTGGATCTCAACGCTGGGTGGGATCTGCTCGCGCAGAGATGCGATCAGCGCTTTCACGCCGTTCGCCACCGCAACAGTGTTCGTCCCAGGTTGGCGCTGAATCGCCAGAATGACGGAGCGGTCGCCGTTGTACCAGCTCGCGACCTTGTTGTTTTCGACGTCGTCGAGCACCTGGCCGAGCTCGTCGAGGTGGACAGGGGCGCCGTTGCGGTAGGCGACAACCATCTGCCTGAACTGTTGGGCGTTCTGGAGCTGTCCGTTGGCTTTGATGGTTGAGGCTTTGTTGAGGCCCCAGAGGGTTCCGGTGGGCATGCTGACGTTTTGCGAGCTAATCGCAGACGAGACTTCATCGATGCCAATCCCGCGGTTGGCGAGGGACGTTGGATCGAGCTGCACGCGCACGGCGTATTTCTGTCCACCGTAGACTTGTACCTGCGCAATCCCTGGCACCATCGAGATGCGCTGTGCCATGAACGTCTCGCCGTACTCGTCTAGCTGCGAGAGCGGCATGGTCTTCGACGTCAGCGTGAAATACAGGATAGGCTGATCGGCCGGATTCACTTTGCGATAAGACGGCGGGAGAATCCCCAGCGGAAGACTGCGCAGCGTTTGGGAGATCGCCGCCTGAACGTCCTGCGCCGCAGCGTCGATACTGCGGTCGAGTGAGAACTGGATGGTGATCGAAGTCGATCCCAAGCCACTAGACGAGGTCATGTTATCGATACCGGCGATCGTCGAGAACTGCTTTTCCAGCGGCGTCGCAACCGCCGCAGCCATCGTCTCCGGACTCGCTCCCGGAAGATTCGCATTGACCTGGATTGTCGGGAAATCCACGGTGGGAAGGTCGCTGACAGCGAGACGCGTGTAGGAAACTGCGCCGAAGAACAGGATCCCGATCATGACGAGCGCGGTCATGACGGGCCTACGGATAAATAATGCAGTCATCGAGGTACTCCCTTGATCGCCACTTTGGAGCCGGGGACGAGCCGCGACTGCCCATCGACAATCACTCGCTCGCCATCCTTCAGCCCACTCGCTATGACGGACACAGAATCGACGGTGCGTGCGACCTGAACGGGCCGCTGCCGCGCGGTACCCGCCGAATCGATGGTATACACGTAAGTGCCTTGTTGCCCGGTCAGTA
>DASWBG010000299.1:0-2311 GCA_036390715.1 Gemmatimonadaceae bacterium
ATAAAGATCATGCCACGCTTTGTCGCGGTCGTTGAGACCGACGTACATGACGTCGGGGTCGTTTCTCGGGACCGAATAGATCAGCGCCCGAACGCCCTTGACCGCCGTGAGATTGCGCGCGAACGGAACGTCCGATCCGGCCGCGGCCGGAGCGGCTGGATCGACCGCGTAGACGTTGAAGTTCTCGTCGCCGAGCTGGTCCTGGACGTAGAGGATGTACTTGCCGTCTCGGCTCCAGAAGTACTGCGTGACCGGACGCTTCGTGTCATTGGTCATGAGCTTCGCGGCGGTGTACGGGTCTCCGATTCGCTTGACCCAGATATTTCGTGTGTCCTTGTACGGCTTGAGGAACGAGATGTAGCGGCCGTCGGGAGAAATCTGGGCGCCGGAGATTTCCGGGTTGCCGAAGAACAGCTCGCGGTCGATGAGTGGCGGGAGCTTGCCGCTCTGTGCCGAGCTTGCAACGGGCGCGGTGAACACGATGCCGATCGCGAGCGTGCCGGCGATGGCGCGTGCGCTACGAATGACGGAAGATCTCATATGGCTCTCACGGCGCATATTGTGGCGGGATGGCGAACAGATGTCTCGCCTAACCTAAGGCCGGTGGGGATGCGCCACCAGCACGCGATAGCTGAAAACTACGCTGGCGCCCGCTGCCCAGCGTAGTTCAGTCTTCAGTAACATTATCGGAACCGGAGGATCATCCTGGAAAGAACTGGTGAGGTACCCCCGCTGCCAACGGAGCCGAGGGACCGACTTGTCGGCCCGGGCATACTGCTCGTCGCTGCCGCTTTGCTCATCCTCGTCGGCTTCGGGTACTGCGCGAGCCGGCTAACGCCCGGCGCGATGTTCGGTCGCAACGAGACCAACATCACGCACGACGTCGTCGTCGACCAGATCAAGGCGGTGGCGAAGCTCGTCTCGAGCGAAGCGATCGTTCGCGACGTCATCGTCTACGAGAACACGTGGTACGGCTCGACCAAACGCTCGCTCGTCGTGGTGACGGGGCGTCTGCTCGCGGGAATCGATCTGCGAGATAATCCCGACGTGATCATAGATCACGAGCGAAGGAAGATCACGATTCGCATACCTCCGGCGAAGCTTATCGCTGTCGAGATTCGTGACATGCAGACGTACGACGAGCGCGGCGGACTTTGGAATCCGTTTACGCGTGAGGACAGGGACGCGATTCAGCGACAGGCGAGAGTACAGCTCACGGCGGCCGGTGGGCAGATGGCGCTGCTACGTCACGCCAACGAGAGCGCGGTTGAGCTACTGCAGCTGTTGCTGGCGAAGGACGGCTATACCGTTGACGTCAGCGTACGGCAATAACTGCAACTGCAACTGCAACTTAGGACTACCGGCCAGGGGCTGTCGGCGGACCGGCTGAGGGCCGCGGGCGGGGGACGCTAGTGGTCGAGGTTCGGATGCCCTTGGGCACCCTGCATATCGGACACGGGCCCATCTTCGGTTCCTTTCCATAAATCAGGTTAACCGGGCCGAGGATCCGCGCGGTGTCGGTGAGGGAAACGGTCAGGGTCATCATTTGCCCAGTGATCTGCCCAGTAAACCGGGCCGGATGGTCGATGCCGCGATTCACTGGATACGCGTCGACGTTGTAGGTCCCCGTGGCTTCGAACCGGCCATCGGCGTCGGGGTGAATCGGGCCGACGGCATCGCCGAGTGTGCACCCGATGTGGACGTGCACATCGGTGTCGTTGACAATCAACCCGGCATTGTCGCCGCCCCAAGTCCCGACAACTTCGGTGATGCGCGCCGAAGTCGCGGCCGAGCACGAAAGAACCGCAAAGATTGAAAAGACTGCAGGGATCCGCATGGTAGCCGAACGCTAGGATTCGTACTCGGGCGTGTCAACTGTAATGACACCCACGAGGGGCACCTCCCTACACGGTCAGCGCACCCGCAACACGATCTTGCCCAGGATATGACCCTGCGCCAGCCGCTCGTGCGCCAGCTTTGCGTCGGCCAGCGGGAACTCCGCCGCGATCGGCACCTGTAGCCGCGCTGCTTCGACCGCACGCCCCAGATGCTCAAACTCCTCGCGGCCTGGCGTGCCGTCGTACGGCTTCGTCTTGATCCCGCGCCGACGCTTCGGCTCGGGCTCGATCCCGTTCGGATAGGCGAGCCGCCCGCCTTTACGGAGCGCGTCGATGCAGCGCTCGAGCGTACCGCCACCCGCGAGCGCCAGGATCGCGTCGACACCTTCCGGCGCGAACTCTCGTGCAGCACGGGCGATGTCGCCGTCCCGGCCGTCAACCGCCGCGTCCGCACCCAGCTTGCGCACGAGTGC
>DASWBG010000300.1:0-8451 GCA_036390715.1 Gemmatimonadaceae bacterium
GAGAATCAGTTTCCCGAAGACGGCGACGACACACTCGGCGATCAGATGTTTCCCGACGGCAACGGCGGATTCGCGAGACTGATGGTGAAGACGCTCATCCCCGACGCCTTCGCCGGTCCGCGCACCGTAGACGCGGTGTGGCAGAATCGCGTCAACTTCCGCGCGCTGGATCGCGCCGGTCAATCGACAAGGATTCGGCTCAATTCCACGGTCGTTCGTGTCGAGCACGCGGGCAATCCGTCGAGCGCGCCACACGTCGTCATCACCTACGCGAAGGGAAATCGCCTTTACACAGTCAGAGCGCGCCGAGTGGTGATGGCGGGCGGCAGCTGGACGACCAAGCACGTTGTCAGCGATCTGCCGGCGAGTCACCGCGAGGCTTACGGCCAGTTCTATCGATCGCCGGCGTTGATGGCGAACATCGCCGTGCGCAACTGGCGCTTCCTCTACAAGATGGGACTCTCCGGCTGCCGCTGGTTCGGCGGACTCGGCGATTATCTCTCGGTGCGCAAGATGGCGCTCGTCGGCAACGAGCCGCGCACCATCGATCCCGATTCGCCGACGGTGCTCACTATAAAGGTATTGTTCGCCCAGCCGGGGCTACCTATCGCCGAGCAGGGCGCGCGCGGTCGTGCGACGTTGCTCGGAACTTCGTTCGCGCAGTACGAGCGCGCGCTCCGCGAGCAGCTGGCCGACATGTTCGCGCCCGGCGGATTCGATCCGCGTCGGGACATCGCGGGAATCATTCTCAATCGGTGGGGGCACGCGTACGTGAACCCGCAGCCGGGATTTTTCTTCGGCACGAACGGCAAACCGGCGCCCAGAGACGTGCTAAGGAATCAGCCGCACGGGCGGATTGCGTTTGCGAACACGGATCTTGCGGGGGCGAGCGATCATCGTAACTCTATCCGAGAGGCGGATCGTGCCGTGAGGCAACTCGTCGAGGCTTAACGGCCAAAGCGGCGGTCACGCTAAAACGAAGAAGGCTCGGCCGGCTATGAGACCAACGTTGAAATCCTTCGCCGCACAATGCATGACGGCACTGGCAGCAGTGGCCCTGGGCGCACAAACACCGCCACCCGTGACTGTAGTTCCCTTGGGTGATTGCAGATTAAGCACGGGTGCGGTTTTGCCAGATTGCCGCGTCGCGTATCGCGCCTACGGAAAATTGAACGCCGCGCGCGACAACGTCGTGCTCATTCCGACGTGGCTCCTCGGTCGGTCGGAAGATTGGCACTCGCTTCTGATCGGTGAGCCACTGGTCGATACGACGCGCTTTTATGTAATGGTCGTCGACGCACTCGCCGATGGCCGCTCGTCGTCGCCGTCGAACACAACTTTAGCTGCGAGGTCGGCGTTCAAGGATCTCACAATCGGTGACATGGTGCAGTCGCAGTATCGTCTGCTGACGGAGCGACTTGGTATCCATCACGTGCGAGCGGTCATTGGCTTTTCGATGGGTGGGATGCAAGCCATAGAGTGGGCGGTTCGATATCCCACATTCATCGACAAGACGATACCGATCGCCGGCACGCCGCGCGTCGGAACGTTCAATCGGTTGGCGCTGACCGCGATGCTCGAGCAGATCGTCGATGGGCGGCGAGCAGGGATTCCTCCCGACTCATTATGGCCGCGGCTGGCTCGCACTGAGATGCTGTTTATCGTAACTCCACTCGGTCTTGACGTGCGAGGCACGGATAGCGTCTCGCACGATATCGCAGCGAACGCGAGCAACTACCAGGCGTGGGACCTGGACGACTATGCCGCACAGATTGCGGCCTTACGACGTTATGACCTCGCCGCTGAGTATGGAGACATGCGCCGAGCAGCGGCGCGAGTGCAGAGACCGATGCTCGCCGTCTATTCCTGGGACGATCACATGGTCACGCCCGATGCGATGGCGGAGTTCGCGAAATTGGTCGGCGCTGATACTCTCTCCATCGGCAGCACGTGCGGCCACATCATGATCTTCTGCGAGCAGAAGCGGGTCGCAGTTGCCACTCGCGCGTTCATCGGCCGGTGAGGACGGATCTGGCGGGGACGAGCGATCATCGCAATTCTATCCGTGAGGCTGATCGGGCGGTAAAGCAACTCCTGTGAGGTGATACTATGAGAGCACGCAGCCTGATGTCGTGTGCCCTGGCGCCGCTGATTCTGACCGCATGCGGCGGCGACTCGAGCGGGCCGACTCCGCCCGCGCCGCTGGTTTGGTCGAACGTGCCGACCGGAACGACCCAGAACATTCATGGCGTATGGGGCACTTCCTCATCCGACGTGTGGGCTGTCGGCTGGACGGTGGTCAGTCATTACGACGGCACTAGCTGGACGAGCTTTCCGATCAGCGCGAATACGATCGCCTTCGGCGTCTGGGGCACTTCGCCGTCCAACGTCTGGCTTGTCGGAAACGATGGAACGCCGCTGCACTACGACGGCGCAAATTTTACTCGGGGCCCCGCCCTGCCGATCCTGTCGCTGCAAAAAGTCTGGGGCACCTCGGCGTCGAACGTCTGGGCCGTCGGACAGGTTGGGATCATCCTCCATTACGACGGAGCGAACTGGTCGAGCATGTCGACCGGCCAAACTCACTGGTTCCGCGGCTTGTGGGGCTCTTCGGCGTCGGACGTCTGGGCTGTCGGGTACAACGACCAGTCGCCCTATCCCCCGATCATGTATCACTATAACGGCACGAGCTGGTCGAGCGTCTCAACGGGATCTACGCAGGGATTTTACGGCGTCTGGGGAACTTCCGCGTCGAACGTCTGGGTCGTTGGAACTGGTGGGCTCATCCTCCACTACGACGGAGCAACCTGGTCGACCGTTCCGAGCGGCACGACACAACCGCTTTACAGCGTTTGGGGCACGTCTGCGTCCGACGTTTGGACTGTCGGGACATACAGAACGATTCTTCACTACGATGGATCGAACTGGACTACGGTGAGAAGCGAGACCACCGACATTCTCTTCGACATTTGGGGAAGCTCGTCCTCGAACATTTGGGCTTCCGGCACCTCGGGCACCTTGCTCCGCGGCGCGCGGCAATAGCGATCAGCGGCGAATGAACCGTCGGCTTTTCTTCTGGGCAATCACGTCCGCGCTGGCCGGATTTCTTTTCGGCTTCGATACTGTCGTTATCTCCGGCGCCGAGCAGCGGATCCAGGCGCTCTGGAGTCTGAGCCCGGCAATTCACGGCGTTGCGCTGGGAGCCGCACTGTATGGTACCGTGATCGGCTCGCTCATCGGCGGAATACCCTCCGACAGATTCGGCCGCAAGCCCACGCTGCTGTGGATCGGCATTCTCTACATCGTCTCCGCGCTCGGCTCAGCGCTGGCATGGAACGTCGAAGTGTTTATTCTCGCACGATTCATCGGCGGCGTCGGGATCGGCGTCTCCACCGTCGTAGCGCCGATGTACATCTCGGAGATCGCACCCCCGGCGCACCGCGGACGGCTCGCGGGAATGTTTCAGTTCAACATCGTGTTCGGTATCGTCGTCGCCTTCCTGTCGAATGCGCTGCTGGCGGGCATCGGTGACGACGCCTGGCGCTGGATGCTCGGCGTCGCCGCATTTCCGTCGATCGCTTACACTCTCATGTGTCTGGCGCTCCCGGAGAGTCCGCGCTGGCTGCTCACGCGCAAAGGAGACCGCGCCGAGGGGTTGAGGGTGCTCGCACTGATCGAGCCGGGCGCGTCACCATCGCAGCTCCAGCAGCACGCCAACGAGATCGTTGCCGCTTCGTCACGACAGACGACTGCCAAAGGATTCTGGTCGATGAGATTGCGAGTGCCGATCATGCTCGCTTTTCTGGTTGCGTTCTTCAATCAGCTGTCCGGCATCAACGCGATTCTCTATTTTGCGCCACGCATTTTCGAGCTCACTGGCCTCGGCGCGCGTGCCGCGCTGCTGCAGTCAGTCGGAATCGGCATCACCAATCTCATATTCACCTTCGTCGGACTCTGGCTGATCGACCGGCTCGGCCGGCGCACGCTGCTCACGATCGGGTCGTTCGGCTACATCGCCTCGCTCGGTCTTTGCGCCTGGGCGTTCTTCACCCACCATTACGCGATCGTGCCCGCGTGCATCTTCGCATTCATCGCCGCGCATGCGATCGGGCAGGGTACGGTCATCTGGGTTCTGATCTCGGAGATATTCCCGAATCAGTATCGGGCCACGGGGCAATCGCTCGGCAGCGCCACGCACTGGATTTTTGCGGCACTGGTGACGACAGTCTTCCCCGCAGTGGTCAGCACTGTCGCGCCAGGCCACATCTTTCTCTTCTTCTGCGGGATGATGGTGCTGCAGCTGATCTGGGTTCGCACAATGGTGCCCGAAACCAAAGGCGTACCACTCGAAGAGATTCAGAGGCGGCTCGGCATCGAAGTATGAAATCGCGCCCGGTAATTGTCGGACTTGGCGAAGTACTGTGGGACGTTTATCCGGACGCCGCTCGCTTCGGTGGCGCGCCGGCAAATTTTGCGTGCCACGCAGCCAGCCTTGACGCTGAGTCGTGGTTAGCAAGCTCAGTAGGTGTCGACGAGCTGGGAGAGCGTGCACTCGATACTCTCCGCCAGCACGGAGTTGAATCCGCATGCGTGGCTCGTGATGCAGAACACGCAACCGGCCGCGTGGACGTCACCCTGGATTCGCTGGGCCGGGCCTCCTATGAATTTGCCGACAACACCGCCTGGGATCACATGCCCAAGTCGGATGCGCTCGACTCACTCGCGCGTCGTTGCGATGCGGTTTGCTTCGGCACTCTGGCACAGCGATCGCCGCAGTCACGAGATACAATTCAACGGTTCGTGAAGACGACGCCGTTGAGTGCGTTGCGGATGCTCGACATCAATCTCCGGAGGCAATTCTACGATGCCGCCGTCATAGACCAATCGTTGCGACTGGCAACCGCCCTCAAGCTGAATGAGGAAGAGCTGCCGATCGTCGCACGACTGTGCGGCGTGAACGAATCCGATCCGCGTGATGCCATGCGTGCCCTGATGAACATGTATTCGCTCCGCCTGGTTGCTCTGACGCGTGGACCAGATGGCGCAACGCTCATTGCAGGCGCCGAGGAATCAACATCTCCGGCACTGACCACCGCGGTTGTCGATACCGTTGGTGCCGGCGATGCATTCACTGCAGCAGTGGTAATTGATTTTCTGGCTGGCCTGCCACTCGCCGACGTCAACGCGCATGCGAATGCAGTCGCATCCTTCGTGTGCTCTCAACCGGGCGCTGTACCGACACTTTGATCCTATCGCCTTCGGTAACGTATTCTTCCAAGTATGACTTCACGTCTGCTGATGATGCTTCAGGTTATCGTCTCCCCGCCTCAGAAGCTCGGCGCTGTGCCTCATGGAACACGCGTCATCGCGCCCATCACGAGCGGTACCTTCGAAGGCCCTCGCCTGCGCGGCAAGGTTTTGAGCGGAGGTGACTGGACCCTCTCGCGGTCCGACGCCGTTCTCGAGCTCGATCTGCGAATCACACTCGAAACCGACGACGGCGCCTTGATCAGCATGACATCCTTCGGCCTCCGTCATGGCCCGCCTGAAGTATTGGCCGCGCTCGCACGAGGCGAGTCCGTCGATCCGTCCAAGTACTACTTCCGGACCGCGCCCCGGTTCGAAACGAGCGCGCCGAAGTATGCGTTCTTGAACCGATTGATCGCTGTCGCCTCCGGCGATCGCCGGCCGACCGGGCCGATTTACACGATCAACGAGATCCTCTAGCCGTGAGCACGTTCGAAGACGAGGGCAAGCGATCCGCCGAGATAACATCGCGACCACTGATGACGGTGAGAGTCATCGCCGCTCCTGTGCAAAAGCTCGGTGCGGTACCCTATGGCGCTCGTACTTTCGTGCCGGTCGCGGGAGGCGACTTCGAAGGCCCGCGGCTTCGCGGGAGGATTCTGCCGGGAGGAGGTGATTGGCTGTTGCTGCGCTCCGACGGCGTGCTGGAACTGGACCTGCGCATTACTCTGGAGACAGACGATAACGCGCTGATCTATATGACCTTTCAGGGGCTTCGTCACGGCCCACCGGATGTAATCGCCGCGTTTGGCCGTGGAGAGGTCGTCGATCCCGCGCGTTACTACTTTCGAACAGTGCCGAGATTCGAGACCTCGGCGGAAGCATACGCATTCCTGAATCGCATCGTCACCGTCGGTGTTGGCGAAACTCGCCCCGACGGAGCAGTGCACAGGATCGACGAGATCCTGTGATGACACTCGGGCTCGAGAGCGGCATAGTCAGATTGGAGCCGTACGATCCTGCATGGCCCGTCCTGTTTGCGGCAGAGGCAGAACGACTCCAGAAACTATTCGCGGCTGCCGGACTCGTCGTAACCCTGGAGCATACGGGAAGCACCGCCATTCCCGGTTTGGCGGCCAAGCCCATTCTCGACATTCTGGGTGGCTATGCCGAAGGCAGGCCCGTAACGGAATACATCGACGTGCTCACCGCAGCCGGCTACGTGCACCGCGGAGAGCAGGGCGTTCCGGGGCGCGAGTTTTTCCGACGGGGAAATCCAAGATCGTATCATCTGCACCTCACCGCGATCGATAGCCCATTCTGGCGGGACCATCTCACTTTCAGAAATCGTCTCCGCGCAGATGAATCTTTGCGTGACGCCTACGCCGCGTTGAAGCACGACTTGGCGGCGCGATTTCCGCGGGACAGAGAGGCTTACATCGAAGCCAAAGGAGCTTTTGTGAACGATGTTCTGCGGCAGGGTGACTAATCTCGCGCCGTGAAGCAGATGGTCGGCGCTGATTGAGTTGCTGGTCAGCTCACTGCCCACCCGCAGCACTGATCCAGTCCGCCGCCTGCACCCGCGCTACCAGAACGAGATTGTTCGAGCCATCGGGCTTGAACACCGACGCCTCACCCTCCTTGCTTGCGAACCAGTCTTCACCGAACGCGTCGAGGATGTTCGGCTTGTGGGTCACGATGAGGGTGTTGCTGCCAGCCTCAGGCACTACAGCAGCCAGAGCCTTCAGCGCTTTGGCGCGTCGCGCATTTTCAGCCGGCGAGACGACGAGTCCACCTTCAGTCAGATCCGCTGTCGTGGTCGGCGATTTTCCGCTCACCAGCTGCGCCGTCTCCGTCGCCCGGTTGAATTCGCTGGAATAGACTTTCCCGAGCGGAATCCCGAGCGTGCGAAATGAATCGCCGACACGTTTCGCGACGTCGCGACCTTTCTCGCTCAGAAGACGCTGCGCCCCGATGTTGTCGAGATGAAGCGGATCGGTGTCCGCCTGATCTTGGTTAGTGGCGCCGTGCCGGAGCACGATTACGTAGCCGCCCCTTTTCATGTCGGTGACGAGCTCTTCAAGATTCACCGGTTTCGTCGGCGCGGTGCTGGAGTAACTGCCCAAATACGTCATGGCTCCGGCGTACTGCGCGTTCGCAGGCGCGCCTAATCCGGCAAGAAGTACAGCGGAGAGCAGGAACCCGATTCCGCGATGTGAAGTCATCGGGCTGGAAAGGGTCAGTTGGCGCAATCTCATTGAAATATCCTCGGAAATCGTTTCAGGGTCGTTGTGTCTCACCATCTTACAGACCCATCGCCCCCGCGGATTATTCCCGTCGCGCGCGCGTCACCGTCGCGTACAGGCTGCGACAATCAGCGCGACGGGCTAAGATTCGAAAAGTGCCGCTGGCACTTAAAACAGCTCGAGGATTTCAAGTCATGACGGATCGGGTTCCGCTTTCCAACGCCGGAGTACGTTTTCCTCCGCCCCTCCTTTTCGTAATTGGCTTCCTTGCCGGCTGGGTTCTCGACCGATATTGGCACGCGCTTCCGTTGTCACGTTTCGCCGGTTCAGCACTCAAACCCTTCGGCTGGGCTGCGCTGGCGCTCGGCGTCGTCCTCTCGGGATGGGGAGTGTTGACATTCCGGCGCGCCAAAACCGCAATCGTTCCGCACCACAGTGCGAGTCAGCTGGTAACGCACGGTCCGTATCGGTTCACGCGCAATCCGATGTACACAGGCTCGACGATAGTATATCTCGGTGGCGCAGCCCTGCTGGACTCTGCGTGGCCGGTTATCGTGCTTCCCGCAGTTATACTCTTCCTCGTCGAGACGGTCATCTCGCGCGAGGAGATGTATCTGAGGGATGCGTTCGGTGCCGAGTACACTGGATACGCCGCGAGCGTTCGTCGCTGGCTTTAGCGCGTTTCAACCGCGAAACCGCAGATAAGGAGGCTTCGAGTCATGACCGCCTTCTCCTGGGTATCGCGTCTCCTGCCATTCCTGGTCGCGGGCTGCGCCATGACCGGACCACGCGCCGTTGCCCATGCTCCGATTGCGTCAGCGGCGCACATCCAGCCACCAGAGACTGTCGTGATACGGAGCGGCAACCTGAAACTGAAAGGAATTCTGTGGCAACCCACCGGCAAGGGACCCTGTCCCGCGGTGCTCTTCAATCACGGAAGCTGGCCGACAAACAATCG
>DASWBG010000301.1:0-9702 GCA_036390715.1 Gemmatimonadaceae bacterium
TTCCACCCGAACACCTGGGCGTAGAACTCTGCCGAACGCTGGATGTCGACAGCGGGGATCTCGATGTAGGCGACTTTTCCATGCGCCAACGTAGGGGGCATCAAGACTCTCTCGATTTCGTCAAAGGAGACACGACCACACGCTCAGTCGTTCGAAACTTCCCGAGGTCGGGCGACAAGTCAAGTATTCCGGAATCGAGCGTGCAAACGCGAGAGCAGGGATTCAGTCGTCAGCCGCCGAGCCACGCAGCGCCGACAAGCCCGAGCGCCACCAGCGTGGAGAACACGTCCGGCGGAATAAAGAAGTATCGCCAGGTAAGACCCGCGATCAGGACGAAGCACGCGGCAAACGACCAGCGGACAATTGGAATCGTTGCCAAAGCCTCGCGCGACATCGATCCGAATTGCCACGCGAGAATTGCGGCGAAAACGAGAAAGACGGAAACGAAGAACCCGAATCCGCTAAAGAAATCCCAATAGGTGCGATCGAATCCCAACACGTGAAAGTTGACGCTGCGCATTCCGTTGACGACGCTGTCCGCGTTCCAGCGGGGATCCACTCGACGGAAACCGATCGTATGGCCAAGCGCGAACAGCACTAAAAGCCCTGAGGAGATTCTGTAAAGGAGGGACGCGTTCATGGCTGACTGGGTTGAGGTTGAGGTCACACAACTATAGGCGCAATGTGACCTCGCTGTTGGAAGGTGACCTCTACGCCTGTCGGATACCGGTGAGCCGCGACGCGTGCTCTGGCGCGGAGCAGGCGGGAATCGTCAATATTCCCGGTCATGCCGACGCAAGACGTGCTGTCACAGTGGGAAAATTTCTATATCATCGTGGGATCGTCTGCGGGCGCGCTCACGGGGCTGCAGTTCGTGGTAATGGCACTCGTGGCGGACTTGCCCACGCGAACCGACAGTGGCACGATCGACACTTTTGGCACCCCGACAGTCGTTCACTTTTGTGCCGTATTGCTGGTTTCGGCGCTACTCAGCGCGCCGTGGCCCGCGCTCTCGCAAGCCGCCACCGCCATCGGGATCCTTGGAGCAGCGGGCGTCATCTACAGCCTGATCGTTGTGCGGAGGGCGCGGCGCGTGACGGGCTACAAGCCAGAAATGGAAGACTGGATCTTTCACTGCGTACTTCCATTGGTGGCGTACGTAACGCTCCTTCTCGCCGGTGTTACGCTCACGTTCTGGCACGTGCCCGCGCTTTTTGGAGTTGCGCTGTTCACCCTTATTCTCCTCTTCGTCGGCATCCACAACGCATGGGACACCGTTACTTACGTGACTCTTGTGCTGAAGTCTTCTCCGACGACCGGGGAGGGGAGCCCTCCACCGCCTTCTTGAGCCCGTCGAGTACCATCATCCAGTTCTTGGCGTACTCCTTCCGGTTCTCCGGTGTGAGCGGCTCGGCGTCATTCTGATTCGTCTGGGTGAGCACGACCTCGGTGCCACCTCCAGCGGGTCGAAGGTCGAAGGTCACGATGTGGTAATTCTCGGGCTTGTCCTCCATCCCTGAGAGCGGGCTCCAGTGAGTGAAGGCGAGCCGCTTGCCGACATCGAACGCTTGGATGTTTCCCTTGTCCTCGTACGGCTTCCCCTTCCACGCGCCCTTGAACCGAATCGGGCTGCCGACGCGCCAGTCGGTCGAGATGTCGGAGCCGAAGAAAAACTGCTTGAGTGTGCTCAAGGTGGTCAGCGCCTTCCAGACCGCTGTGGGAGGTGCGTTCACCGTCGTCTTTACCTGCGAGGCTTGAATCGCCATGGAACGATCCTCAAAGCTTGAAGGTTGAGCGGGACGCCCGCGGGAGGCACTCGCTGCCTAAGAATTGGGCAAAATCTTAGCCTGTGTGGAGGATCTTCCGCCTCCGGTGTCATTCCGTACCTTTGCAGAACGCGTCGGCTCGAACGAGCCGCGCGCGACGACGAGCCGCACGACTTATCGCAGAGCGGAGGATTTCAGACCCGGAGGGACTCATGTTGAGGAGAGAAATTGCGTTGGGCGTCATCGCGGCGCTTCTCGTCGGTTGCACCGCTGACAAGCCCGCTCCGACGGCGTTCGAGGTACGTGCGCCACTCTTCGCGGTTGGTGGAAACAGCGCCTTCAATCTCGGCACCCACATGACCGGCGCCGAGGAAGTGTTCACACCAGTTCCTCCTAGCACGGCGACGCCAGCGGACTCGCGTGGGCAGGGGGAGGCGATCTTTCGGGTCAACGATGACGGCACCTCGGTGGATTTCCGGCTCATCGCATCGAACATCGACAACGTGATCATGTCGCACATCCACTGCGGCCGTCCCGGACAGAATGGGCCGATCCGGATGTGGCTCTATCCCGTCATCGGACCGACGGGTGCGCCGGGGCCGAATGGAACGGGACCGCAGAACGGCGTTCTGGCATCCGGCACGTTCAACCCGACGGGTGTCATCTGCCCGGCGAGCGCAGTCGGTCAGGACATGCCGCTACTCGATGCGATCAGGGCCGGTCTCACCTACGTCAACGTGCACACGAACGACGGCGTCGATGGGGTCAACACGGGACCGGGAGATTTTCCGGGGGGCGAGATTCGGGGGCAGCTCGATCACGGACGATAGGAAAAAAACTGAACGGGATCCGAGAACTGAGAAGCGTAGATATCAGGTGATGGTCAAAACGCTCCGACCTCACCCTGCACCGGTCCAGCCACAATCGATTGGTGGTGGACCACAGAGAGTGGTCGGAGCGCAGTGACTTACAACGGGTATCTACGCCTCTGAGATCTCGGATCCCGTTCTTTTCTTTTTTCTTGAATCAGCGCACTACCTGATCGGCCACGTCCCCCCGACCGCCTTGTAAACCGCAACGAGCGCAGTCGCCGCCGAAGTGTACCCCTGCGTGAGCTGACTTTCTGCGTCGAGCAGCGTGCGCTCCGCGTCCAGCACCTGCAGGAAATCCGTAAGCCCCGCTTCGAACCGCTGTTGCGCCAGATCCGCCGCCCGAGCGCTCGAGCGTACCGCGCTCTCGAGGATCGACAGACGCGCGTGCGCCCGATCGTACGTCACGAGTGATCCCTCGCTCTCCTCGAGCGCTTGAAGGACCGTCGCATTGTACGTGGCTTGCGCCTCATCCTGTCCGGCTTGCGCCACCTCCACTCTCTCTCTTACTCGACCTACGTCGAAGAGCGGAAAACTGACCACCGGTCCGATCAGCAGCCGTGAAGTGCCGCGCTTAAACAGAGAATCGGCCGCCGTCGCTGCGTAACCGGCGCGCGCCGACAGCGTCACGCGCGGCAGATATTCTGCTCGCGCCGCGCCGACGAACAATGACCGCGCAGCAAGTTGTCTCTCCGCGCGTAGCACGTCGGGCCGGCGATGAACGAGTTGGTCGGGAGAGCCCACAAACAAAGTGTCCGGCAGACGCAGTTGCGGTCCCGTGTCGAGCAGCGCGGCTGGAAGCGCGTTCGGAACGCGCCCGAGCAACACAGCCAGTCGGTTCCTGTCCAGCGCGATCTGCGATTCGAGCAGCGGCGTTGTCGCGAGCGTCAAATAGAGCACGGATTTCGCGCGCTCGGTATCGAATGCCGTCCCGCGACCCGCTGCCAGACGATCCTCGGTGAGCTTGACGACCTTGCGCTGGTTCACCGCGTTTCGCCCCGCCACCGCGAGCTGCCGTTGAGCTCCTCTCAGATCGAAGTAGGTGCGCGCGACTTCCGCCGCAACGCTCACCTGAACGTCCTCGAGCCCATACTCCGACGACTCTGCCAGCGCACCCTGCGCTTTCACCGTTCGTCCCACTCGGCCGAACATGTCGACTTCCCACGATGCATCGAAGCCGACATCCCACAATTGCGACGCCGGAAGCTGGGTTGCGAGACCGGGCGTCTGTGCAATCGAGAATTGCTGACGCGATGTGCTACCCGTTCCCGTTATCGTCGGAACCAGATCGTACGCCGCGAGCCGCCGTGCCGCGCGGGCACTCGTGAGACGCGACTGGGCGACGCGAACGTCCAGGTTCGCGCGCTGCGCTTCACGAATCAGCATCGTTAGCGTGCTGTCGCCGAGGTCGCTCCAGAATGGAGTCGACGCCAGCGCCGTGCTCACCTGGATGCCAGGTGTCGGAATATCCTCGGACGTGCCGCGCGCGCTGGCGGGCACCTCGGTGATGCTGCTGACGCTGTATGTGGATGGAACGGGCACTTCGGGCGCGCGGTACGCTGGCGTGGAGCAAGCGGCCAGCGGCACGGTGAGCGCCATCAGGATCTTACGCATGACTGCTACCCTCATTCCCCACCGCCAGCGATGGACGCCACGGGTGGAGAGGTTGTATGCCTTCTGGTTCAGGTGCGGGCTCCTTCCTGCGCCGATCGACGACGCCACGGACGAGCACGTAGAAGAGTGGTGTGAAGAGAAGCCCGAGGAAGGTGACGCCGAGCATTCCGGAGAACACCGCGATGCCCATCACGCGCCGCATCTCCGCGCCCGCTCCGCTAGCAACTATGAGTGGAATGACGCCCGCGATGAACGCAAAGGAGGTCATCAGAATCGGACGCAGTCTGATCCTGGCGGCCTCGAGTGCAGCGGCAAATCGATCGCGTCCCTGGCGCTCCAGATCCCGCGCGAACTCGACTATAAGAATTGCGTTCTTGCACGCGAGCCCGACGAGCACGAGGAGACCGATCTGGGTGAAGACGTTGTTGTCGCCGCGCGTCAGCCACACGCCGGCGATCGCGGAAACGAGGGACATCGGCACGATCAGAATGATTACGAGCGGCAACGACCAGCTCTCGTACTGCGCGGCGAGAACGAGGAACACGAGCAGAATGCAAAGCGGGAAGACCAGAATGGCGGTATTGCCGGCCAGCTTCTGCTGATAGGTGAGCTCAGTCCACTCGTAGCCGATACCATTCGGCAACGTTTCGTTGGCGAGCCTTTCCATTATCTGCACTGCTGATCCGGCGCTCGTTCCTGGAGCTGCACTGCCGCTGATGTCTGCCGCGGGATAGCCGTTGTAGTGCGTGACCTGGTCCGGTCCGTACGACTGCTTCATCGTCAGTACCGAGCCGAGCGGTACCATCTCGCCGCGCACGTTACGAACCTTGAGCTGAGCGATGTTGTCGGAGTTCGCCCGATAAGGTGCGTCAGCCTGCGCAATCACCTGATAGGTGCGACCGAACTTGTTGAAGTCGTTGACGTACTGGGAGCCCAGATATATCTGGAGCGTCGAGAACACATTGTTCAGCGGAATCCCGAGCTGTTTCACCTTGTCGCGATCGACGTCGGCGAAAAGCTGAGGCACGTTGATCTGGAAGCTCGAGAACGCGCCAGCAAGTCCGGGCGTCTGGTAGGAGCGACCGAGCAGCGCCTGGGTCGTCGCATAAAGCGTCGAATCGCCCAGCCCCGCCTTGTCCTCGATCATCAACTTGAAACCGCCGATCGATCCCAACCCATTTACAGCGGGAGGAGGAAAGACCGCGACGAAGCCGTCCTGGATCGCGGAGAACTTCTGATTGAGTGCCATCAGGATGGCGTTGCTCTTCAGGTCCTTCGATTTTCTCTCTTCGAACGGCTTGAGTCCGAAGAAGATCACGCCCGCGTTCGACTTGGGGCCGAAGCTGGTGATTGATAGTCCCGGAAATTCGACGGCGTGCTCGACGCCCGGTGTCTTGAGGGCCAGGTCCGACATCCGCTTGATGACGGCTTCGGTGCGGTCGAGCGATGCGGCGTCGGGCAGCTGCGCGATCGCGACGAGGTACCGCTTGTCCTGGCTCGGTACGAACCCCTTCGGCACTCTCGTGAATCCGATGATGCCGATCAGAACGAGTACGCCATACACCGTGAGCGCAAGGACGGAGCGATGGGTCACACGCGTCACGATGCTGCCGTAGCGATTGGATGCGCGGCCGAAGAGACGATTGAACGGATCGAATAGCCAACCAAGCAAACGGTGCATGACGCGCGTCGGCGCGTCTTCCGGCGCCCCACGCGGCTTGAGGAGCACCGCGGCAAGCGCCGGCGACAAGGTGAGAGAGTTGAACGCCGAGATCAGCGTCGAGAAGGCGATTGTAAGGGCGAACTGCCGGTAGAACTGACCGTCCAGACCACTGATGAACGCCACCGGAACGAACACCGCGGACAATACGAGCGCGATCGCGATGATCGGCCCGCTGACTTCCTCCATCGCGCGATGACTCGCGTCGAGCGGCGATAAACCCTCCTCGATGTGTCGCTCGACATTTTCGACCACGACGATGGCGTCGTCGACTACTATACCGATCGCCAACACCAGTCCGAACAGCGAGAGGGTGTTGATCGAGAATCCAGTCGCGAGCATCACGGCGAACGTGCCGACGATCGAGATCGGTACCGCGACGAGCGGAATGATCGAGGCTCGCCATGTCTGCAGAAAGAGAACGACCACAATGACGACCATTAGCGTCGCGAGAAGCAGCGTGTAGATCACCTCGCGGATCGAATCGCGGACAAACAATGTCGGATCGTACACGGAAGACCATTCGACGCCCTGCGGGAACCGCGTTTTCAGGTCGGCCATCTTCGCGCGAATGGCGCTGGAGAGAGCCAGCGCGTTCGAGCCGGGAGACTGGAACACGACGACAGCAACGGCGGGCTTGTTGTCGAGCAACGCGCGCAAGCCGTACGTACCGGGGCCGAGCTCGATGCGCGCAACATCGCGCAGGCGAGTGACTTCTCCGTCAGCGCCGGTCTTGACGATGATGTTGCCGAACTCCTTTTCGTCCGTGAGTCGACCGCGCGCGACGACCGTCAGCTGATATGCCACCGGGTCGTTCATTGGCGGAGCGCCAACGGTGCCGGCGGCGACCTGCAGGTTCTGCTCGCGAATAGCGTTGACGACGTCCGCCGCCGACAACCCGTACGATGCTACGCGGTTAGGATCGAGCCAGACGCGCATCGCATAGTCACCGGCGCCGAACACGATTACCTGGCCCGCGCCGGGAATTCTCGAGAGGTCGTTGCGGACGTTCAGCAGCGCATAATTGCGCAAATAAACCGGGTCGTAGCGCCGGTCCGGAGAAAACAGGTGCACAACCATCGTGATGTCCGGGCTGCGCTTCTGGGTCACGACGCCGAGCGCGCGCACCTCTTCGGGCAATCGTGCCAGCGCCTGGTTAACGCGGTTCTGCACCTGCACCTGCGCGAGGTCGACGTCCGTGCCGATCTTGAAGGTGACAGTGAGATTGAACGTGCCGTCGGCCGAGGCGGACGATGTCATGTAAAGCATATGCTCGACGCCGTTGATCGCGTCCTCGAGCGGAGTGCCCACCGTCTGTGCGAGCACGGTTGGATTGGCGCCGGGATATATCGCGCTAACCGTGATGGTCGGCGGCGTGACTTCTGGATACTCGCTGATCGGAAGCTGGGTGACAGCGATCACTCCGCCTACAAAAATGACCAGCGACAGCACGACCGCGAAGATCGGGCGGTCGATGAAAAAGCGTGAGAAACGCACGGGAGCGACTCCGGAAAAGTTGCGCTACCGCGCCGCGGGTGCCGGTGCGGCACTCTCGGCGACCATGGCAGCATTCGTGGCGGCGACCTTCATTCCGGGACGAACCCGCATCAGGCCGTTGATGACTACGCGCTCTCCGGGCTTGAGCCCGGATTCAACCGTGCGCAGACCATCTACGACGCGGCCGGTGACGACGGGACGATACTCGACCGTATTGTCGCTCTTCAGCACGAGCACGAACTTCCGATCCTGATCAGTACCGATCGCCTGATCCTGAACCAGGATCGCCGGGTGCTGCTGGCTGCCGAGGAGTCGAACGCGCGCGAACAATCCCGGCGTGAAGAGCCCGTTCGGGTTCGACAACAGCGCCCGGGCGTTAATCGTTCCCGAGGCACCGTTGACGCGGTTGTCCACGAAATTGAGTCTTCCCTCGTGCGGGAATCCTGTCTCGTTGGCGAGACCGATCAGCACCTGTCGTCCCTTCGGACCGGTGGCCTGCGCGCCCATGTATTTCAGGTACGCCTGCTCATCCGTGTCGAAATACACGTAGATGGGATCGATCGAGACGATGGTGGTCAGCAGCGACGGTGACGGCGGTCCCGCCTGGACGACATTGCCAGGGGTGATTTCGGCGCGACCCACGCGCCCGGTGATCGGCGCTCTCACGACCGTCCACTCGAGATTCAGCCGTGCCACTCGCACAGCCGCTTCGGCGGCCTTGACCCCCGCGTCCCCTTCGGCGCGGCCGCTCGTCCGTGCGTCGAGCTCCTCGCGCGAGATCGCCTGGCTGTTCACGAGCTTCTGCGCGCGCTCCTCTTCCATGCCGGCGAGCTGATTGCGAGTGCGCGCCTGGGCAAGCACCGCCTCCGCTCTTGCGACTTCAGCTTCGTACGGACGCTGGTCGATCACGAACAGCACGTCGCCCTGATGAACGATCGCGCCCTCGGTGAACCCGACGCGCTGCAAGAAACCGCCAACGCGCGGCCGAACCTCGACCGAATTGACGGCCTCGAAGTGCCCCGTAAACTCATCCCAGTCGGAGACCACGCGCTCGACCGCCGGCGCGACGGTAACCTGGGGTGTCTGCATTGGCGGCGCATCTTTCCTGCACCCGGATGCGGCGAGGACGAAAGTCGCGGCGGCGGCCCAGCCACCGGCGTGGGATCTGAGTGTGACTGACTTGGCGCGAGAGAAAGTGGAACTCATGTTGCACAACTCCGGAACAGGGGACCGCTGCAGCAAACCATGGTGGCAATTCGTATCGAAATGTAGTATGTTACCGATCGGTAACACTCCGTAACCACCCCTATGTTACCGGTCGGTAACATTTTAGTCAAGGAGGGGTAGAACTTATCGTGCAAACATCTATTCACGGCACACGGCGGAAAACGAAAAAAAGATCACGTCCCACGGTCTCTCTGCGCGAGCGGATTCTCGTGGCGGCGGGGGATCTGTTTCATAAACAGGGTATCCGCGGGGTCGGCGTCGAAGCGATTGCCGAAGCCGCGCAGACGAACAAGATGACGCTTTACCGCTATTTCGCTTCGAAGGATGAGTTGATCACAGAGTGGGTGCGCGGGATCGTCGCCCACAAAGAGGAAGACTGGAAGGATCTCAACGCCAAGCACCGCGGAGATCCGGAGGGCCAGCTCCAGGATTGGAGCCGCCGGACAGCGGCCCAGCTTCGCGCCATGGAAGAACGCGGCTCCGCCCTTGGCAACGCCTTCGCCGAGCTGCCCGACCCGAGCCATCCGGCGCGGCAACTCATGAAGGAGCACAAGCTTAGAACGCACAAACGCGTCGTCCGCCTTTGCAAGGCGGCTGGATTCCCCGATCCCGCCTTTTCGGCGAACCTGTTCACCATGATGCTGGAGGGCGCCCATTCGTGCGGCACGTGTGTCGGGATGAGGCAGATTGGTGAGCATCTCGTGCAAGTCGTTGATCTAATGGTGGAAAACAACCGACGGCGAACCGCCTAGGCTCGGCCGGTCTCTCCGGCTCTACCTATATGTCGAACGAGAAGCGGCGAGATCGACACCCCGATCAATTCTAGTTCGCGGCTGACTCCTTTTTCGCGGCCGGCTTGCCGTCCGCGCCCTCCAGCCGCACAATGAAGCAGCAAGGAGCGGTCATGACACGCATGTCTGTCGTCGCGGTCACGGTTCTTCTCACTATTCCCGCGTTCGCTGCGTATTCGCAGGAGCACGAGCATCCGCAGGGCGCGCCGACTGAAAAG
>DASWBG010000302.1:0-2215 GCA_036390715.1 Gemmatimonadaceae bacterium
CCTTGCACGTCAACGGATGGTTTTTGTCCCAACGCTGGTGACGTATCGTGCGGTAGCGTTGTCTGAGCCAGCCGGACCGTCGCGCGACGCCTGGCTGGGCACGTTCCATTTTCTGGTGGAGCTCACTGGACGCATGTACCGCGCGGGCATTGTAATTCTCGCTGGTACTGACTATTCAACTCCAGACTTTTTGGTTGTTCCCGGTCGGTCAGTGCTCGAGGAGATAAGGTTGCTTGAATCTGCGGGCTTGTCTCACGACGCAGCACTGGACGCGGCGTCCCTCAACATCGTTCGTTGGCTTGAAAAACGTTGAGGTCGACGTTTCAAAGCCGGCCACAGTGATTCGCTGATCCACCGGGTGGTCGATCGCGTTGATTCCACTTCACGCTGAAGAAGAAAGAATCCGGGGTTCCAGTGCTTATGAAGGTCGCGTTCTCGGGTCCGGCTTCACGACGAACGGTTGCGTGTAAGTCTTCCCGTTCACCGTCAGCTTCGCCGTAAAGTTGCCGACATAGCGCCTGTCCAGCGGACCACCTTCGTCCGGCGCCGGCGCACCGCGCGGTCGAGGCCGCAGCGGGTTCCATGTCACGCGATGCATTCCGGCACCTTGAGACAACAGCTCGGGACGAGGTTGCCAGAGCGGAGATACGCGCGGAATGCCCGTGGGTTGAGCGCCGCCTCCGGCTCCGCGGCCCGCCGGCGGACGCAGCGCAGTTGGATCGCTCGAGAATGTTTGCAAGACCGCGCCGCTTGCATCTGTGATCTCGATCACGACCGGCGTGTTCGCAGGCCTCCTCAGGTAGTAGTCGATCGCCGCGCCGTTCGGCGGATTCTCCGCCTGTGGCTCGTCCTTCTGTAGGGGCGTCCCGTTGTCCGTACCCTCGATGAAATTGATGGCGTCCGCGGGCTTGAAGAGGTAGGCATCTTCGCGCGTCACCGCGTCATTCAATTGACGCAGCGGGCTGATGTCGTCGATCACCCAGAAGCCGCGCCCGTGCGTCGCAACGATGAGATCGTTGCCGTAGAACTCGAAGTCGCGCACCGACGTCACTGGCACGTTGAGCTGGAGCGACTGCCAATTGTCGCCATCGTCGAAGGAGGTATGAATGCCGCGTTCGGTGCCCGCGACGAGCAGTCCACGCCGCCGCGGATCCTCCTTGACGACGTGCACGTAGACCCCCGGGGGCAGCCCCTTCGTGATCCTTTGCCATGTCCTGCCCATGTCGCGCGTGCGATAGATATACGGCTCGAAATCCTGGAGCTGATGCCGATCGACGCTTGCGTACGCCGTGGCCGCGTCAAAATGCGACGCTTCGATCATCGTCACTCTGCTCCACGGCGTGATCACGTCTGGGGTCACATTCTGCCAGCTCTTGCCGTCATCCGGCGTGAGCTGGATGTACCCGTCGTCGGTGCCGATCCAGACTAGCGGTGCGCGTAGGGGCGAAGGAGCAATCGTGTAGACGACACCACGTTTTCCATTTCGATCGACCGCTGCCGCCGCTGTCGCATCGAGCGTCGGCGGGATGAAAACCTCCGGACGTGTGAGATCGGGACTGATCAGAGCCCACGTCTTCGCGCCATCCGTAGTCTTGAACAGGAATTGATTCGCGTAATAGAGCGAGTGAGGATCGGCTTTCGAGAACACCAGAGGCTGTGTCCAGTCGCCGCGTGCGGGCTCCGGTGATTTGGGACTTGTCGTACCCTCGACCGGAATGTTCGCGTCGAGATTCCAGCGCTGGCCATCTCCTCCGAAAACCACGCCCGGATTGAGCGGATCACCGGCCGTATAGCCACTCTCTCCTCCCGGCGCGATCGGCTCCCAGTCGTGCATCGATATCTGGGCGAATTTCCCACGAGAGTGAACGGCAATCGCGCCCGAGTCCTGCTGCGCGCCCGTCACCCAGTACGGAAAGCGATAGTCGACCGAGAGATGGTATATCTGCGCCGTCGGCTGATTGAGCCACGAGCTCCAACTAACATCGCGCGGATCGTTGGCTCGGGCATTCCGGGTAATGATGGCGCCCTGATCGCTGGCGACGATCATTGTGTTCGGATCACCCGGGTAGATCCCCGCCTGATGGTAGTCGTCGCCGCCCGGAGATCCGCGAATGACCACCCAGGTTTTTCCGCCGTCCCGGGTTCTGTTGACCGCGACGTTCGGCACATAGACGGTATCGGCGTCGGTCGGATCGACGGCGATCTTCTCGAAGTA
>DASWBG010000303.1:0-1557 GCA_036390715.1 Gemmatimonadaceae bacterium
GAAGGGGAGCCGCTTCACGACGTCCATTGCCGCGTGAGAGGACCGGCGGCCTTCGAGCTCGTCAAGCTTTTCGCAGAGAAGTGGAACGACCATCCGGTTGGGAAAGAGTTCAATGCAACGAAAGGAGAGTTGATCATTCCGCCGGTGCCGGATCAGGCAGGCGATCATGTCGTTCAAGTGACGCGGACGTACAAGGCCGGCGTGTACGGTTTCTGTCCGGAGGGCGACGATTCAGCGGCCAGGATGGTCGGTCATGCGATTCGCAACGCCAAGAGATTCATCTACACGGAGTGTCAGTATTTTACTGGCGCACCGGCGCTGGTGGAGGCAATGCTCGCCGCGCTTCCCAACATCGAACACCTCACGATCCTGGTCACGCACTGGACGCTCAGCGATATCCCATTCGTCAACTCTCATCGGCGGAGTTTGCTGGGGGCGCTCACTGCAAACCCTGAGAACGCCCGCAAAGTGCGAGTCTTCACGCTTCAGCCCGAGGGGAACACATTGAAATTTCAACAGGGCCATGAACGACACACGTACGTTCATTCCAAGGTTTGGATCATCGATGACGAATTCGCCGTCATCGGATCGGTGAATTCGAATCAGCGAAGCTGGATGCACGACTCAGAAGTGGCTGCCGGGATCTACGACGTGTCGACGGACGAGAAGAACCATTCGCGATTGCCGCACGCCCTGCGCATCGAGCTGTGGCAGGAGCACCTGAATATGCGCACGCCCGAAGGAGCAGCCGAGCTTTGGGATGGCGTGGCCGGCGCGGTTCACTGGCTGCGCCCGCCGAAAGACGCGCGCGTGCGGCCATACGATCTCGACGAGCGCAATCAGCGAGGCAAGAACGATCAGGGACTCCCGTTTCCGTTTCCGCGCTTCCTCGCTGACAGCGATCTCGTTTGGAACAACATCTTCGATCCGGACTGATGGCTCTTGGGAACAGACGCCGGGAACGCAGAGAAACTCGCGGCTTTGAACTCCTGATCTGAAGAGACGCCGAGATCGCCAGTGGGTAGGTCATCAACACCATTCTGCGATCGTTCAGTCGCGCGCGGTGGTGTCTAACGGGAACCAGACCGCCGGCGCCGACCGGATCGGGACCTGCCATCAGAGAGAGCGACGATCAGCGTGCGCACCGGGATGTCCATTAACGAGTGGACAGACCGACGGCGCCCTCGACGAGGTCAATCTCAGAAATTTCTGCAGGAACGCATCCCGCTGATTTTTCGGAGGCCAGCGTTACGCTTCCGAGGGCGCTGCTCAGGAGTACGGCGGCGAAAATTACCGCCAGAAGCGCGTTGACCGCCCGAAGCAGTCCTTGTGGCGGGTGTGCGGTCAGGAAGGTCAGACGCTCGCCGATGAACGACGACGCTGTCGATTGCAGCAACAGCGCCTCGTCAGGATTCACGACCTTGGCCAGCGCGGAAACGAGATCGTCAGCGTAGCCGCGCCGTGACACCGATTCGTCGCAGGAAAGCTCGCGGTATAGGGCCAGGCGCGAGCCGGCCATCCAGACGAGTGGATGGAACCAGAGCGCACAAAGGGTCA
>DASWBG010000304.1:0-4265 GCA_036390715.1 Gemmatimonadaceae bacterium
ATCAGATTGGCCCAGCTTTCCTCCTCTAACTCGCACGCTCGGTGGTCACGCCTCGTGCCGCGAGACGGAGAGGCGGGGCGTCGGATATGGACGAGACGAGGGCGCGGCGGCAACCTTTTTTTGGCCGGTCCGGCGCTGGAACGCGTGTATAGCCACCCGCGCCTCCGGCCCGACGCGAATCTGGAGCGGCACGCCCACCGCCCATTCGGGTTCGTTCAAGTGGCGAATGGCTGGTCACCCCGTTCAAATTTCATTGTGCAGGGCGCTTTTCCCCGCCCCAATGGAGGTCAGATGCCCGGTTCGAGGAAGTCCAGCTCGAAGAAGTCCAGCTCGAAGAAATCCAGCTCCAGGAAATCCAGCTCCAGGAAATCCAGCTCCAGGCACAAGGTTCGCTTCCCCGGCGAATCAGCGACCTACCGCGCGGCCCGGGACAAGTTGCTCGATGCTGAAATCGAGATGAGGCGAACGATCGAATCCGTTGCCGCCCAGCGACGAAACCTCCCGGTCGGAGGGCAGGTCCCTCAGGACTACGTGTTCGAGGAGATCGTCGGCCCGGATGGGACGGGAACAAAGCGAAAAGTGCGGATGTCGGAGCTCTTCGCTGACGGGAAGGACTCCCTGATCCTATACAACTTCATGTACGGACCCGAGATGCCGAGTCCATGTCCGTCATGCACTTCCATTCTGGACGGTTTGGACGGCGAGGCGCAGCACGTCACGCAGCGGGCAAATTTTGCGATCGTCGCAAAATCTCCGATCGAGCGCATCCGCGCGTGGGCGAAGGAGCGGGGGTGGCGGAATTTGCGATTCCTCTCGTCGGCGGGATCGACGTACAACCACGATTATCAGGGCGAGAACGCAAAAGGCGAGCAGATGCCGGCCCTGAACGTGTTCGTCCGCCGGAACGGCAAGATTTCTCACTTCTACAACACCGAGCTGATGTTCGCAGGGTCGGATCCGGGCCAGGACCCGCGCCACGTAGACATGATCTGGCCACTCTGGAATCTCTTCGACGTGATGCCGGAGGGGCGTGGCGGGAAATGGAACCCCAAACTCTCATACTGAAAGCCTTCCGCGACTGAACATCGCAACGAGCAGCGCATGAAGACACAGCTTGTTGGAGCAGTTCTGGCGGCCCTCACTCTGTCTGGTTGCGGCGGGATGGGAGAGGATCCAACCCAGAGAGCACTATTGCAACTTAGCGTGAGTCGCCAGACGTGGTCCGCGCAGGCGATTCACGCCTATTCGTTCGACTACGACCATACCGCCATGATTTTTTCCCCGCGTCTTCACATCGAGGTGCTGGGAGACACGGTGAACCGTGCCACGGACAGAGATACGGGAGCGGTCTACGCAAACGCGGGCGTTCCGACAGTGGATTCGTTATTCGCGCGCGTCCAGCGACTGATTTCCAGCCCGCATTCGGATCTGAGCGTCCAGTACAATCTGGCCCTCGGCTATCCAACCCGGATCGTGGTCGACTCGACCATTCCAGATGCCGGCTCGACCATCGCAGTCACCAACTTCCAACGAGCTCCCTAAGGCGTCTTGTCCGTTGCGGTGGGCAGGGTGAAGTAGAACGTGCTGCCGAGCCCAACGTGGCTCTCGACCCAGATCCGGCCGTTGTGCGCTTCGACGATTCCCTTTGCGATCGCGAGCCCGAGCCCGATTCCCCGATGGTCCGACTTGGCTTGCCAGAAGCGCCCGAATATGTGCGGGAGCTGCTCGGCCGGGATGCCCGGGCCAGTGTCGATTACACCAAATCGCACTTCCCCGTCGATATGCTCCGCACAAACAGTGATACGGCCGGAGCGCGGCGTGAACTTCACCGCATTCCCGACAAGATTCGACAATACCTGCTGAACTCTCGCCGCGTCGGCGAGCACGGGCGGCAGATCGTCTTCGATGTCTGCCTCGAGCCTTATCGTGCTGCCCGCCGCCAGCGGACGCAGCATGTCGATCGTGTCATTGATGAGCGTCGCTGGCAGCTCGGGCTTCAGATCGGTCGTCAGTCGCCCCGACTCCATTCGCTTCACATCCAGAAGGTCCTGGATCATCCGGTTCATGCGGTCGGCGGCGCGTCGCACGATTTCTACTTGCCTCCGTTCCTCGACACGTTCCGGCGGAGTTGTCTCGAGCATCAGGCTCACCGCCATCGTCACCGTGTTAAGCGGGTTTCTCAGATCGTGGGCGACCACTGCGAGCACGTCGTCACGCGCCCTTGTCGCTTGCTGCGCTTCGTGAAAGAGCCGTGCGTGCTCGACGACAATCGCCGCCCGCCTCGCGAGATCGGCTGCGAGCGACAGATCGGCGATGTCGTAGCGACGACCGGACCCTGAAGTAACCAAAGTCAGGGCCCCGAGCGGCTTCCCCGAAGTAACCAGCGGCACGCAGATGAGTGATCGCGGTTCCAGTGCCTCAACAACGCGACGTTGTCCCGCCTCCGCGAAGGACGCACGAATGAATGCAGGAGTTATGTCTGCCTCGAGGACCGGCGCACCCGTGGCCATGACGCGCATCAGTGGATGACGCGCAGTGAGCGCGCTTTTCGGAAACCGCGCGACCTCCCTCAGCAGCTGCGATTTGGCCGGATCGACGTGGGCCTCGCCGATCCGCTCGAATGTGTCCTCGGCTTCGACGATGTCGAGGGCGCAGTAGTCCGCGAGCGCCGGTACGGCCAGCCGCACAAGGGCAGCGAGTGTGGTTTGATAGTCGAATGAGGCGCTGAGAACGCGGCTCGCCTCGGCCAGCAACGAGGCTCGCTTTTGTGAGTTCTCTGCTTCCGCGCGCGCTGCCTGCTCCTGAACAAGCTCGATCTCCTGTTCTTCCGCACGTCTGCGCGAAGTGACGTCGCGGAAGCTCCAGACACGACCCACCGGCACGTCGTCGATCAGCTGAGGCTGCGAGTAGCGCTCGAACGTGCGTCCGTCCTTAAGCCCGAGAACGTCGTAGCTGGATTCCTCGGGATGGCGATACAGCTCCATCATCTTGGCCACGAAATCGTCGGGGTTTACGAGCTTCTCGAGTGCCATGTTGATCGCCCGCTGATCGTCGCCGGAGGCGAAAACCTCGGGTGGAATTCCCCACATGTCGGCGACCTTCTGATTGAAGCTCAGAATCTTTCCGTTCAGATCGACGACCAGAATTCCGTCGGCCGTCGATTCGAGCGTGGCGCGAAGCAGAGACAGAGACCTGCTCGCCTCGCTCTGCGCCTCACGCCGCTGGGTGATGTCCTCGATGAACGCGACGAGGTACAACGGCGCGCCAGTCGCAGAACGGACGATCGAGACTGTGAGGTGAACCCAGATGACAGCGCCGTTCTTCCGAACGTAGCGCTTCTCCATCCGGTACTCGGGCAGCTCGCCCGATCGGATGCGCCGGATGAACTCCAGACTCGCCTCCACATCTTCCGGATGGGTAAGTTGCTCGACCTTGAAGGTGAGGATTTCCTCGCGCGAATAACCCGTGATCTCGCAGTAGCGCTGATTCACCGAGATCCACTGTTCATCGAGCGTCAGGTGGGCGATGCCGATAGCCGCCTGCTCGAACGTCGCCAGAAGGAGATGGCCGGGCCCACCAAGGGGAACGGCGTACTCCGCCGTCCAACCTGGAACCGCTGAGGACGGGGCTAGAATGGTGGAATCTGCTCCTGACAACATAGGCGCCATGCGATCTCCAGCGGCTGAATTACCCACTCTCGGCGAGCGCCGAACAACACCGCGCAGCCTAGGTCTAATGTCGCATTGTCTACGCGGGCGGAACAGAAGGAGTTTCGTTACCCGCGTCCACAGTCAGTCAAGCTCGTCGAGCCTTCGCAACGGGGGGATGCTCCATGCGGTCACTCCGACTACTCCGAGAGTTATCAGGCCGCCGAAGATCACCGAACGAACGGTGCCGAGCAGCTTTGCTGCGACGCCAGACTCGAAGGACCCTATTTCGTTCGACGAACCGATGAAGATCTGGTTTACCGCGGACACGCGCCCGAGGAGGTGCGGCGGTGTGCGTAGCGTCAATAGCGTCGATCGTATCACGACGCTCACGTTGTCGAGCATTCCGCTGATGACAAGCAGCGCGAGCGAGATCCAGAACCACCGCGACAGCGCAAACAGAATCCAGCACGCACCGAAGGCGGCCACGCAGATAAAAAGCATCGGCCCTGCCTTCCGCATCCGCCGATGCACGAGCAACACTGAAATGAGCACCGCGCCGGCCGCGGGCGCGGCACGCAGGATTCCCAGGCCCTGCGGACCAACGTGAAGAATCTC
>DASWBG010000305.1:0-4413 GCA_036390715.1 Gemmatimonadaceae bacterium
CGGACGCACGTCGAGCTGATTGTTGAGCGCGTCGGGTTGACGAAGACCAAGGGCCTCCTGCTCGCGGTGAAAGACCTCGTGCATCACGAGAGTAACGCGGGCGTAGCGATCCTTGGGCAGCGGGAGTGCGACCATTGTCCACGTCCGTCCGCCCCAGGGGAAAGAGGTGTTGGCGACGTACTGGTTTTCGGGCAACGTGGTCACGTACGCGTCGCCGAGTCGCAGGAAGTGTTTGCCGGCGACCGTATCGTTGGCGATGACGAGACGCGTCTGGCGATCGACGAGGGCAATTGGACCACAGAGACTGCGTCTCCAGAGACTTCCCCTGTCCATCTCGCACGCGGCCTGGGCGTCGCGAAGGGTGGAGAGTGCCCGTGAAGTGTCTATCTGTTGGCCACTCGCACGCACCATGGGCAGCGCCAAGGCCGCAGCCGTCAGGAAACTCCGCAGGGGGAACGGAAATAGATGCATTCGAAAACGGCTCACTCGGCCGGGGCGTTAGTCGAATGACATGATGTCAATGCATTGACACTGTGTCAAGGAGATGATTTGTCGCGCGGCAACAACCCCTCGCAAGTACGGGTGCAGTAGGCCTCCTTCTCATCCCCCACTCGCGTGTTAGCCTATTGACATAATGTCAGTGTATTGACATACTGTTGGCAGGGCGGGCATTTTATGCCCCGAGCGGATTGGAACCCCGAGTGGAGAAAGCCGATGAGGAATCGCGGACTGGAGCACCTCGGTCGCCGAGAGCGGCAGATCATGGAGATCATTTACAGGCGGGGAAGGGCGAACGCGGCCGAAGTGCTCGCCGATCTTCCCGACCCCCCGACCTACACTGCCGTGCGCGGCATGCTGCGTCTGCTCGAAAGCAAAGGCCACCTGCGTCACGAACAGGATGGCCCGCGCTATGTCTATTTCCCGACCGCTGATCCCGAGCGTGTCAGCAAGTCCGCGGTGAAACACCTCGTCAGAACTTTCTTCGACAACTCCGCCAGCTCCGCGGTCGCCGCAATGGTCGGGATGTACGAGGACCGTTGGAGTGACGACGATCTGGACAACCTGGAGAAGCTGATCGAGAAAGCACGCGGCAAAGGGGGTACGTCATGACATCTTTCCTTCCGGTGCTACTCGCGAAGCTGACCTTGATCCTCGCGCTCGGACTCATCGTCGCCGCGACATTGCGAAGCCTGAGCCCGTCACATCGTCACCTCATTCTCGTTGCGACACTTGCGAGCGGTCTGGCATTGCCGGTAGCGATGGTGTTGTCGCCGCGGTGGAACGTTTCTGTGCTGCCACGCTCTTTCTCGCCGGTGCTCTCGCCGACGAGCGGCCGGGCCGCGTCGAGTGCAAACGACTCGAAATCGCATTCGTTCACCGGGTCAGTCGCGCAGAAGGGCGCTACGGACTCGCGTCTTTCGAACTCGGCATTGACAGCGAAGGTGATCGATGCGGATGTCGAGCAGCCCACAGCTGAAGCGCGTGGCTTTGTCACGAACGTTCGCTTGCTGCCGATGCTCCCGCTGTTGTGGGTGGTTGGGTTTGCGGCCGTCATGGCCTGGCTCGCGATCGGACGCTTCGGACTCCGTCGCATAGCCGCCAGCGCGTGGCCGCTCAACAGTCCCGACTGGAGCGGGATCCTCAACGAAGAGCGGAACTATGCCGCAGTTACCAAGCCCGTTCTGCTTTACTCGAGTTTCGCCGTCAGCACACCCCTCACGTGGGGATCACGCAATCCCATAATCCTCCTGCCGGAGGACGCAGTCGATTGGCCGGAGGCGCATCGTCGCATCGTGCTGCGACACGAGCTCGCGCACGTCGCGCGCGGGGATTCGTTTACCCAACTCGTCGCCGGCTTTGTGTGCGCGCTGTACTGGTTTCATCCGCTGGTCTGGATCGCGGAACGGCGGCTGCGGTCCGAGTGCGAGCGTGCGTGCGATGACAACGTGGTGTCGTTGGGAACTCCGGCGGCTGAGTACGCGGCGCACCTTCTGGAAGTCGCCCGTTCGGCCCGTGCGTTTGGCGCACCTGGTTTTCTGTCCGTAGCGATGGCGCGTCCATCCCAGCTCGAGGGCCGCCTGCTTGCCGTGCTTAATGAGTCGCGTAGGCGCGTGTCGCTGTCGCGTGGAGCCCGACCGGCTGCGGCGCTCCTGTCCGCACTCGTGTTGATACCGCTCGCTGCATTTCGCGCTGTTCCGAAAGCAGACACTCAAATAGAGAATGGAATCTCGAGCTCCACGTCGAACTCAATGAAGGAAGGATCGCGTTCGGCAGGATCCATCGAGTCTTTGACGCCCCGATCGAGCGCCAGATCGATTCCGGCGACGACAAGCCCATCGACCGCCTCGGCGACAGGAGCATCCATTGCGGCAGGCCAAGCAACTGCGTGGGCGGCAGCCACATCGGCGGCGTCAACACAGTCGAACGCGTCAATATCGTTTTCGGATGAAGCAACATCGACGAGTCGCGGCCAGGCCGATACGACGTTTCAGCTTTCCGTTCCCGCTCGCGCTGCGGGAACTCTCACGCTCGATCTCAAGACCGGCGGCAATGTCATTATCACCGGCTGGGATAAGCCGGAGGTTTTCGTTCGTGCCTCGCTCGGCGGACACGACTGGCGCAGAACCTTAGTAACGCTCGAGCCCTCGGAAAGCGGGGCGAGATTCGAGAGCGTCTACACTGAATCGGGAAACACGCAGAGCTCACACCACGTGTTCGAGATCAATGTGCCCCGAAACTACAACGCGCGCATTTCTTCGGCTGGCGGGTCCATATCGATCACGGGCGTCGATGGAGTCTTCACCGGCCAAACCGGCGGAGGCGAGATCAACATCGAGAAAGCCAACGGCGAGGTGGATATCCGGACCGGAGGAGGCGAAGTCCGCGTCTCGAATTCGCGCCTGAATGGAAGTGTGAGCACGGGTGGGGGGATTGTTCGAATCGAGGGCGTGACCGGGAACCTCATTGGAAAATCCGGAAGCGGCCCGGTCATCAACAGCAAATCCTCCGGCACGATCATCACCAAGGAGAACGGCGTTACCGTCGTCGGAGTCGGGACCGACGGTAATAGCTTCAGCGTAAGGAGCGGCACCGGTAGCGGAAGCGGCACGGGCATTAGCAGTAGCAGCTCCTCCAACGAACCGCTCTACGTAATCGACGGAGTGCCGATCAACGGCAGCTCCGCCACGACGAGCAACCACATCAGCGACGGCGTTGGCCGCGGGAGCAGTTTCGGGGCGGGTGGAATAAGAATGAACTCAGCGGGCGGAGGTATTTCGCTCCGCGCCGCACCAGACGGCGCGCGCGTTACGACGGGTGGCGGGCCAATCCGAATCGGTCCATCGAATGGAGAAGTCTACGCGCAGACGGGAGGCGGTTCGATCGACATCGGCCCCGCAACCGGATCGGTCGAGGCGTACACCGGGGCTGGAGATGTGAGGATCGAGCTGCAAGGTGCCGGCGCGCACTCGATCGACGTGACTTCAGGCAAAGGCGCAGTGGTGCTGGTAGTACCGCGGGATCTCAACGCGATTCTCGAGCTAGAGACGGCATATACCGACAACCTGGGCCACAAGACGCGCATCCTCAGTGACTTGCCGCTGCACACGACGGAAACCGCGGATTGGGATAGCAGTGAAGGGACGCCTCGCCGCTATGTACGGGCGCGACAGACTGTCGGCCGCGGCGGAGGAGTGATTCGCGTCAGAACTGTAAACGGCGATGTAGTTCTCAAGCGCAGCTAGCGGGCATCGCAAATGCGATCCTTCAGCTTTGCTGTGCTCTACGTCGCCTCCACGTCCCTCGCATCAGCGCAGGACCTGGGCTTCCCCAACACGATCGCTGGTAACGACACCGCAGGAGCGATGGCCGCTCTGGCGCAGCAGGCGATCGGGGTCTACAAGGATAGCGATCGCGATCGGTACCTCGACAATCTGTTCCGTCTACAGACGGTCGCCGGCCGCTACGCAGATGCAACCAATACTCTGACGGCACTGCGAGCGTTACGAAGAAATCGAGTCTCTCTCTCGGCCACTGCGGCCGACGCGCTCTTTGCGATCCTTGCGACCGCGAAGCAGCGCGGTGATAGCGCGCACTTCGACGACGCGTTCCGACAAGCATTCCGCGAGAGTATCGCCCGACTCGATGACCGGACGTCCGCGCTCGCGATCCGCGCGCTCGGCATCAATCACTTCGGGCTCGATCGCGACGTCGATCGTGCCTTGCCGCAGCGTAACGGCAAAGACGTGATCTCGCTCTCCGATGCAGTGCGATTGATCAAGGCCTACCAGGTGCAGCAAGCCTTCAGGACGATCGTGCCACTCGCTGAGCCACTCGTGGCAGCGGACGATGAGCGCAGGTACATGATCGACAGGAATATTCAGGTGCGGACACCCGATGGTGCGACAGTTTGCG
>DASWBG010000306.1:0-4318 GCA_036390715.1 Gemmatimonadaceae bacterium
TCGTAAGGCGGCGGATCGTCGGCCTTGAAGTGCTGGATGGCGAGGAGAGTGCGGGCGGTCGCCGCGTACGGCTGGTCGAGCCGCACGATCCAGTCACCGGCGTGAACCTGTATGGTGGAATCCTTTGCCGTTGTCGCGGTATCCTTTGCGGTTGTTCCCGGCGCCGAAGAGTCGGCGGCGGCCCGCTTCGCCGCGAGTCGCTTGAGGGAGAAGGCGCCTGTGGCGACACTCACCTCGGTACCTTGCGCCCGGAACAGGTTCACGAGATCGGCGGCTTCGGCCGCGTGACGCTGATTTCGCGGAACCACGAATGCGTACGGCGAGCTCGTGCGTCCGCGGTCGATCATCCGCTCGCTCTTCGATGCGAAGTTCTCGAGGAACGTCTCACGGTGGTCGGCTGTGTACTTGAGCGCAATGAGGGCGCCCGACTCCTGGTAGTTGATGTTGCTGCGGATGCACCACTTGAGGCCGTTCACCGGCGGATTCGGTCGGTCCCAGCGGCGCGACGTATCGGCGACAGGAAGTCGCACTGTCGTGCATCCAGCTCCGCTCGACGTGAAAGTCTCATAAAAGCGACCGATCGAGTTATGCAAATTCGCGACGGCGAGAAGCGTGTAATTCGGCGCCCACCCATCGTAGAACCCGTGCGTCCACACGCCCGGCAATCCTCGGCGCGTCAGCTCGGTGATCTCCTGATAGGCGAGAGTGTGCCACTCGTCGACGACGATGGGATCGTACTCATCGTTGTACGGGCCGGTGCCGGTGCTGGTGTAGAGGAAGGGCACCGACTCGTGCAGGTCGTGCACGACGGTGGGATGCCAATAGAGGAAACCACGCAGAAAGTTCTTCGTTAGGTTCTGCGACATCACCATGCCGTCGCGATTGTTGTCGTGCGCGGTGTACTTGCCCCAGTAGATGAGCGGGATGGCATTGTTGCCGAGCTTGAGCGCGAGCGATTCCTTGACGACGTCGACCTCGCGGTCGCGCCCGTCTGTCTCAGTGACAGGAGTGATGAGCGTGATGACATTCGCGCGGATGTCCTTCACCCAATCGGATTCGTCAACAGCGAGTCGATAAGCGAGCTCCATCAGCATCTCGGGGCTGCCGGTTTCCGGCGAGTGAATCGATCCGCTCAACCAGTAAGTCGGCTTCGTCTCCTTGATGATTCGAGCGCGATCGGTGGGCGAGAGACCGCGGGGATCTGCGAGGTGGCCGAGGGCGAGACGATTCTGCTCGAGGTTGGTGATGTTGGCTTCGTCGGAAATCACGACGACGATAGACTCTCGGCCCTCTTCACTTTTCCCGAGAGAGAACTTCTTGACGCGGTTCGGCGCCGCGGCGGCTAGAGCGTCGAAGTAGCGATTGAGATCGGCGACGTAGGAGAGGTGTCCGAGCGTTCCGGGAACGTAGCCAAGGACTTTGAGTGGGGTCGGAACGGTGGCCGAGGCGGGCAGGGAGGAGACGAGCTCGGTGGTGAACTTCCAGTGTGAGTCCGTAGGTGTCAGCTCGGTGATCTGGCGCGAATAGGCTGAATCGATCGGCTGTTGCGCCGAGGTGCTCCGCGATACCATAGCGCACGCGAGGAGCGCCATCGACCTTGGAAAATGTTTGGCGGTCATCTTGTCGGGTGGGTGAGAGACAACGGTTCGATAAACTGTGGGCGTTGCAACGCAACGTCCAGCGTCGCCGGCGTTCGGCGGATTCAATCCCGTGGCAGGATCGCGCTCACACCAGTGGATTTGAGAAAAGGCAACCACCGCGGGTCTTGGCGCAGCGGCTTCCAGCGCTGATCCCAGGCCGCCAGTATGAGCTGGCCGCAGCGGTCCCGGGCGCATCTCTCGAGGCCGGCGAATGCGCGATCGCGGTCACCGAGTGCGGCGTACACCGATGCAATCACGTCGGCCCCGACGTACTGCTTGTGTGAGATAGTTTGCAAGGAGTCCAGCAACTTCTGCGACTCGGCTTGCTTGCCCTCTGCCGCGTACGCGGATGCCAGACCGGCGATCGCTCGGTTACCAAGGCCCATCCCATGTTGGTAGGCGTCAGCAGCCGCTGAAACGTCTCCCTTCGCACTCATCGCTTCGCCGATAGGGAGGTATGCGTAGGGGTTCGCTGGATCTATTTCGAGCGCAGCTCGGGCTTCCGCGATTGCCTCATCGTGATGGCCAACCATGTTGAGGAACCATGCCGTCCACCCTTTGAGAAATGGATTGAGTGGATCGAGCTTCTCCACTCGGCGCAGAACCGCGATAGCCGAATCAGGTTGACCAGTCGCCAGATAATAGCTGCTGAGCCCGACGAAGGCCGTTCCGCCGTCCGGCCTCAGGGCGAACGCGTTGAGCAGCGCCTTGTGTCCCGCCTCAAGATTCCTGTCATACATCACCATGACGCTCCCGAGCATCGCCCACGCGGCCGCGACCGTAGAGTCCAGCGCCAGTGCGCGCTGCGCAGCTTGCTTCGCTTCGGGGTACGACGCGTCGGGAGCAAGGAATTCGTCGGACATGAGGCCGTACACCTCGGAGATTCCGGACCACGCCGGCGCGTAACCGGGATCCTGCTTCAGTGCTTCGCGGTAGGAAGCGAGCGCCTTTCTCAGATTCGGCTCATCGCCTTTGTTGGCAAGGAATTGACCCTTCAAGTAGAGATCGTGCGCTTCGAGATTCGTGGGGGTTTGGATCCGCGGAGCCATCGCTCCGCTCGGGCCGAACCTCGACTTAAGAACATTGACCACTGATCGAGCGATGTCGTCCTGCACCGCGAAGACATCGGTCGCGTCGCGTTCATAGCGGTCCGACCATTCTGCTTTGCCGTCCCGAGCGTCCTCGAGCTGCACGAATACGCGCAGTCTTCCACCTGCGCGTTGTACCGACCCTTCCAGCACGTGGTCGACTCCCAGCTTTTCTCCGACCTGCCGGACATCGGCGCGACTGCCCTTGAAGCTGAAGGCCGAGGTGTGTGCCGCGACGCGCAGACTTGGGATCTGACTCAAGGCGACGGTGAGCTCGTCGGTCATTCCGTCCGAGAAGTACTCCACTGCCGTATCTCCGCCAACGTTCGTAAATGGAAGAACGGCGATGGCTGGGGTCGGTTGCGATGCTCCGGCTAGTCGATCGCGCCTGGCCATCGCGTACCAGCCAGTGAGTGCTACCACCGCCAGGATTCCCACGCCGGCAAGGATGGTTGACCGTTTGGAAATCCGCCGGCCGTCAAACGAGCGATTGGCCACACCGGGTATCGAAGTGGTGACGCGAGCTTCGTTCAACGCCTTGGCGAATTCGACTCCGGTTGCAAACCGCTCGTCAGGATTTCGGGCCAAAGCCTTCGCCACGATATCGTCCAACACACGCGGGAGATCTCGCCGACGAGCCGAGGGAAGTGGCGGTGGCTCGGTGAACCGCTTGACGAAACCTTCCTCGCCTGAAAACGCAAAATGTCCCGTCAGCATTTCGTACAGCACGCAGCCCAGGCTGTAAATGTCGCTTCGGTGATCTATCTCTTTTTCACCCATCACTTGTTCCGGGCTCATGTATGCTGGCGTGCCGGGACTGCCTGATCCTGTGCGGGTGAGCTGGCGAACGCCTGCGACGTCGATCGCTCGAGCTATTCCAAAGTCTGCAATCATCGGATGGCCAGCCGAGAGAAGAATGTTCTCCGGCTTGATATCGCGGTGAATGATCCCCTGCTCGTGTGCAGACGCCAGCGCGTCGGCGACATCGCGGGCCACCGCTACGGCGAAGTCTACCGGCACCAGCTCCTCGCGCTGCATCCGCCCGCGCAGTGACTCACCGCTTACGTACGGCATCACGTAAAAAAGCTGACCCTCGGCGAAACCCGAGTCGATCAATGGGAGTATGTTGGGATGCTGAAGCCGCGCCAGCAGGCGGATCTCTCTGAGAAATCGCTGCTCACTGTTCTCGGAGTTCGGATCGGCGTTCAGGACCTTGAATGCTACCTGTCGATCGTGGCGAAGATCATGGGCCAGATAGACGGTCGCGAAGGCGCCTTGTCCGATCTCGCGGTCGATCTCGTACCGTCCGGCGACGGAGGCCCGGATAGCACCTATCGGATCAGTCAAGCGACCTCACCAAGGCCTGCGACTGAATTTGTGTGTGACTCTGCCTCTATCGAGTAAGAGGCGACGTCTGTCAGACGCGCGCCTGCAGCGAGGCCAGGCGATCGCTCGCTTTCATCAGCGTCTCCGTCTTCTTACAGAACGCGAATCTCGTCACCGATTTGCCAAGCTCGGGCTTCGAGTAGAAGCTCATCCCAGGCACCGTCGCGACCCCAACCTCTTTCGCAAGCCAAATCGCAAACTCGC
>DASWBG010000307.1:0-4282 GCA_036390715.1 Gemmatimonadaceae bacterium
CGGTGACGAGAGCGGCGATCGAGCGCGAGAAATCGTCGAGACGCTGGGCGAGCTGGCCGGTCGAGCCGCCCTGGTTCACGTGCGTGTCCCAGCCGCCGACGTCGGCGAACGCGATCTCGAGACCGACGTTGGCCTTGATCAACTGCGCGATCTGGAGAAGGCGCTGGCCGAACTGCGACCTCGGATAGTCGGCGTTGTTCTGCGGCAGATATTTCTGCGGATTCGCCGATCGCAGCATCTTCACCGCGTCGAACATCTCGGCGCCTGTCCCATGCACGAGATCGGCCGATCCCGTTCTGTACAGCGCCTCGAGACGCTCGGCCGAGCTGCCGGTCGCGCGCACGCTGAACTCGTCGAGGCTGTTCATCGCCACCGTCGCGCTCGGTCCCTCAAGAATCCTTGGCGTCTGCGGCGTCATAGCCACCGCGCGGAAAGGAGTCTTGGCGAGATTGCATTCGTCGCACGTTCCCTTCACCGCGAGATAACGATTGAGCCAGCCGTCCGCCGTTCCCTTGTTGTCGGGCGTGCCGGTCTCCATGTAGTCCTGCGCGTCGAAGTGCGAGCGCGTCGTGCTCGGACTTCCGACCGCGTGAATCGGGGCGAGCAATTTTCGATCATAGAGTGGCTTGAGCGGTGCGAGCGCCGGGTGGAGTCCGAAGAATCCGTCGAGGTCGATCGCTCCACCAATCGCATTGCTTGACGGCTGCGGAATCGCGATCGAAGGTCGCATGGCGTAGTACGCTCGCTCGCCGTGGGGTACGACGATGTTGAGGGCGTCCGCCGCTCCGCGCTGGAAGAGGCAGATCAACACCTTACCCTTAGGGACGTTGACCAGCTCCATCCCGAACGCGGTACGCCGGAGAAAGCTCGGGCTCAAACCAATTGTAACGAGCGCCAATGCGCCTGATTTCACGAAAGCTCTGCGTTGCATGTTCTCTCCTAGTGCCGCTGAAATTCGGGTGAGCCGAGCGCGAGTCCCACGATCTGCGGAAGGCCGCTGAGCTGCGGGATGTTTCCAAAGCCCCGCCCCTGTAGTGCGCCGGCTTTCCCACCTGCATTCTGTTTGACTCGTGCGCGCGCGACGTTCTGTCCATTGGCGCCATCGGCCATCGCCGTGCCTGAAATCTCCGAGTCCGGATTCGCTTCCGTAGGCGACATGTTCTGTATTCCATTCGCGCCGGCGCCGTTGGCGAGCATCGGGTGCTCACCGGAGAGCAGCACCGCGCGGGTGTCGGGCGACACCATTCCATTCAGTACAGTCGTGACGACCGCATCGACCTGCTTCTCCCGCGGCGCCGAGCCGATCGTGTCGAGTGCTGGAAGAGCGCGGATGTCCGCGCCGGGCAAGCGTCCCGCCGCAGCAGCCATTCCGAAGTTGATCCGATTCAGGATTGCGCCGGTGTTCATCCACGATTCGCCGGTCTCGGGCCAGCCGTTGGGCGCCTGGTGTCCGAAGATCGGTTGGCCCAGATACGCGATCACCTGAGCGCTGCGGGGAGTGCTGTCCGGCGCCGCGTTGAGTGCACGCGCCGCGCTGACGACGACCTCGAACGGCGATTTCACCTTACTGCGAAACGCACGCTGCGAGAAGAACTCGGGCGATGTGATGATCGAGCGCAGGACCTCGCGGATATCGCCGTCGGTCTTCAGATAGATCTGTGCAGCGTGATCCACCAGCGCTTTCGACGGTGAATCGCTCACAAAGCGCCGCGCGAGCTTGAACGAGATGAAGTGCGCGGTCGCGGGACTCTTCGCCAGAATGTCGAGCACATCTTCCGCATCTTCTTCTCCGCGACCAGCCGCGAGCCTGTGGCCGAGCACGACTTTTTCGCCGGCGTCATGGACCTGGGGACGAAAGATGAAACCGCCGCCCTGTGCCGGTGGTTTGATCGTCCAGCCGGTGAACGCGCGCGCCACGTTGATGACGTCCTGCTGCGTGTATCCACCATCAACGCCGAGCGTGTGGAGCTCGAGCAGCTCGCGTCCGTAATTCTCGTTCAATCCTGGGCGCTGCCGCTGCGCTTGCTGCTGTCCCTGCTGCGCGGGGCGCGGCGCTCGCATGATGATGCCCACTCCGGGTCTGCCGAAGGGGCGAATACGGGGGAACTGGTTGCGGACATTTTCCGGACGCAGCGTCGGACGAGTGCTGTCGGCCATGCTGCGCGCGTTGTCGAGATAGAAGAGCATCGCCGGACTCCGCGACACCGCCTCGAGCAGATCGCGGAATTTCCCGAGCGCGTGCGGACGAATGACGTTCTGGTCGAAGTCAACAAGATAGTACGGCTCGGGCGCGCCCTTGGCCGCGTAGATGTTGAAGTGATTCTCCCAGAAATCGGTCATGACTTCCTGGAGCTGACGCTCGCTGGCGACCGCGCGCGCAACGCGCGAGGACTGAAGCTGCGTCACGACCTGGCGGCGAGAGTTGGCCATCTGCTGCTGCTGCTGACGCATCTGCGCCGTCTCATCTGCCGTCATTCCCTGCGTTGTATCCGCCCGTTCGCGCTTCACCACTCGGCGCTGTTGCTGCTGTTGGGCGTACTGTTTCAGGAGATCGTTCTGATTCTCGTCGAGCGCGGAATAACTCCGGACGAACGCGTTCATCGCGTCATCGTTGATCTTGTCAGGCTGGAGCTGCTGATCAATCCATTTGTCGAGGCCGATCGCGCGCACCTTGAGAATGTCGCCGGGCTTCGCGCCGAACGTGAGGCGATTCAATGCTTGAATGATCTGCTGATCCGCTGGCAGCTCGCGGACATCGGAGCGCGCTATAACGGTTTTCGCCGGAGTCTTCGCACCGGATTTCTGCGCGGAGACGCCAACTGGCGCGATGCTGACGAGCGTCGCCGCTATGATTCCGAACAGTTTTGTGATACGCATGTTCCCCCTCACCGCGTGCTGTAGAGTAGACGCGCCTCTCGAGCGGACGTTAACCCGCCTGTAACGGTTCAGCATCGGATGCCAACCTTCCGAAGCAATTTGCTATCTAAATACGTACGACAAGTTAGACAAACCCTTTCCATCCCCCGATGCCCTCGATCTCCGATCGCCTGCTTTCCGCTCTTGGCGGATCCTACACCATTGAGCGAGAGCTCACTGGCGGCGGGATGGCGCTCGTGTATGTGGGCGAGGATCACGACCTGGGGCGCAAGGTCGTCATCAAGATCCTTCCGCCTGAGCTGGCGGCGAGCGTATCTGCCGAGCGTTTTCGCCGCGAGATATTGACGGTAGCGAGGCTTCAACATCCGCACATCGTTCCGGTACTTAAAGCCGGCGATGTCGACGGACTCCCGTATTTCGTGATGCCGTACGTCGATGGTGAGTCCGTCGATGTCAGGCTGCGTCGCACTCCGACGCTCGGCGTTCGCGAGACGCTCGGCATCATGAAGGATGTGGCGCGCGCGCTGGCGTTCGCGCACGAGCATGGCGTCGTCCACCGCGACATCAAGCCCGGAAACGTTCTTCTAGCTGCGGGCTCGGCGACCGTTACGGATTTCGGCGTCGCGAAGGCGCTCTCGTCCGCGCGCAGGTCCGGCGAAAAGGGCGGTGGCCTCACGAACACCGGTATGTCGCTTGGCACGATTCTCTACATGGCGCCAGAGCAGGCAGCGGGTGATCCCGACATCGATGGGCGCGCGGACATCTACTCACTCGGAGTCACCGTGTACGAGATGCTCGCGGGCGCGGCGCCTTTCGCGAGTCTCGGTCCACGCGCGATGCTGACGGCGAGACTCACTCTTCCTCCACCTCCACTTTCCACGATTCGCAAGGATGTTCCGGCTGGTCTCGAGCGCCTGATTGCGCGCTGTCTCTCAATCGATCCGGCAGATCGCCCGCAAACCGCGAGCGCGCTCGTCGAGGCGCTGGAAGATCCAGAGACGATGAGCGGATCATTCGCGTCAACTCCGCCGAAACCCGCGCGTGGTAGAAGCCGGGTAACGCGCGCGGTCGTTGGCGCGCTGGCGCTGGTCGGCGCAATCGTCGTCAGCGCGGGGATCTACGAAAGAGTTCACACCGGTAACTCATCCGCCCTCGCCGAGTCGACGGTCAATGCCGGCAAGCCGGTCGACCCCGGCGTCATCGCCGTGCTGCCGTTCGTTAGCCTAGGCGCCGATTCGACGAACGCTTATCTCGCGACGGGAGTGACGAATGCCGTCGCGGGGAAGTTGCTGAAGACTCCGGGTCTGCGCGTGCTCGCACCAGGTCGTCCGCGCTCGGTGAAGCGTCGGAGCGACACGGCCAGCACCGCCCACTTTTCCGCGCGACTGGTGCTCGAGGGGACCGT
>DASWBG010000308.1:0-3563 GCA_036390715.1 Gemmatimonadaceae bacterium
CCGCGCATTGGAGAGTACCTATCCCGACACCGTGATCTACATCGATCTGCGAGGAACGCTTCGTCCCGGACTCGACTGGCAGAACGAGATACATCCAACCGAAGACGGCTTTCACAAAGTCGAGGAACGGTTTCGCGACACTCTGATAAACCAACTCCCCGCCGTGCAGCGACGGAGACCAGCACGATGACATTTTCTGCCGGAGTAAGGGTTGCCTTCGTCGCAACATGCCTTGCCGCCGTCGAGCTCCCCGCCCAGAAGCACGTACCGGACGATTCCATTGGCGCGATGGTCGGCGTCGACTCCAGGCTGCTCTGGCGCGATCTCGCCCTCGCGGATGCCATCGGCCTCCAAAGCGGAATCTCCTTTCCAGTATCCCTTCCCCAATTTCCACTTCAGGTCGAGCTGGATGGTTGGACAACTCTAGCCAAGCGCTCGAGCAGAGGATTCAGCGATCAATACTCCGCGAGCGCGCACTATCAATGGATTCTGGTCGACCGACCGCACCCCAAGTCGCTGGTGTTCGGATACACGGAATACTGGAACCCGATTGTTCGCCCAGCGAATTCACAGAGCCGAGCGCATACTCGCGAGCTGAGCGCAAGCGGTCTGTTCGATATTGGAATCCCACAACAGGGAATTCGAACAATTCATTTTCAGCTCGACGCAGCCCGCGACCTCGCGCGCGAAAATGCGACCTGGGTACGCGGTAGTGCGAACGCTTCGATCGGCACGACGATTCAAGGGAAGCGAAGCGATTACAGCCTGGCGGCGATCCTGGGAGCAGCGGTGAGCGCCAGCGACCTTCGCGGTCCGCGACTGTCGGCGCCGCGCCCGGACTTCGGGTTTCACAGTGCCGACGTGGAGCTGGATCTCCAACTTCGCGCCCGAAGGCCGGCGTTCGACGCCACGACGACGTTGCAGTTTGTCACGGGGATGCGAGCGAGCCGGCTTGGCGCCAATATAGGCTGGGTTGGACTTCGGCAGTCGTTTCTGATCCTCTGAACGGAGACACCAATGAATGGAACCGGCGTCGCCGATAAATCCGCTCCGCGAGAGGAAGGGGAGAAAAGCACGCAGTATTCGGTGGCACCTCCTCCACCCGAATCGAACGTCGAAGCCGCGAGGAAAAGAATCGCCATCTTCGTCGCCCACGGAATGGGCCAGCAAATCCCGTTCGAGACTCTCGATGCGATTGCGGAGTCGCTCCGCGCGCATGACGAATCGGTGACCAGCCGCCGGGAGAAACCTGTGAGCAAATCCGTGAGGGCCGGCGATCAATGGCTGCAGCGAGTGGAGCTCAACCTCAAGTCAGGCGCGGAGCAGATAGAAGCCCACGTCTATGAAGGCTACTGGGCACCGCTCACCGAAGGCAAAATTACGCTGCGACAGGTACTGGGCTTCCTGACGGGAGCTGCAAGTAACGGAATGAAGATCGCCCGCAAAACCTTCAAACGGTGGCTCATGGGAGAGTATCACTCCTTTCCCACACCCATTCGAATATTGCTGTACCTGATGGTTGCCTCGGCGATGGTCGGAGCGCTGGTCGCCTTGAACTCGACGATTTTGGCCGTCGCGGCCGTGCGCACGCTATTCAGCCAAAGGCCATGGTGGCTGACGAACGGGCTGTTCGCGGATCTGACGACGACCTTCAACGCCGTCGTCACCACGATGGTTGTGTTTGGCGCGTCGCTCTTGATCGCGCATCTCATCCGGCGCCCGAGGATCCCGGTAATCGCTCGAAGGATCTGGGGCTGGGTTACCGTAGCAGTTTTTTTTCTGACTCTCCTCGCCATCATCCTCGCGGGTGTGTCAGTCCTGAGCCTTCTCTTCCTGCACGTTCGCGGGAACGTCGCGGCAGACACAGAGCTCTGGCAGCGGTTTCTTTCCAAAGATTGGATCGATCACTTCAACGCGCGCTTCGACTCGTGGGGGCTGTGGTCAGTCCTGGCCGTTGTGTTCGTAACGCTGCTCTTGTGGGTGATCGTCTTACTGCCGAAATTGCGCCGGGATCTCGCCGATCCGCGCGGGCGCATACTTACCATCGCCGTATTGCTCGCTTTTACGCTCGTCGTCGTGGCGATCATCGTCGTCGCACTCCGATTCTTCGGAGTTCTCCTTCCCTGGACAGAGAACCTGACGGCGAGCACGCACGGGATCGCGTGGCCGCTACTCGTGATTGCCAGCGGCTTCATCCGCGTGGTTCTCGTACAGTTCGTCGGCGACGTGGCCATCTATGTCATGCCGTACAAGCTCGACGCGTTCAATGACCTCCGGAAAGAGATAAAGGACGTGGTCTACAAAGTCGCGCACGCCGTCTACGCACTGAAAGACAAGTCCGGCAAGCTGGTCTACGACCGCGTGATCGTGCTCGGCCACTCCCTCGGCAGCGTGATCGCGTATGATGGGCTCAACCGCCTGATTCTCGAGGACGGCGCGGCGGCGCCTGACCAGGTTCTCAACGTCGTGAATCGCACTCCGCTCTTCCTGACGTTCGGCTCCCCACTCAACAAGACCGCATTCATTTTCGGCGCTCAGGGGCACGGCACCACAGAAGCTCGTGAGTCGCTCGCTGCGTCGGTGCAGCCGCTGATTCAGGACTACAAGTTCAGACCGGACCAGTGGATCAACATCTACTCGCCGTGGGACATCATCAGCGGGTATCTCGATCTCTACGATCTTCCCGACTCAACGAGCTCGAAGAAGGTGAACAATCTGGCGGATCCGGAAGCCACGACATTGTTGATGGCGCACACGGAGTATTGGAACAACAGTCTATTGGTGAAAACGCTCTACGACGCGCTGTAATGAATCGTCGTTGCCCTTGACATAAAAACCTTAACCGGTATCGTGGCAGACTCCAGCCTGGGTTTTTGCCTGCGACGACCCACCGTCTGTCGCAGGCCGCAGCGCATACATCGCACAAGGAGACAACATGCGAACCAGCTCCTCCCACATCCCACCCCACGCTCCGCGCGCAATTGCGCGAACTGCCGCGGCACTCCTCACCGTGGCGCTGATTGCAGCGTGCTCGACAGACCAGCCAGCTCCGACAGGGCTGAACGCGAGCCTCAATGCATCTTCTCGCAACGGCGTCCCTTTCACCACTGAAGGCCTGGCGAGCCCCGCCTGGCAGGCGAGCATCCGCACCCTCGTTTCGGCGGCGAACTACAGCCCGCTCCAGGCGGTCCACGCTTACCCATTACTCGGTGTCGCCCAGTACCTGGCCGTACAGCAGGCCGACGCCGCGACTGGCAACGGTGACGGAGGTCGTCGGCGCCTTGAAGCCGAACGCGGCGCAGTCGCGGGTGCCTCGATCGTTACGATGAGTTATCTGTTCCCGACCCACGTGCAGGACTTCGAGGATCTGCTCACGGCCCAGGCAAACGCTGGTCCCGGACAGCCGCACCCGGGGTTCGCCGAGGGTGAGGCAATCGGTCGTGCCGTCGGCGCCGCGATCGTCACGCGCGCGATTGGCGATGGGTTCAGCGTTGTCGCCAACCCGGCACCACCGGTGGGGCCCGGATTCTGGACTACCAATGCCCCCGGCCTGCCGGTCGCTG
>DASWBG010000309.1:0-7590 GCA_036390715.1 Gemmatimonadaceae bacterium
GCGGGATCGCCGAAAGGGTTTTTTCGCCAGCGGTAACTCTCGCGCAGGATCTGCGAGGTCATTCGAAGGCTCGCCATCGACGCATGCGATGTGAGAATGACCATCGCGCCACCTCCTTCGCTCGCAGCGCGGGAGAGCCGCACTGTTTCCGTGCCCTCGGGCTCGATGCCGGCGATCACTACAAGCGCGAATCCCCCGCAACGCAGAAGCTCCTCTGCCCCACGGAGTCCGTGCTTTCGATTACGCGGGCGCACGAGGATCGGTCCCTCTTCCCAGAATGGACCGGCGATGGTGCCGAGCCCGTCGATCCAGACCGCCCTCTCACCCTGGGCGACGGTGGTGTGACACGCGGCCCGCAGCACTGCTGTCGCTCCCCCCCGCGGCATCCAGACTGTGAGCCGTCCACGAGGGAGACCGCGTCCGGGAAGAATTGCATCGAGTACTTCGATGCCCGTCGCCACCGGTTCGGCGGTCCGGTGAGTGACCGGTGTCGCATCTGGAAATCGATGCTCGATGAGCGCGCGAATGGCGGCGTTGTGGTCGGACATAGCCCTGCTAGAATAGCCCGAATAAATACCGAAAGCAAGGAGAATGCCGCGCTCGATGGCTGAGCGAAATCCTGACGGAGGGGTAGGAGAGCATCCAAACATCGGGCCCGGATTATGAATTACCAGCCGGGAGACCCGCCGCCACAAATTAACAACCCCTTCAGTCGAGCAGATGCAATACGTTTTTCATAAATCTTCGTCTATCCCCATGCTCCTGCCATTCGCTCTAATAGCTTCACTTGCCTGCGCGGCGAGCAAGGACGCGCGACCAATGCCCGGCGCCGCGGAACTTCCCCCGGCTGGTCCGCCGCTCGCAACAGCGCCACAGGGAGTCACGGGCAGCGCCTCATCGACGCCACCAGCTCCATCAACTCCGACCACGATCTCGAGCACCGCATCGACTGATTCGGCGGCCAAGGATCCGCCGATCACTGTCCCTTCGGTAAAAGGTCGCACCAAGAAGGACAGCCTCGCGCTCGTAAAGGCCGTCACAGCGGGAATGGAGAACACGCGGTGGCCAGTAAAAACCCCGCCTCCGCTCCCGGGATCTATTCTACCCGCGCGTCGGATCGTCGCTTTCTACGGGAATCCGCTCTCAAAAAGGATGGGAATCCTCGGAGAGCTCCCACCCGACAAAATGCTGGCGCGTTTCGACAAGGTGATTGCCGAGTGGCAGAAGGCGGATCCATCCACGCCCGTCCAGCCCGCGTTGCATCTCATCGCGGTCGTAGCGCAGGGAAGTCCGGGACGTGATGGGAAGTACCGTCTCCGCATGGCCGACACTCTTGTCGAGAAGGTCGCGTCATGGGCCGCCACGCGGAATGCACTGGTCTTTCTCGATGTCCAGGTAGGTCAGAGCACCGTGCAGGAAGAGCTGCCACGCCTGATTCCATTTCTGAAGAGACCGAACGTGATGCTCGGGCTCGATCCCGAATTCTCGATGAAGCCAAGGATGGATCGGAAGCAGCACGCCATGGTGACCGACAAGCCGGGCACGCGGATCGGCACCATGAGCTCTGATGACGTGAATTACGCCATCGGTCTGCTGGTGGACCTGGTCAAGCAGAACAATCTTCCTCCCAAGGTTCTCGTCGTGCACCGCTTCACGCACGATATGCTCACGGGAGCACAGAAGATCCGGCTCGACCCGCGGGTTCAGGTCGTGATCAACATGGACGGGTGGGGCCAGCCCTGGCTCAAGTACGATTCGTACCGTGCCTATGTCGAGTCACAGCCGGTGCAGTTTACTGGATTCAAGCTCTTCTTTCACAACGACACGAAGCTGGGCGATCCGATTCTCACGCCGGCGGAAGTGTTACTGCTGAATCCGAAACCGCATTACATCCAGTACCAGTAGAAGCTCGCGAGCCTCGCTGGGCAGACACCGGAGTCATATTATTGAGCGGCCGTCATTTTCATGACGGCCGCTCTTTCGTTTTGCGGGACTGGAGGCTTGATGACGACGAGGCGGGAGTTTCTTTCGGGGCTGGCCGTGGCAGGACTGGCGACGCAGCCGGTGTTTCGTGAGCACGCGATCAGGTCACTGTTCCGGGCCAACGCGATCGCGGGTGACCGCTCGCCTCTGGCGGTCGCTGACGATGAGACGTACTGGGCGGAGATTCAGCGCGCCTTCGACTCTGACCGCACCATGATCAATCTCAACAACGGCGGGTGCAGCCCGACGCCGAGCCACGTTCTCGAGGCGATGATCAGGGACCTGAGGTTTTCCAACGAGCTACCGGTCGAGCACATGTGGCGCGTGCTCGAACCTCGAATCGAAAGCGTGCGGCGGGATCTCGCCAGCGACTTCGGGTGCGATCTCGAGGAAATGGCGATTACGCGCAACGCCTCCGAGGCGAACGAGATCATGATTTTCGGACTGGATCTCAAGCGCGGCGACGAAGTGGTGGTCACCAATCAGAACTACGGGCGCATGATTACGTCGTGGCAGCAGCGCGAGCGGCGCGAGGGCATCGTCCTGAAACAGATTTCATTCAAGGTTCCACCGCCGTCGGACAGTTATCTCGTCGAGCAGTTCAGAGCGGCGATCACGCCGCGGACGAAGGTCATCGAGGTCACGCACATCACCAATCTCACCGGCCAGATAATGCCGGTGCGACAGATCGTGGAGATGGCGCGTCCGCTGGGAATCGAAGTGTTCGTCGATGGAGCGCACGCCTACGCTCACTTCCCGTTCAAGCGCGACGATCTTAAATGCGATTATTACGGAACCAGCCTTCACAAGTGGCTGCTCGCACCGGTGGGCACGGGCTTCCTCTACGTGCGGAAGGACAAGCAGAAGAATCTCTGGCCGCTCATGGCGGCCGCGCCCAGTCAGGACAACGACATTCGGAAATACGAGGAGATCGGCACCCATCCCGCCGCGAATCACAACGCGATCTCGGCGGCGCTCGCGTTCCATCAGGGAATCGGTGTTGACAGAAAGGCCGCGCGCCTCCGCTACCTGCGTGACCGGTGGGCGAAACGGCTCGTGGCGGAGAGCTCGCGAGTGACGGTTCTCACGCCGCTGGACAACCGCCAGTCCGGAGCCATCGCGCTCTTTCAGGTCGAGGGAATCGACAACGTCAAGCTCGGTGCCTGGCTCCTCAATCAGCACCGGATCGTGAACACTCCGATCGTGCATCCGGAGTTCAAGGGAATTCGAATCACGCCCAACGTGTACACGACGCTCGAGGAGATTGACATCTTTGCCGACAAGGTGCTGGAGGCGGTCAAGAAAGGAATTCCAGCCTGATTTCAAACTCTCATTCGTGAGCTGAAAAACGTGATTCTCTCTATCGCCATTGGCCTCGCCGCCGGAGTGCTCGCTGGAATGTTCGGGATCGGCGGCGGAATCGTAATCGGGCCAGCGCTCATCCTTCTCGCGAAATTCCAACCGCAAACTGCGACCGGCACCTCACTTGGCGCGTTGTTGCTGCCGGTCGGAGCACTCGGTGCGTGGGAATACTACCGGCGCGGGCACCTGAACATTGCTGCGTCGCTCTGGATTGCGCTCGGGCTTTTTCTCGGCGCGTGGGTTGGAGCGAGACTCGCACAGAGCCTGTCGGGCCCGCAGCTCCAGAAAGCGTTCGCGATATTTCTCGTTCTGATCGCAATCAGAGTCTGGGTGAAGGCATAGACTATGGCCGCATCTGAACGGACAAGTAAGAACTGCAACTGAACGGGATCCGAGATCTCAGAGGGATAGATCTCAGTGGATAGTCACTGCGCTGCGACCTCACCGTCGCCGTTCTGTGCCCAGCCATGCAGGGACCATAACGCCACTCGAATACGTCTCAGCGCTCTTACCATCAACCGAGATCTGCGCTTCTGACATCTCGGATCCCGTTCAGTTGCAGTGCTCAGATTGGATCCCGTTCAGTTGTAGCTTAGACGGTCCTTATCTCGGGATACTTCGAGAACGCCCATAGAGAGTAAGTCAGCATCACCACCCCGCCGGTGAATATCGCCCACTGAACGCCCACGAATCGGGACATCGCTCCGGCGATGAATGAGCCGATCGGCGTGAATCCGACGTAAACGAAGACGTAGGTTGCCATCACGCGGCCGCGAAGCTCGTCGGGAACCACCGACTGAAGGATACCATTCGCCAGAGCGCCGTTGATCAGCATCGTGAGGCCGAGAAAGAGCAGCACGAACGCCGCGAGATGAACCGAGCGCATCAGCGAGAAGAGAATCGTGAGTCCGGCAAACGCGTACGCAGTGGCGTTGAACAAGCGACCGCGGCGGATACGCGCCCCCAGTCCGGCGAGCGAGAGCGCTCCAGTCAGCGCGCCGATGCCGACGAAAGTCAGCAGCAAACCGTAACCGCTCGCCCCCGTGTGCAGCACGTCCCGCGCGACGACAGGCATCATCGACAGATATTGAAATCCGAATATCGAATACACCGCGATTACGCCCATCAGGCCCGACACCGACCGCGAGCTGCGGATGTAATTCAGTCCCTGCTTCAGCTGCTCGGCGGGAGAGACGAGGTGTTGAACGGGCGTCCACCGCGGTAGCCTGATGCGCCCGAGACTGGCGAGCACCGCGAAATAACTGAGCGCGTTGATGCCGAAGCACCAGGCCAGACCGAACTTGGCCAGAATGATCGCCGCAATCGAGGGACCGACAATTCGCGCGAGATTGAAACCTCCCGAGTTGAGCGCGATCGCGTCGACCAGGTCCTCCTTCGACACGAGTTCCACGATCATGGCCTGCCGCGCCGGAATCTCAAATGCCGAGATCACGCCTCCGAGGGTCGTCAGCGCCAGCAGCCATCCGATGTTGATCCGATTCGTCCACGTGAACCACCAGAGTGCAGCGGCCTCTATGAGCAGCAGTGCCTGGCAGATGATGACGATGCGCAGCTTGCTGCGTCGATCGGCCACCACGCCGCCGTAAAGCGAGAGGAGGAGCACGGGAAAGCTGCCGGCCGCGCTCACCAGTCCGACCATGAACGCGCTGTTCGTGAGCTCGAGCGCGAGCCATCCCTGTCCGACTTGCTGCATCCAGGTCCCGATCAGCGAGACGGTCTGACCGGTCCAGAACAATCTGAAATTCCGGTGGACCTGCAGCGCCCTGAAGGGGTTGATGGGTCGTCTTACTGGCCGCGCCGGCGTCAGGGGCATTGCTGAGGATTATACACGCCCAACGCCCGGGTTGTATGTTAGAGATATGCGCTTCCACACCTACTCGAAGTTCAGCCCGGAAGCCGCTGACGCAGTCGATCTCCAGGCGCTCCTCGACAAGCTCGCGGATTTTCTGCTGCAATCAGGGTTCGCGGGCGGACAGAGCATGAATCCCTATTTCGACGATTTCGACTCGGAGCCCGATCGATCCGTCGAAGGACTGCGTCAGGCAATTCTCGACGCGTTGATCGAGAGCGGACAGTTCACGCCCGAGCTGCTGGAAGCGTTGCGGGGTGACGGGACCAAGGAATCGCAGGAGAAGCTGAGCGAGCTACTCGACAGCCTGATCCAGAAGCTGGCGGCAGAGGGATACCTGAATCTTCAGGCTCCGCCGCAAGTGCCGGCCGGTCATCAACCCGTCACTGGTCGCGGGAGCATTGCTCACGGCGCGTCGAAGAGCGTCCAGTTCAATCTCACCGATAAAGGAATCGACTTCCTCGGATACAAGAGCCTCCGCCACATCTTGAGCTCGCTCGGAAAATCCAGCTTCGGCTCCCACGATACGCCACACCTTGCCACAGGCATCGAGGCGGACGGCTACAGCAAGCAGTACGAATTCGGTGACGTGCTCAACATCGATGTAAACGAAACGCTCAAGAACTCGCTCGCGCGCACGGGCTCGATCGAAGTGCCGATGGATCTCGATTACTCCGACTTGATGGTTCGGCAGGCGGAGTACCGTTCGTCATGTGCGACGGTGTTGATGCTCGATACATCTCACTCGATGATTCTCTACGGCGAGGACCGCTTTACACCCGCCAAGAAAGTCGCGCTGGCGCTGACGCATCTCATTCGCACCCAGTTCCCCGGTGACACGCTGCAGGTCGTGTTGTTCCACGATTCGGCCGAGGAGATTCCGCTGTCGATGCTGCCGCAGGCGCAGGTCGGGCCGTATCACACCAACACCGCGGAAGGTCTCAAGCTCGCGCGACGGCTTCTCATGGCGCAGAAGAAGGACATGCGCCAGATCGTGATGATCACCGATGGCAAGCCCAGCGCGATGACCATGCCCAATGGACAGATCTACAAGAACTCAATGGGACTGGACTCCACCGTGATTGCGACTACGCTGCGGGAAGTTGCGAACTGCCGGCGAGCGGGAATTCTGATCAATACCTTCATGCTCGCGCGCGACCGGGCACTGGTGGAATTCGTGAAGCGCGTCTCCGAGATCAGCAAAGGCAAGGCGTACTTCACCAATACCATGACTCTGGGTCAGTTCATCCTGATGGACTTTCTGAAAAAGAAGACGCAGAAAATCTCCTAGAGCCTTCTTTTCTTTCACGGCTTTTACGGCAACTGAAGACTACCGGCCAGGGGCGTTGGGCGAACCGGCTTGCGGCTACGAGCAGAACAAGACACACCCTCACAAAACAAAACCACGAATGCGAATCACCAGAGCCGTTTCTGCTCTAGCGGTCACACTCAATGCGGCGTGCGCGTCAGTGCAAACGCGCGGTCCCGCTGCATTGCGGTACGACGTGCTCATCACGAATGCGCGGATTGTCGACGGCACGGGCAATCCCTGGTATAGGGGGAGCGTAGGCACGGTTGGCGATCGTATCGCCTACGTTGGGCCGTCGATCCCAGGTCTCAACGCACGGCGTGTAATCGACGCCAGCGGGCAAGTCGTCGCTCCCGGGTTCATCGACATGCTCGGCCATTCGGAGTTCTCCATTCTGCGCGGCCCGCACGCGGTGTCCAAGATCACCCAGGGAATCACCAGCGAGATCACGGGCGAGGTCCACTCTGCGTGGCCGAACGTCGCGCTCGGACAGCAGCCCGATCCCAAGTATCCTTGGCGTTCGCTGGGAGAGTACTTCGCCTACCTCGAGAAAACAGGAACCGCCATCAATCTCGGCACGTACGTCGGCACCAGCTCCGTTCGCCAGGCCGTGATGGGTGACGTCACGCGTCATCCCACCGACGCCGAGATGAAGCAGATGGGCGCGTTGATCGACTCGGCGATGCGTGACGGGGCGGTCGGACTCGGAACCGGACTGATTTATCTGCCGAGTACTTTTTTCTCGACTGACGAGCTGATTGCACTCACCAGATACGTGACGCCGTACAAGGGCGGCTATGCGGCGCACATCCGGAACGAGGGCAACGGGCTGGTCGATGCTGTTCGTGAAACGATCCAGATTGCGGCCGGCGCGGGTACGTGGGCTGAGATTCGCCACATCAAATCCAGATCACTGCCGCTGATGCAGCAGGCCGTCGCACTAATCGACTCCGCTCGTGCGGCGGGAGTCGACATCACGGCGGACCAGTATCCCTATATCGCCAGCGCAACTGGTCTTGCTGCAATGCTCAACACCTGGGTGCAGGAAGGCGGTTCCGATTCGCTG
>DASWBG010000310.1:0-12058 GCA_036390715.1 Gemmatimonadaceae bacterium
CGCGGGTCGAGCGCGTCACGCAATGCGTCGCCCAGCAGATTGAATCCAAGCACCGCGGCGCCGATCGCCACTCCCGGGAAGACCGACGTCCACGGAGCGCGCTGAAGCTGATCCAGATCGCGGCCGTCCGCGATCATCGACCCCCAGCTCGGCGCCGGTGGCGGAACACCGAGGCCGAGGAATGAGAGCGCCGCTTCGGCCATGATAGCGCCCGCGACGCCGAGCGTTGCCGCGATCACGACGGGAGCGATGACGTTCGGCAAGACGTGCTGAGCCATGATCCGGAGATCGCCGGCGCCGAGCGCTCTGATCGCCTGGATGTACTCGAGCTGCCGGACAACGAGAACCTGACCGCGAACTATGCGCGCCATTCCGGCCCAGCCGACAATTCCAATCGTTGCAAAGACGACTCCCTCCGACGGCTGAAGGGCCGCCACCATCGCGATCAACAGGAGCAGGGTCGGAAATGCAAGCGTCACGTCGGCGAGACGCATGACGATCTCATCGACCCACTTACCATAGAATCCGGCCAGCAAGCCCATCGTCACGCCGAGAGTGAGAGCGATCCCTTGCGAGATGAGGCCAACAGTCAGCGAGACACGCGCACCAAAGACGAGTCGCGACCAGATGTCGCGGCCCTGGATGTCGGTGCCGAGCCAGTGGTGCCCCGATGGACGTTCGAGGATGTGGAGAAGATCGATAGTAATCGGACTCTGCCGTGCGATGAGCGGCGCCAGAGCTGCGGCGAGAGCCATGACGATGACGATCCCGATTCCGAGACGCGCGCGATTGTCGCGCAGGAACCTCTCTCGCTGTTTGGGATCCAGCATCGTCCTCCCCTTTCGTTACGCCGACGGATCTCGCAGCTCGGGCGGGGTGTCCGGCGGCTGTCGTCTCCATCTACGGTGCTGCCAGAAATACTGCGCCGGCACGGCCCGAACCCATTTCTCCAGATGCTCGGTGAAATTCGTGACGATCGCATCGACGTCGCGATCCATGTCTCCCGTGCGCCGGGCCTCGATTCGCTCGACGACGATTCGATAGCGCCCATTCGGCTTCCGGAGCGCAACCACGAATATCACCGGCACCTCGAATCGCAAGGCGAATACCGCCGCGCCGCGGGGGGTTTTGGCGGGGCGTCCAAAAAACGGGACAAACGTCGAAGCCAGACCCATCACACCCTGGTCGGCGACGAACGCGACCGCCCGACCAGCACGGAGCGAGCGCGGCGTCCGCTTAACGGCGTCGGAGTCGTGGACAATCGTCATCCCGATTTCTTCCCGGGTATGATTGATGTAGGCGTCGAAGAGCGGGTTGGCCATCCCGCGCACGATTGCGTCGAGCGGAATTCCGCGCGCGGCTACGTATGCGCCGGCGAGCTCCCAATTGCCAATATGACCGGTGACCATGACGGCGCCCTTGCCCTTCGACATGACATCATCGATCTCCTCCCAACCCTCGACGGTCTCGACCAGCTCCTGTAGCCCATCCTTTCCCAGCTTGTCGAGGAGTGCCGTCTCGATGAAGGTGCGGCCGAGGTGCTGATAGGATTCCCGGGCAAGGTTCATCACGGCTTCGGGTCCCAGATCGGGGAACGCCGCGGCGATCTGTCGTTCCACCACGCGCTTCCGAATTCCTAGGGGGCGGTAGCCAAGCGCGCCAAGTCTTTCGCCGAAGCCGCAGGCGGCGTCCCAGCTCAATGCCCGCAACGCACCGATCGTCGCGCGCATCGTGTAGTACTCGGCGCGGTGCGCGAAGGTGGGTTTGCGGGAAAGCTTGTCCGGTTTCTTCGGCGCCGGTGCTGCTTTCGCGGGAACACGGTTTTTTTGAGCGGTCGGCGAGGTCACTACCTTATGCTAACGGATTCACAAAGGCTTCGCCGGAAAGCAGATTGTGAATTCGCTGGTCGAACGTGTGGTATTCGCGCACGAATACCTGCCCCTCGCGCCTGATGCGCTCGCGCGCTGCCGAGTTCTCGAGGTAGTAGCCGATCTTGGTGAGGCAGGAATCGATGTCCTTGTACCAGGCGCAGTGGTCACCCTCGCGGAGCATTTGAGTGAGGCCGGGAGTTCCGTGTCCGAGGTAGAAGCCTCCGGCCAGGATCACCATCCATGTTCGGTCCGACGTGTACGTGCTGCCGCCCTTCGCGCGATCCGGATTGATTCCGAGTGAGATGCTGGAGCTGGAACAGACCGCCGCGAATTCCTTCCCCTCTACGGGGCGTCCCTTCCAATTGAGCGGCTTCCGCCACTTCTCCCAGCCTTTACCCCAAACCTTGATGTCGTACTTCTTCGCCACCTTCAACAGGAACTGGGCGCGCGAGGGATCGTATCCGGTGCCGATGAAGCTGACGTCGGAGTGATACTGTTTTTTCGGAGGGACCGGTTTGATCTCGCGGTCGGCGGCCGACGGAAGAAATTTTGCCGGGAGTCCGAGCGCTCTCCATTCCGCGTCGAAGCCCGAAACAAAAAAAGTCTGCGTCAGTTTTCCAACAGCCACGATGTGTGCGACTTCCGGGCGGTACGTGCTCTTGTACCACTGCGGGTCGTGGTACCACATCGAATTCGGCTTGCCATTGATGATCGTCGCCACCGTATCGAGATCGAGACCGTGGCACTTGCCGAGGATAACAAAATCCGGTTTGAACCGGCGAGCTTTCGACAACGCCCATCTCTGAGTGAGCTCGCGGCCGATGAGGCGGTTGGCGCGCTTATCGTCGATCACGAGCGTCTTGTGACCGTCCCTCTTGAGAGCACGCTCGGTGCACTTCTCCATCCGCCACCGTTGATTGCTGCCGATGATGAGGACTCTCAAGTCTCGTGCGGATCCTCAGCGTTCATTACGAGTGGATCGTTCCCAGAGTCGCGCGTACTTGGCCATTACGCTCGCTGCCGCCAGGCAGGCGAGGACGAGCCCGCGAGCGCCATCGCGAAATCCGCCCTTCAGGAGGTACATGCTCACGAACCTCGCCGGCGGCTTGAAGAAGACGGCGCTGGCCGTGCCACGCCGTCCCCTGGCGAAGTTCTGTTCCGCCCACCACCGGCTGTACCTGTCGAACTTCTCAAAGTACTGGTCCAGAGAAATGTACGTGTAATGGAGGAGTTTATTTTTGACTTCCCCAACCTCTCCATTCGTCACATCGACGTGTTCGTGTACGAGGTTGGCGTTGTAGCGCAGCTCGCGCCTGAACAGACGGATTGGCTTGTCGTTGCCCCAGCCTCCGTGACGTATCTCCTTGCCGAGAAAGAAATTGCGGCGAGGAACGCGATAGGCTGACGCGTTGCCGGACTTGGAAACGACCCCGCCGATCTCCTCGGCAAGCTCAGGCGTACAGCGCTCGTCCGCATCGAGTACAAGGATCCACGGCGTCTTGGCCCGGCTGATCCCGTTATTACGGGCGGCTCCAATTGTCGTGAACTTCGGGCTGATCACCGTAGCACCGGCGCCGCGCGCCCGATCGATTGTGTCGTCCAGGGAATCGTTTTCGACGACGATCACCTCGCGAGCCCATTCGACGCTCGCGACGCAGGCCTCTATGTTCGCGGATTCATCGTGAGCCGCGATCACCGCCGTTACGTCGGAGGAGCCGCGGTTGGAGGGAGTCACCCCTGGTGTCGGCCCTTGGAGCGCGCGTTGTTGGCCGCGCGGTCGAACCCTTCGATCATCTCGCTCTCCGGAAACTCCCTCGCCACCCGCGTACGCGCAGCTTTCCCCATTGTCTCGCGCGCATCCTCACTCGTCAGCATCCCGGCAACGGTAGCCGCGGTTGATGCGGAATCGTCAGGCGGATAGAGCGCGCCACTGATTCCGTTCGCTATGTATCGCTGCGCGACGCCGTCGTCGCTAGCCACCGTCGGAATGCCGAGCGCCATCAGATCGAGGATGCCGTAGGCCGCGGTATCCGCGTCGGCGACGACCCAGCCCAGATGGGCATCCTGCATCAGACTGATCACATCGTCTCGTTCGCCCAGGAAGCTCACCAGGTGAAGCACCCGCAGCGCAGCGGCCTGCATCCTCAGATCCTCGTCGTCCGAGCCCGGCCCCACGATCATCAGCCGCAGATTCGGATGCCGCGGCGATAGCATCGACATCGTGCGGATCGCCGTCGCGGCGCGGCCGCGCGAAGTGGGATCGTAAACGCAGACGATATACTTGAGCGGCTCCGCCTGCTTCTGATCGCTCGCCGCTGGTTCCTCGGCGGCCGGAGGCTTGGCGCCATTTGCGGGGTAGGTCGAGACATCGACTCCGATCTCGGCCACCGTCGAGTCGATTGCGTTCTTCGGTATGTCCGCGACACGACGATCCGTCTCGCTAGCGAAGAGATACGACGTTCGGGTGAGACGGGCAGCCCAACGCCCCGACAGATTCATCTCGAGCTTCTTACCGGCGGGAGTCCAGCGCACTATCGACCCATTCCTCGCCATCCAGCAGGCAGTCGCGGCGATCAGATGTTCGCGATCAGTGGTGACGAAGACGGCGTCCGCGTCCCAACGGCGAAAAATGCTTTTCAGTCGCCGCGCCGCTGAGAAGAACAGGCCCTCGGTTGACAACGGAATGATCTCGAACGGCTCGGGAATGGGTGTATGACGCGCCTGTCCCGGATCGCGACGCGGCGACACCGCCAGATGGACGTTGCTGTCGGGCGCCACGAGAAACGTTACCTTCGCGCCGCGCTCGGAGATGCCACGGCCGGCTCTCGCGAAGAGACGGGCAGTGCCCGACCATTCGCGGGCAGAATGAAGAAATAGAACGTGCACTCTTTTACTTACCCTGCTGAAGGAGCCATTCGGTTGGGAGTGGATTCCGCCGCGTCACCGACGTCTCCATTTCCTTCGCCGAACTGCAATGTATAGAGCCGAGAGTACGCGCCTCGTTTCGCCAGCAGCTCGGCGTGCGTTCCCCGCTCGACGATCTCGCCACGATCGAGAACGATGATCTGATCGGCGTGCGTGACCGTCGAGAGCCTGTGCGCGATCACGAACACCGTCCTTCCCTGTAATAGCCGGTCGACTGCTTCCTGCACCAATCGCTCCGATTCTGTATCGAGAGCGGAGGTGGCTTCATCGAGAATGAGGATTGGCGGGTCACTGAGCAAGGCCCGTGCAATCGCCAACCTCTGCCTCTGGCCGCCCGAGAGCCGGGTCCCGCGCTCTCCGAGCATCGTGTCGTAACCCTGCGGCAGCTCGATGATGAACTCGTGCGCATTGGCTGCCCTCGCCGCGGCTTCGATCTGAGCCTGTGAGTATTTGGTCGGCGCGCCGTAAGCGATGTTGTTGCGCACCGTATCATGAAAGAGAACCGTCTCCTGGCTCACGATTCCGGTCAGGGCGCGGAGCACGGGAAGCTTGATCTCACGCGTGTCGATTCCGTCGAGCAGGATTCTCCCCTTGCCAGGCTCGTAGAATCGCGGAATGAGATCGACGAGCGTGCTCTTTCCCGAGCCGCTCGGGCCGACAAGCGCGACGACTTCCCCTTTGCGCGCGACAAGATCGATCCCGGAAAGAACGGGCGCGTCCTCGTAGGCGAACGTGACGTTCTCGAACCGAAGATCGCGCTCGAACGTCGCTTTCTCCCTCGTGCCCGGATCACGCTGAAACTCAGCCGGTGAATCGAGGATCTCGAACAATCTTTCGGCCGACGCGAGCGACGATTGAGCGGTCGTGCGCATCTGCGAGAGCTGCTTCAACGGCTGAAGGAGGCGAAGAACCAGCGTCAGGAAGGCGAGCAGCGTCGCACCGGTCATCGTTCCACTCTGCAACACCTGCCACGCTCCAATCCAGAGCACGAGAACCGCAATCAGGGTTCCGATGATCTCGGTAACGGGCGGCGCCACCAGCGCGAGACGCGTCATCTTGAGGCTGCTGCGCGCGTACTTGTTGCTGCCGTCGGCAAATCGCGATTCCTCGTAACTCTCGGTGCCCGACGCCTTCACCAGGCGGATGCCGCTGATCGTCTCCTGAAGGACGCTCGTCATTTCACCATGAACGTTGCCGCGACGGAGATTGCCCTTTCGCAGCCTCTTCAGCATCGGCTGCAACGAAACTCCCAGCAGCGGCAAGATGATGAGTGCGATCAGCGTCAGCTTCCACGAGATGCTGAACAGGATCGCGATGTAGACGACGACGAGCGATGCGCTCTGCAGCCCCTGCGTCACGATTTGCGTGAGAATGAGGCGCGCCTCGAACGTGTCGTTGATCACCCGAGACAGAATCTGCCCGGCCTTCATCTGCGTGAAATAGCCGAGTGGAAGATGCGCGAGGTGCCGATAAACGGCGTTGCGCAGATCGCGCGTCACGTACTCCTGGAGCGTTGCGCCGAACTGCCCCGCGATCCACACCAGCAGATTCTTGAGCAGCACCGACGCCATCACGAGCAAAATGACGTTGCGCAGCGAGCGCATCTCGTTGCCGGGAATGATCTGGCTCCCGACTGTCGCGTTGAGGAGCTTCGACACCCAACCCGATTTGAGCGACGTCGATGGCTGGTGGAACAGGATGTTGAGGAACGGGATCAGGAGCGCGATCGCAAAGCCGTCGAGGAGTGCCGCAAGCAGGTTGCACGCGATCGTGATGGCCATGCGCCAGGCATGCGGGCGCAGGTACGGGAGAAGCTTCTTGTAGACCGGGGAAGCGGGAGGCGGGAAGCGGGAAGCGGGAGGCGGGAACAGCGCACCAACTTCCCGAACCGGTTTTCCCGCTTCCCTCTTCCCGCTTCCCTCTTCCCCGCTCTCTTCCCGCAAATCGCTCTACCGGCGCGGCGTTAGCAGCGCCAGCGGGAGAATTACTTCTTCCGGCGTCACGCCCCCGTGGAGGAACGATCCGCGATACCGGCTCTGGTACTCGCGCAACTTCGTCGGGTAGACGAAGAAACAATCATTCGTGGCGAGCAGGGTGTTGCCGCCCGCGCCACGGCGCGGCAGCCGCAGCATGTCCTCGTTCGGGAACAGCAGCGCCTGCTCCGGACGCTCGGCGCGCAGGTCCTCTCCGAACTTGTATCGCAGATTGGCACTCGCGTCGCGCTTTGCGTACACCGTCGCCGGAGTGTTGCAGTGGATCGAGCCGTGATCCGTGGTAAGGAGCACGGAGATCTTTCGCCGCGATGCTTCCTTCAGAACGCTGAACAGCGCTGACCGCTGGAACCATTGCCGGGTAATCTGACGAAGAGCGATTTCATCCCGCGCAACTTCATACAGTATTTGCGACTCGCTTCGCCCGTGGGTCAAAAGGTCGACGAAGTTGAACACGAAAGCGCTTACTCCCTCGGGTCCAATCGCGGTGCCGAGGTGCCGCTCGAGCTCATCGGAGTTGGCGGACGTCGAGATTTTCTGGTAACGAACCGGGGTCTTGCCGCATAGCTCTTCGAGATGCGACTCCAGCAGCTCGCGCTCGTGCGCGTTGAGTGACTCGTCCTCACGATCCGCGTTCCCCCACCAGTCGGGAAGACGCGCCGCAATCTCGCCGGGAAAGAGTCCGCTGAAGAGCGAATTCCGTGAATACGGCGTCGCCGTCGGAAGCACCGCGTAGTAGTGCGTCGTCTCGACATCGAAAAACGGAGCAAGCAACGGCTCAAGCACGCGCCACTGGTCGAGGCGCAAACAGTCGATGACGATGAACACCGCCGCCTTGTCGCGCTCGAGGATTGGCATCAGAAACTCGGCGACAATGTCTATCGAGAGAGGAGGCCTGTTCCCTTGGAGATTCTTCAACCACTCCGGGTAGTGGTCCTTCATGTACGCCGCGAACTCGCGATGCATGTCTGGATAAAGCCCCTGGAGCGACTCGTAGAGTCCCATCTCCCCGGCCGCGGCGAGGTCCACATCCCAGCGCATCAGCTCGTCGTAGCGGTCGATCCAGCCGCGCCAGTCGAGATTGTGGTCTCGCTCAAGCTCGATCGCGCGGAACCGCTCGACGAAACTGCGCGCGATCGCCTGTTGGCGGATGCGCGGGCCTTCGAGAATCCTCGTCACGACGGTCAGTACCTGACGCGGATTGATCGGCTTGACCAGATAATCGCGCACGTTGACGCCGATCGCTTCCTTGAGCGTCGAATCTTCCTCGCTCTTCGTGACCATCACGACCGGCAGCGTCGGCGCGATCTCGCGCACATCGCGATAGACCTCGAGCCCACGCTTGCCGGGCATCTGTTCGTCGAGGAGCAGGATGTCGAACGGGCGACGCCTCAGCAGCTCGATCGCATCGTCGGCGTTGGACGCCCACTCTACGGTATAGCCTTTGGAGCGAAGGAAGATGCGGTGAGGCTCCAGGAGCTCACCTTCGTCGTCCACCCACAGTATCGATTTTGGGGGGTTCAGGACCGGAACGGCCATACATCGGAATGTAGCCGCGGGTGGAGTCCGTGCCTAGATTCGGAGGGTGCTCGGCCAGATGCCCCGTTACACTCTCGCCACCCCCGTTTTTCGATTCCGTGCGCTAACTACGCTGTCCGGGCGGGCTTCGCTTGGCGGAGATCGGGAAACGCTGGTCGCGTGCCTCCAATTGGGGCGCCTTTGTGCCGGAATCCTGCCTCCTTACGAGCTGTCGCGGGAGCTGGTGCTCGAGCGGACCGAGAATACGAAGCAATGGTTATCGTCCCTGGCGATTCCCAGCGGAATCAGGTCGACGGCGTTCGGCATCTTCGGCGCCCTGAACGGATTGGACCGGGCGCGCTGCGCGATCGCCTTCACGGATCTTGTGAAAGCCGCTTCCGCGCAGTTAGATGAGGCATCACGCGGTGAACTGGCTGTACTGCTGAACGAGCTGTCCGCATCGCCGCCGACGCACGCGCGACACACAATGACACAAACTCAACCGAGCTGACATGGCCGGCCATAGCAAATGGAAGCAGATCAAGCACTACAAGGCTGCGACCGACGCCAAGCGCGGCGCGCAGTTCACCAAGCTCATTCGCGAGATCACGATGGCCGCGAAGCTTGCCGGGGGCGATCCCGCGCATAATCCGCGGCTTCGAACGGCGATTGATGCTGCCAAAGCGGGGTCGATGCCCAAGGAGAACATCGAGCGCGCGATCAAGAAGGGGACAGGCGAGCTCGAGGGAGTTCACTACGTCGAGGTGACGTACGAAGGCTACGGTCCAGGCGGAGTTGCGATCCTGATCTCGGCCCTGAGCGACAATCCGACGCGCACGGTCGCCGAAATCCGGCACCGGCTGACGCGACTCGGTGGCAACCTCGGGCCGCCGCACTCGGTGTCGTATCTGTTCGATCGAAAGGGCCAGATCTACATCGATTCCGCCAAATACGAGGAAGACGCGGTGCTCGAGATCGCGCTCGATAGCGGCGCCGAGGATTTCAAGGCTGAGGGCGAACAGTACATCGTGACCACCGATCCGCACGGGATGCACACGGTCGAGGACGCGATCAAGGCAAAGGGAGTGGAGATCGCCGAGGCGGAGGTCGCGTTCATTCCGAAGTCGACGGTGCGCGTCGAGGGGAAGAACGCCGAGTCGCTGATCAAGCTGCTCGACGAGCTCGAGGACCTGGACGACGTGCAGAAGGTATCCGCGAATTTCGACATGGACGTCGAGCAAATGTCCGGTGCGTGATGCCCAACCCGTCGTAATACTCGGGATCGATCCCGGCACGGCGGTCACCGGCTACGGCATAGTTCGGAAGGAAGGGCGCAATCCGCTCACGCTCGTCGAATGTGGCGTGATCCGCACGAAGCCACGCGATGAATTGGCGCGGCGCCTGGCCGAAATCCACGACGGAATCCTCGAGTTGATCCGCCGTCATCAGCCGACCGTTCTCGCAATCGAAGACATCTTCTACGCCCGGAACGTGCGAACGACCGTAGTGCTCGGCCACGCGCGCGGAGTGATTCTTTTGGCGGGAGCGCACGCCGGGATGGAGATCCACGAGTATCCGCCGGCTGAGATAAAGAAAGCGGTCGCCGGCACCGGCACGGCGACCAAGGTTCAGATCCAGTTCATGGTGATGCGCCTGCTGCGGTTGAAATCGGCGCCGCAGCCGAGCGATGCGTCGGACGGAGTGGCAGCAGCGCTGGCGTTTGCGCTGATGCCCAACCTGCCGAAGATCGAATCGATTCGATTCCCCTCGTCGACGCTGCTTCGCTCGCAGGCGGATCTGGGAAGGGCAGAGCGTTGATCGGGCGCGTCGAAGGAAAGCTGGTTGCCAAGGACCTGGATTCGCTCGAGGTGATGACGAGCGGAGGAGTTGCCTACGAGCTGAAGATTCCGTTGGGCGTATATGAGACGCTTCCACGTGTGGGCGAAATCGTGGCGCTGCACACTTCGCTCGTAGTGAAGGAAGATTCCTGGCAGCTGTTCGGATTCATCAGCGTGTTCGAGAAGCGGCTGTTCGAGAAGCTGCTTACTGCGAACGGGGTCGGGCCCTCGCTTGCGATCGGGATGTTGTCGGCGCTCTCGGCCACCCGGCTCATTAGAGCAATTCGCGAGAAGGACATCCCGACGCTACAGAGCGTTCCGCGCGTCGGCCGCAAGAAAGCCGAGCGTCTTATTCTCGATCTCGCCGACAAGCTCGATGGGCTCGGCGAGACGACCGGCACATCCGCCGCTCCCGCGAGCGCCGCCGCTGATGATGCGTTGCGGGCTCTGGTTTCGCTGGGGTATTCGGCTGCCGACGCGGAACGCGGAGTGCGCGCCGCACTTGATGCTGGCGGAGGCGGCAAGCCCGCGACAGAATTGATCAGGACGGCGCTCGCAAAGCTTGGAGGGAGATAATGCCGACGTACGGAATGCAGTACGGCTCAGGGGTGATCGACGTCAGGGCCAAGTAGCAGGCAGCTACTGCTCGTGCGCACGGCGGCGCGACTTCTCCCGCTCGTTTTTGCGATTGCGTGTACGCCCCCAGCGAGCAAGGCGATACGGCGCCTCACCGCCGAGAGCGAAGTGCGGCTAGCTCAGCGGCAGCGGTTTGAGGCGATGATGAAGCAGGACGTCGTCGCACTCGACACTCTCCTGGATGACGAGTTGGACTACATCCACACCGGCGGCGACCTCCAGTCGAGGTCGCAGTTCATCGACATGATCAAGAAGCAGACGCTTGTCTACGAGTCGATCGCGCCGAGTGATGTGAGGGTGCGGGTGTACAACGGGCTGGCGCTGTCGACGGGCCGGTCGCAGATGCGGGTGAGGAGCTCGGCCGGAGTTTCGAGCTTCAAGATCCGATTCACGGAAGTGTACGTCCGGCGGGATGCCCATTGGCTGTTGACCGCCTGGGAGGCGACCAGGCTTCCGGATAACTCGGCCGGGAGATCGCGAGGAGAATTGGCATCCACAAAGCGGACGCAGGGAGCCCTCAGCTTTGCAGCTAACCGCCTCGAGCTTTTGTACCGGCGTAATGCACGCAGGCTGCAAATATCGGTGCGGTAACCACTTATCTAGACGGGTGTATAAATGAATTGTAATTCACCTTTGGGTGAACTATAATTCACTTATGAGACACGCTGAGGCGCTTCCAACCGTCCAGGAACGAGGCCGAAACAGCCTGGAGCGGTTGCTCGCCGCGGCCGAGCAGACTCTCGAATCCGCCGGGCTCGAAGCGGCCACCGTTCCGGAAATCGCCGCCCGGGCGGGCATGTCGGTGGGGAATGTCTACAAACGGTTTCCGGACAAGGACTCTTTGATCAGCGCGGTTTACGACCGCTTCTTTTCCGACGCCTTCGCCGCCAACGAGTTCGCGCTCGATCCCGCCAAGTGGGAGTGCATTCCGACCACCGAGGTGGTTTCCACTCTGGTCACGGGGATGATCGAAGGCTACCGGAATCGCCGCCCGCTGATTCGCGCTTTGCTCCTGTACGCTCAGACTCATGGGGACGCCGAGTTCAGGGCGCACGCCGAACAGCTTCGGCTTCAGAGCCTCGAGTTGTTCGAGCGATTGCTGCGCGATCGGCGAGGGGATATCGGGCATCCGCATCCCGAGCGCGCGATCAGGTTTGTGGTGATGCTGCTCGCCCACGCACTCCAGAACGCGGTGATGGCGGAGGGCGGGGGGCTTTCGAGTGGGGATTTTCTCTCGCATGCTGCGGAGACAGCGGCCGAGCTGTCCCGGATCGTGATC
>DASWBG010000311.1:0-13961 GCA_036390715.1 Gemmatimonadaceae bacterium
TCGCAAACGTCGAATCGACAACGAGCGCGATGCCTTCGTTGTGCGCAAGATTCTGGAGCGAGCTCAGCTCGAGTACGCGACAGGTCGGATTCACAGGCGATTCGAGGAAGATCGCCCTCGTGTTTTTCTTGAGAGCTTTCCGCCACGCGCGCGGCTCGAGCGGATTCACGAGCGTGACCTCGATTCCCATTCCGACAAGGTCTTCGGTGTACAGCTTCCGCGTTCCCCCGTAGATCCACGAGCTCGACACGAGATGATCGCCTGACCGCAGGAGGGCGAGCATGGCGCAAGCGGTGGCGCCCATCCCGCTCGATAAGACCAGCGCTTCCTCCGATCCTTCCAGCAGCGCCAGACGTCGCTGAACCCGTTCAGCGTTCGGGGTGTTCCCGTACCGGGTGTAGAGCAACCCTTCGCTCGTTCCGGTTTCCTGGGCGAAATTGACCGACTGGACGAGTGGGGCAGAGATGCCCATGCCCGGAGCCGCTGGTGCCGCGCCGCCGTGAATCGCCGTTGTCGACAGTCCCAGCTTGCGTGTCACTTCTGCCACGAGCTCTCCTATCCGAGGTTGCGTGTACTTCGCCCGGCGTCGAAATCGTGCTTGACGACCCGAACAATCTCCGCTGGCGCGATGCCCAGAACGTCGCGCGCGACGACATTTCCCGGGTTTACCGTATCATCGACGACCAACACCGCCAGCTCGTGACGCCTCGGGCCGTAAACCCAGACGAGCTCGCCGTCTTCCAGCAGACGCCTGCGCGCGTCGGTGGGGTGAAGGCGGATGAGTGGCCCGCGCTCTACATCACCGGTGCGAGTCGCAATGTATTGCGAGACCATCAGCCAGGGCTGAAAACCCTCCATCATGCGTCGAGACTCGTAGGCGCCGATGCACCGGTCGCACTTCCCACCGCGACGTACGCGTTGTCGTAGCGAATCAGCAGGCGCCGGCGCCACAGCGTGTCCAGCATTCGCTCAGCGGCGTCGCGCGAGAGGCCGATCACGTCCGCTACGTCCGCGCTTACTCCCGCGCCCAAATGCGAGATGATCTCCCACGCCCGTCGTTCCTCGAGGCCCACGATGCCGATCAGCCGTGACGCTCCGTCGGCGTGCTGTGTCACCAGAGCGAGCTTGTGACGCTCCAGCACGGCTTCGATCGCTTCCATGTGCGACTCGCTGATCCCGCGGAACAGGAAATACACCTCGCGGCGCGGCGCATCGATGCTCACATACTGAAGAAGGAGCTTGGCCACGATCTCGTCGGCGCAGGAGAAATCGAGCAGTCCGACGTGCGAGAAGTCGATCACCGTGAGGGCTCGGTCGCCAATGCGGTCGAGCTCCTGTTCTATCTCGCATCGAACCGCCGCGCCGGTTGGACGCGTAACCAGGTTTGAATAGAGCTCGCAAACGCTCTTGCGAAGCATCGAGCTCACGTCGATGTGATTGATCACGCCACCCGCTCCGGAATCGTTATCTGCACCTGCGCCCCCGGAAAATATGAGAGATCTTCCACGAGCGGCTCATCCTCGTCCCAATCGCCCTTGGGAAGCACGGCGATGCGGGCAGTGCCGCTCCGGATTGAAAGTTTCCCATCCCAGTTTCCCACAAAACGCCTCACTCCGGCAAGCCCTTGACCTCGACCGGGATCCCTGAACCGGGATGCGCCGCGCATGACGGTCTCCTCCAGAGCTTGCCCGTCGTCCCACCGGTCCTTCTTCTGGAATCCCGGGGCCGATTCCAGCGACTGCCTGAAACCAATCCCGGGATCGGCAACGGCGATCACTACGACTTTCCGCCCGCCGAGTCGAACCCGCCAGGTGTAGGTCTGGACTGCGACCCACCCCCCGCGACCCGCGTGCTCGATGATGTTCTGACAGACTTCCGACAACGCCATCGTGAACCGCATGGTGATCTTCGCATCGAGATTAAGATTTTTGACGAGCGCGTCCTGCGCTCTTTGCTGGATCTTGTCGACGACGTTGTGCACATCGTCGCTCTTGGAAATCGATGTCACTTCGAGAAGCACGCTCGTCTCTGCCGCCTTGGTGCTCCTCACTCGCCCCTGTAGCTCGTACAGCTCGGCCGCGTGCTTGAAGAAATCCATCCGCGACCAGTAGCTGCTGACGTTCTCGGCCTCCGGCACATAGAGTATCGGACGCTCCGCGCGGGACTGCGCCAGCGCCAGCAGCGCCGTCAGGCCGTAGGGAGATGCCCAACGGGCGTGCCTCGTATCGACGATGATTTTTTCGTCCAGGGGCAACGGCGCGACCTGATCCAGCACGAGCTCGAACGACTTGTCCTCGAGCGAATGTGGGACGTTGATGATTGTCGTCACTTGATGCTGAGTTCTCCGCGCAGGTAGTCGGCGAGACCTGTGGCGCCTCGATGGTCTACGTTCCGTGCTGCTGCATCCAGAGCGCGGTCGATTGCCGCGTCTAACTTATCACCCGCGAGCAATCGGGAGAAATAAGTTGCGCCCCACACGTCGCCGCACCCGATCGGATCTCCCGGACCCGCGTGTCGGCGAAGTTTTGCCGGAACACGCGCCGTGCGGATCGCGCCCGTCGCCGCGCCGAGAACGGGGCGTCGCACGTCGGAGATTCGATCGAATCCCGGAGCCGCGAAATAGACAACGCCGCGGCTACCAAGCGTAATGGCTATCGAGGAAACGCCCTCTGCAAAGGCGATAGCAGCCAAGGCCATCGGGTCGCTAGCCATCATGCCCATCTCGTCTTCATTTACCTGGATGAAGTCGAAACACCGGCACCAGGCGGCGGGATTCGGGAGCGGTTGCAGCGTTCGCATTCCATCAGGTTGGACAGCGAGCAGCAGCGAATGCAGATCACAGTAGATCGGACCGCTGAAGTGCTGCCTGATGAGCTGCGCAGTTTCGAGATCGAGCTCGAAGCCGCTGATCAAATTGATGTAGAGCGCGTCCAGATTGGTCAGCAAAGGTTTCAGGCCCAACCAACTCCAGGTAGGGACACCACCGCTCAGGCGTTCACAACGGCGCTCGTCGCTCAGGTAGTGAAGCGCCACCCGATTGTTCGGGTACGGCACCTCGATCGGGGCTGCGTCGGGCGCAGCGCGATCGAGCCGCGCCACGAACTCGCGGGCGGACTGCGCGAGGTCGCTGCCCACCTTGAGGATCGGGACGAATTCCCATTCCGGCGGGAGCGCGGCGTCCAACGCTCCCAGGGCATAAGTGATCCCTCCCCACTCCTCGACCGGCGCATCCCGCGGATCACGCCCATGAATGACGTCCCAGACGAAGCTGCCTATGACTCCGACGCGCTTCTTTCGCGTCATCGAGTTTCCGCGCGAGCGATCACTATAGCTCGCCCAGCTTCTGCATCTTGAACGTCGCGATCGCGCCGACAACGCCGGCGGAAAGGGGAAGCGCGCCCGGAACAATGCGGCACGCCTCGACTGCGGGTTTGAACGCGCGGCGCTTCACCTCTGCACGCAACGGTCGGAAAAGGGCGTCTCCCGCCTGAGTGACTCCACCAGCGAGGACGACCGTATCGGGATTGAAGATGTTGAGGAGATTCCCCACACCAGCACCGAGAAACCGAGCAGTTTCGCGGACGACTTCTCTGGCGGTCGAATCGCCGCGCTTCGCGGCGTCATAGACAGTTTGGGCTGTGATCTTCCGCAGGTCGCCGTCGACCATACTCACGAGAATGGACTCGCTCTCGTCGCCGCGCAGTGCTTCCCGCGCACGTTCCGCGATGGCCGGCCCGGAAGCGTATGCCTCGAGGCATCCGTAATTCCCGCATTTGCAGCGGCGCCCGGTGGAGTCGATTGTGGTGTGGCCAATCTCTCCGGCGACATCCGATGCGCCGTGGTACAGTTTGCCGTCGAGAATCAGTCCTCCACCGATTCCGGTTCCCAGAGTCATGCCGATCACATTTCGGCCACCGACCGCGGCACCGCACCAGAATTCGCCGAGCGTGGCGCAATTGGCATCGTTGTCGAGCGTGGCTTCGAGACCCACCCGGCTCGAGATCTCGTCGCGCAGCGGAAAATTCTTCCAGCCAAGGTTAGGCGTCACGATGACGATGCCCTTCTCGCGATCGAGCGGTCCCGGCGATCCGATGCCGACGCCCAGAAATGCGGACCTGTTGGCGCCCGTTTCCGCCATCGTTTGGGCGATCACCTGCTCGATCATTCCGGCGATTCGATCGACGACCGAGGCAGCTCCGCCATCGGCAAGCGTCTGAGTGGTGCGCATCGCGATCTCACGGCTGCCATCGACGGGCATCGCTCCCGCGACGATGTTGGTACCGCCCAGATCTACTCCGACGATGTAACGCTCCTTCGCACTCATACGGGCACCGGTGGGTTGAGGACTTCCATCAGTAAACTCGAGACATACTCGGGCGTCAGCTCACGCATGCAACGCCAGTGTCCGAGAGGACACCGCTGCGGCCCGTGTCGATCACACGGCCGACAGGACAGGCTGTTGTTCCCGGCAACCGTGTTCCGCTCGGCGAGAGGACCGAATCCGAACTCCGGCACAGTCGGACCAAAGATCGTCAGCGTCGGAGTTCCCATCGCTGATGCAAGGTGCTGCGGGGCCGAATCGTTGGTCACTATCGCCTGCGCCCGGCCGATCAGCTCCGCCGACGCGAGAAGTGGCAGAGTTCCGACTCCATTGATCACCGCGGCCGGACGCAGTACCTCGATAATCTGCGACGCCACCTCGGAATCGGCTTTCGACCCGATGATTGCGATCCTGAAGTCGTCGGCCAATCGCTTCGCCAACTCGACATAATATGGCCAGCGCTTGGTCCCCCACGCACTACCTGGCGCGAGAGCCACGAACGGCTCATCGATGTTGCCGTTCTGGCGCAGAAGCGAATCGACCCGGTGGCGCTCCTCGTCAGACGGGTAAAGGCGCGGGCGGATCTGGTCGCGCGTCGGAGGATCCGCGCAGTCCGACATCGAAAGCGACCACAGCCTCTCGACGTGGTGACGATCTGGTCGATAGGCGATCTGCTTCGTGTATAGCAATCGGCCAGTTGAGCTCGCGAATCCGATTCGTTCCTTCGCTCCGGTCATCATTGCGATGAGCCCACTGCGGAACGACCCCTGAGCGAGATACGCCGCCTCGTAAGGTCGCCTGCTCCGGATCTGCTTCAGAGTTTGCCATAGACCCTGCGCCGATCCGTAAGTGTTGCGCTTGTCGTAAGGGATCAGCGACCTGATGTCGGGATTGTTGGCGAGCGCCGTTGCGCCACCCGGAGTTGCGAGGACGTCGACCGGGCCGCGCTTCGCAAGCTCGGCAATGAGCGGCGTCGTAAGAATGACGTCGCCGAGAAAGCTCGTCTGAATAACGAGCGATCCTCCCACTCAGTCCACCTGCAGGACGGCGAGAAACGCTTCCTGCGGTATTTCCACTGATCCGACCTGCTTCATTCTCTTTTTCCCCGCCTTTTGCTTCTCGAGGAGCTTGCGCTTGCGTGAGATGTCGCCGCCGTAGCACTTGGCAAGCACGTCCTTGCGCAGTGGCTTGACGCTCGTGCGCGCGATCACCTTCGATCCAACCGCTGCTTGAATGGCGACCTCGAAGAGCTGTCGCGGAATCAGATCCTTCAGCTTGTCCGCGATCTTGCGTCCCCACTCGTACGACTTGTCCTCGTGGATGATCACGCTGAATGCATCCACCGGATCGCCATTGATCAACATGTCCAGTCTGACGAGATCGCTGCGACGGTACTCCAGGATATCGTAGTCGAGCGATGCATAGCCGCGACTCACGGTCTTCAGCTTGTCGAAGAAGTCGAGGATTATTTCCCCTAGAGGGAATTCCCAATCCAGCTCGACGCGCTGGGTGTCGAGATAGGTCATGTTCCGGTAGACGCCCCGGCGCTCGGTGCCGAGGGTCATGATCGCCCCGATGTATTCTGCCGGCACCATGATGCGAGCCTTCACGTACGGCTCCTCGACGTAGGCGACAGTCTGTCCCGATGGCATCAGTGAAGGGTTCTCTATGAGCTTCATCGTTCCATCGGTGAGGTAAACCTTGTACTCGACTGAGGGAACAGTCGTGACGAGCTCGAGATCGAATTCGCGGCGAAGTCGCTCCTGCACGATCTCCATGTGGAGGAGTCCCAGGAATCCGGCGCGGAATCCGAACCCAAGAGCGGTCGAGGTCTCGGGCTCGTAATTGAGCGACGCGTCGTTCAACTTGAGCTTCTCTAGAGCGTCGCGCAGCGTTTCGTACTGGGTGGTGTCGGTAGGATAGAGTCCGGCGAACACGAACGAACGAACCGCCTTATAACCGGGCAGGGCTTCCACGGCGTGGTTTTCTGCGTCGAAAATCGTATCGCCCGCGCGGGTCTCGCTCACGGAACGCACGCTCGCTACCACGTATCCGACTTCGCCCGGTCCCAGTTGATCTGTCGGAACCTGTCGCAGCTGGTTGTATCCGACTTCATCTACTTCGTAAACCGACTCGCTCGCGCCGAACGTGATGTGCGTTCCCTTTCTGATCACGCCATCGACCACGCGCACGCTCGGTATCGCGCCGCGATACTTGTCATAGTACGAGTCGTAAATGAGCGCCCGTAGAGGAGCCTTGTCGTCGCCCTCGGGGGGAGGGACTTTGCGCACGACCTCTTCGAGCAGCTCGCCGATTCCGATCCCTTCCTTTGCACTGACGAGAAGGATCTCGCTCTCCTCGATGCCAAGGAGGTCGGCCACTTCCTTTCGACGCTTCTCCGGCTCGGCGCCAGGCAGGTCGATCTTGTTGAGAATGGGAATGATCTCCAGGCCGGCATCAACCGCCAGGAAGAGGTTGGAGAGAGTCTGGGCCTCGATCCCCTGGGACGCGTCGACCACGAGGATCGCACCTTCGCAGGCAGCAAGCGAGCGCGAGACCTCGTAAGTGAAGTCGACGTGGCCTGGCGTATCGATGAGGTTGAGCTCGTAATCCTGGCCGTCGCGCGCCGTGTACGTCATGCGGACGGCGTTGAGCTTGATGGTTATCCCCCGCTCGCGCTCGAGATCGAGCGTGTCCAGAACCTGGGCTTTCATCTCGCGCTTCTGCAACATGCCGGTAGCCTCGATCAGCCTGTCGGCGAGGGTCGACTTGCCGTGGTCGATGTGTGCGACGATGCAGAAGTTGCGAATGTGCTCGAGCTTCAACGGGTGTCTCTGGGTTGTGCGGGGAGCGAGCGGAAGGAACCTCGAAATATAACCGTCAAAGCACCCTGTTCCGGCGCTCACAAAAAGAAAGAGGGCTGCTTTCGCAGCCCTCTCGATTGATCAATTGCCACCTGCGCTTATTTGCGGTTCGGTGGAGGATTAGCGGGCGTCGCAGCTCGCGGGGTCGGAGCCGGAGGCGGTGATGTGGATGGTCTCTCGTGGACTACAGGCGCGGGCGGCGGCGGAGATTCTCTCGGAACGCGAGCCGGCGGTGGCGCCTCTGTGCGTGGCTCAGGTCGGTACTCACGAACGGGCTGTGCGCCGGTCGCCGCCGGTTCCAGGCGAGGCGTTGTAACTCGCTCGACAGGGGCCCGCCCTTGAGGGGCCGACATCGGCTGTGACGTGTAACCGCCCTGATTCAGGTGAGGCTCCGCGCGGTGCCCTCGCGGAGCCGTGATGGTCACGTCGCCCATCTGAGGAAGACCGGAGCGTGTAAGCGGAAAGATTCCCTCGGGCGCAGCTTGCGCGCTGGAGCGCGGCGGGTGGTGTGGCACGCCTTGCACTGGGAACCGACCCTTGGGAAATACGGTGGTGTCGCCGCGAGGCCTTGGCCTACCCACCGGGAACCCGCCGGCGAAAGATCTCGGCGTGTAGATCACGATCGGGAAACCGCAAAAGTCGTAGCCAAGTCTCGCCGACTGTCCACGCTGGCGAAGAAAGGCGATCGACTGGCTGGCTTGAAAAAAGCGCCGCGCCAAGGTCGGTGCGTAGGCGTAGCCGTAAAGATCGCAGGAGGAATAAGGACTGTACGCGTAGTAGCTGTTGTAGTTGCGCCCGCCCGCGAAACGCAGGATATCGCGTCCGATCGGCTCGCCTTTGGCGCCCAGATAGCTCGCCAACGACTGCGCGGCGACCTGCGGAGTCCGGTATTCGATCAGCTGCCTGATCGCCGACATGTTCCAGTCGCCGCCGCTCTCGATCCGCTCGAGGTCGAACGGAGCCCGCGAAGCCAGCGCTATCACTGTGCCCCGTGAGTCGAGGTATCCGTCGTCGTAGCTACTGTAGCCGGCGTAAGACGAAGCGCCGTAGTACCCGTCGCCTCTTTGCTGCGCGAAGCCCGCGAAGAAGTTGGGGAGTCTGATCTCCCTGTGAGCGAGCTGCCGGACTGAGATGCCTGGGAAATCGGGGTGCAGTACCTGTATCTGCCCATCGAGATCCATTGAGACCGCGAATACGTAGGCGTTCTCGGCGACTTCGATGACTGGCGTCACGTAGCTCGTGGTTTCGAGAGCAGTGGAGCCATTCGTATCATAGATTCGGATGATCGGCGCTCGCTTCGAGCGCTCCTGGGCTCCTGAGGGTGCAGCGAAAGCACAAATAAGGAAGGCCGAAGCACCCACCGCTGCCGCAAATCTCGCCGTCCGCATGTCGACCTCCCCAGGTTTGTATACAATTTGCCAGAATGTACCAGCGGAGTCAATGCCAGAGTCAGGCCGGGAATCGGTCCTCCCTTCTAACCCGCGGCGGACTTAACGGCGCCGGCGGCTACCTGTAGCTCGGAGTCGCATTTACCTTGCGCCATGCCGCTCCCACAACTGCTCTCGATCCTCGAATCTCTGGATGAATTCCGGGAGTTGCTGAGCGACCTTCCCGGGCCCGCCTCGCGCCGCGGGCTCGGCGGCCTCCAAGGATCCAGCGACGCTGTAATAGTCGCGACCCTCTCTAAGAATCTTACGCACCGCTTCTTCGTGGTGTTGAACGACGACGTCGCCGGCGCCGAGCGCTGGCTCGCCGATCTGAGCACGCTCGTGGAGCCCGATGGCGTCGCATTCTACCCCCCGCGCGAGAGCTTCGGGGAAGCGGAGGCGCATGCGGAAGTCGCCGGCGAAAGGGTCGAGACGCTCGAGCGAATCGGCCGGGGCGATCTTCGAATCGTCGTCACCACCAGTCGCGCTCTGCTCGAGCGGACCCAGCTCCCGCGCGCGCTGGCTGCCGCGCGACTCGAGCTCAAAAAGGGAGACACTCGACGTCCCGAAGACCTAGCCGCGCATCTCGAAGCCATCGGCTTTGAGCGCGTGCCCATGGTGGAGGACGTCGCGCAGTTCAGCGTGCGCGGCGGGATCTTCGATATCTACAGCTTCGGGATGGCGGAGCCGGTGCGTCTCGAGTTCTGGGGTGACGACATCACCGAGCTACGCCATTTCGATCTTCTCACCCAGAGGTCGACCCGCGACGCTGAAGTCGCGCTCGTCCTTCCGGTCGACGGGCAGATCAGCGTCGGCGACAGTGAGCCGGAGCGCTCGTCAATTCGGGGCCTTTTTCCGCCGGACACTTTGTTCGTGATCCCACGTGGAACTCACGTGAAGCCCGAGATGGAGCGAACCTGGTCGGAAGCACAGCACCACATCGATCTCGCCCGGCGACGCGGAGAAGACACCCCAAGCCGAGACGAGTTGTTCGAGTCTCCTGACATCGCGCTCGAGGCGCTCAGCGCATACGGAACGATCGATCTCTCGGGCGACGATGCGCGGATTGTCTTTCCGTTCAGGGAGCCTGAAGAGATTCTGCGCGACATGAAGCGCCTGAAGCAGATCGTCGCCGATGGAATCCGCACGACGATCCTCTGCGACAACGCTGGTCAGGCCGAGCGTCTCGACGAGCTTCTGAATGACGACCGTATATCGCCGGCCACTCTCGCGATCGGAGTTCTCGACGGCGGATTCGTCATTCCGCCGCGGGGCAGTGACTTCGCCGGATACCGGCTCCTCACCGACCACGAGATCTTTCGCCGCGAGCGACGCTTCCGGCGCGCGCGGCGCTACGCGACGGGCGCCGCTCTCGAGAGTCTGACCGCGCTCAAGCCTGGCGACTACGTCGTGCATCTCGAGCACGGGGTAGGGATTTACCGCGGTATAGAAACGATGTTCGTGCGAGAGAGCACGGTTGAAGTCGCCGTGATCGAATACGAGGGAGGCGACCGACTCAACGTCCCCCTCTACCGCATCGACCAGATCGAGCGATACCGCTCCGCCGCCGACATCACTTCCGACGCGCCGCCGCCTCGATTACACGCCCTCGGAGGGAAGCGATGGGCATCCCAGCGGGACAAAACCCGCGCCGCGATTCAGGAGATGACGGTCGAGCTTCTCGATCTGTACGCACGCCGTAAAGTCGCGACTAGACCGCCACACTTGCCAGATACTGTTTGGCAGCGTCAGCTCGAATCCTCCTTTCTATTCGAGGACACACCCGACCAGCGCACCGCCACCACCGACGTGAAGGGCGACATGGAACGTCCTCGTCCGATGGATCGACTTCTCGTCGGAGACGTGGGCTACGGCAAGACGGAAATCGCCGTGCGGGCCGCGTTCAAAGCGGTGCAGTCCGGCCGGCAGGTGGTCGTGCTGGTGCCGACGACGATTCTCGCCGACCAGCACGCGCGAACATTCGGCGAGCGGTTGGCTGATTTTCCGGTCAACGTGGAAACGCTCAGTCGTTTTCAAACTCCGAAGGAGCAGGCGACGGTGCTCGCGGGCCTCAAGGCAGGGAAAGTCGACGTCGTCATCGGAACTCATCGTCTTTTGAGCTCCGACGTCGCGTTCTCGGAGCTCGGACTGATCGTCGTTGACGAGGAGCATCGCTTCGGTGTCAAACACAAGGAACGCCTCAAGAGGCTCAGACTCGACACCGATGTGCTCACACTGACGGCCACGCCGATTCCGCGGACGCTCCATCTCTCCCTGGCCGGTCTGCGTGACATGACTTTGATGCAGACGCCTCCGCGCGATCGCTCGCCGGTGCTCACGTACGTCGAGCCCTGGGACGATGGTCTGATCGACGAAGGCATCTCTCGCGAGCTCGATCGTGGCGGGCAGGTGTTCTTCGTCCACAACCGGATCGAGACGATCGACGGGATGGCGGAACACATCCGCCACGTCGTGCCGCGGGCGCGTATCGGCGTCGGCCATGGGCAGATGCGTGAGCGCGAGCTCGAAGAAGTGATGCGAAGATTCGTCGACGGCGAGATCGACGTGCTCGTCTCTACGATGATCGTGGAGTCCGGGCTGGACGTACCCAACGCCAACACGATGTTCGTCAACCGTGCCGACACTTTCGGTCTCGCGCAGCTCTATCAACTGCGGGGACGCGTCGGCCGCTCGCATCGCAGGGCGAGCTGCTATCTGCTGGTGCCGGACTCGATCGACGAAGATGCAAACCGACGTCTCACCATTCTGGAACACCATACCCAGCTGGGCGCGGGTTATCAGATCGCGCTCAAGGACCTCGAGCTTCGGGGCGCCGGCAACCTCCTGGGACCCGAGCAATCGGGGTTCGTGCACGCGGTCGGCTTCGACATGTATCTCCGCATGCTCGATGAGACGGTAAAGCGCCTGATGCGCGGAGACGACGCACCCAGGCTCCAGCCATCGGAGATCTCCCTCGATGTCCCGTCCTACCTGCCGGACGAATACATCAACTCCCAGGACGCCAAGCTCGACATCTACAGACGCCTCACGCACATGATGGATGTCGCCGAGATCGAGGCCCTGAGAGAGGAAGTACGGGACCGGTTCGGAGTTCTACCGGAACCCGCGCGAACCTTCTTTGCAACCGCTCTGCTCCGAATCCTCGGCGGTGCTTCCGATGTTGAGTCCGTGCTGGTGCGCGGAAACGAGGCCCGTATTACCTTTCGCGAGCACGCGGTGCCCCGTATGAAGGGGATTTCGGCGGCGTTCCACGAGGTACAGTTCCAGGCGGAAGTGCGACGCGCGCATCCGCTCTCACTCAAGCTCACCCGTCTTGGAGGAGCTGAGATGCTCGATGGACTTGTCCGTGCCCTGACTACACTGCGTCCCACCTGACAGCTAACCCGTACGACGCAAACATGAAACGCAATATCGCTCTCGCCGCGGTAGCGGCTTTTACACTCTCGGCCTGTTCCGGGTTGAAGGATGCCCTGAACGCGCACACCGACTGGGTCGCTCGCGCCGGGAGCGCCGAGCTCTCGGTGACCAAGCTCGCGAATATGCTGGGCAAATCGCGCGCGCCAGTCCGTAAGGACATCGCCAAGTCGATCGCGAACGTCTGGGTCGATTACCAGCTGCTAGGCATGGCCGCGGCGCACGGCGATTCGCTCAACGATCCCAAGGTGATCGACGAAGCGATGTGGCCGGCGATCGCCAGTATGAAGGCGAAGAAATGGTATGACGTCGTGTCGAAGGGCTGGGGCGTCGAAGACACCGCCGCCGCCAAGCGCCAGTGGGATAGCGGGCAGATCCTCGCGGCTGACCACATCCTTCTCCTCACGCAGGGGATGAACGACGCGCAGAAAGCAGCCGTCAAGAAGAAAGCAGATTCGCTTCGCACCAAGGTGACGGCTGCCAACTTCGCGGACGTCGCCACGAAGAACAGCCAGGACCAGCAATCGGCGAAACAGGGGGGCTCGCTCGGAATCTTTCCGAAGGGCTCGATGGTTCCCGAATTCGAGAAAGCCCTCGTCGCACTAAAGCCGGGCGCGATTTCCCCGGTGATTCAGACCCAGTACGGGTATCACATCATCCACCGTCCGACCTACGATCAGGTCAAGAGCCAGCTGCTGGCCGCGTCGAAGGGACGAAGCGTCGCCGTGGCGGAAAGCACCTACATGGCCAAGCTCGAACAGAACGGCAAGATCGAGGTGAAGAAGGACGCTCCCACTATTGTGAGAGCGGTGGGCAACGAGCCGGACGCATACCGGCGCGACAACACCGTGTTGGCCACCTCCACCGCCGGAAAATTCACCACGTCCCGCCTGGTCGGCTGGCTGGAGACGCTGCCGCCACAAGCCCGTGTTCTCGATCAGATCAAACAGTCACCAGATTCCCTCCTCGTACAGCTGGTTCGCAACTTCGCCAAGAACGACCTGGTGCTGAAGCAGGCCGACAGCGCCAAGGTACAAATCGATCCTGCCGAGATGGCCCAGCTGCACGCGAGCTTTACCAACGCGGTGCGCACGGCGTGGGCGCAGCTGGGCGTCCTGCCCGCATCCCTGGCCGACAGCGCGAAGAGCGAGGGCGATCGCGAGAAGCTCGCCGCTAAACGGATCGACGCCTATTTCACCCGTTTGTTGCAGGAGCAGGCAGCGTTCGTGTCCGTGCCGTCTCCACTCTCCAATATTTTGCGAGAGAAGTACAAGTATTCGTTCAATGACGCGGGGTTTGACCGTGCGGTGCAAGAGGCAGCGAAGATCCGCAGCTCAGCTGACTCGGTGCACTCCGCTCAGCAGCCGCCGACCGCGGTGCCGCTGAATCCTACATTGCCTCCGACTGCGTCGTCCACTCCGCCCGGCGGCAAGAAGTGATCGAACCCCGATCCAGTCGCGGGGTAGGATCAGCGATGATCAAGCAATTCATCGTTGCCGGAATACTCGCGCCGATCGGGCTCGGAGCGCAGACCCCAGCCACCGTCGCCCGGACGGTGCCGCCGGCTCTGCCCATCGATCGCGTCGTCGCAATCGTAGGTGATCAGCCACTTCTCTGGAGCGACGTGCTCACCTCCATCAACCAGCGTCGCGCACAGGGCCTGCAGCTCCCCACCGATTCCGCTGGACAGTCCGCTCTCGCACACACCGTGCTGGGCGAGCTGGTGGACGAAGAGATTCTCGTTCAGAAAGCGAAGGAAATGAAACTCGAGGTGACGGACGCCGACATAACTGACGGAGCTGACCGTCAAATCAAGCAGGTCCGATCCCAGTTCAGCTCGGACGACGAGTATCGAAACGAGCTCAAGAAAGCAGGGCTCGGATCGCCCGAAGAGTATCGCAAGTCACTCATCGA
>DASWBG010000312.1:0-3500 GCA_036390715.1 Gemmatimonadaceae bacterium
GTCATGCAGATGAGCGAGCGTGCCGCGCTTCCGTGGCGTAAGCAGCGCGAGTCCATCCGACGCATCTGGTCCGGCGATCGCGTCGAGCAGCAGCGCGGCATCGGCGACATGGCGCGCGAGCGGACCGTGCGTGTCGAGATACGGCCAGGTCGGAATCACACCGGTGCGGGGCACGAGTCCGAACGTCGGCTTCATCCCCACCACACCGCAGAACTGTGCCGGAATACGATTGGAGCCGCCGTCGTCGGTGCCCAGCGCGGCGAACGCAATTCCGCACGCGACCGACACCGCCGAGCCGGCGCTCGAGCCGCCCGGTGTCTTCACGCCTATGGGATCGTACGGATTGCGAACCTGTCCGGTCAGGGAGCTGGTTCCGTTGCCGTGATACGCAAAATCATCGGCGGCTGTTTTGCCGAGCACGATTGCGCCTGCCGCGCGCATTCGCGCGACTTCGATCGCGTCACTACGAACCACCTCTGGAAACAACCGCGCCCACTCGGCGTTCGATCCAGTCGTCGGAAGGCCGTTCATGTCGTAGATCGCCTTGGCGAAGACGGGAACGCCATCGAGGGGGCCACGCAGCCTGCCACGCCGGGCGCGCGCATCGGAGTCCCGGGCATCGTCCACCGCGGTCGCGGACCAGAGGTCAATCGCGTGCAAAGTGCCGTTCCACGCGTGGCCGCGATCGAGCGCTTCCTGGATTACCTGAGCGGCACTCCAGTCACGGCGCGCGCGTCCCGCTTGATAGTCGACGATCGTGCCGGCGAGAGGATCACTGAGGCGCTCCGGCCACCCAATAAGCGGAATGGCGAAGAGCGCGCTCAACTCTGCGAGAGCTTCGCGTCGGGAAATGTGGCGGCTCATAGACACCCCGGACCTAGGTCCCCGGGAATCCCTCGATTCTCGCCGCCTTCACGATTCCCCTGACACGGTCCATGACCCTGTTCGCGCTTTTTTCGTCGCCCCGTCTGGCCAGCGCGTCGGCTAATACTGCCCCCGTGAATGCATACGTATATGGGATACCAAACGACGCGCGGTCGACCCAGTCCCCTTCCTCCATCAGTGCTTCGGGCGCACGGTAGACTGTGTCCCAAAGCTCTTTCGTACGATCAACGTCGAGAAACAAGCCAGCAATGCGTGGAGTTGCGGCACTATCGGTGATGGGGTGATCGACAAGCTTCTGCACGAATCCTTGCGCCAGAAGATACGGCTCCAGTGGGAGTCCGAGAGCTCCACCCATTGACACATAAATTGGTCGCTCTGGAAGAGCATCCTTTATGAGGCGCAGCAATACGAGCTGATTACGCAGAAGATAGCCGGGATGTATCGGAAGACTGATATCCCCCTGACGAAATAACTGAGGCTTGTCAATCTCGATGTAGTCGGGAATGGCGTCGGCTTCCGCCAAAGTCATTTTGAGCGGCGGCCCCGTCGGCTTCCTCCAACTTCTGCGACGATATATCGCTGGCCCATGTGCGGCGTCGTAGGTCTCGACCGGGCGTCGGATCATCTGTCGCACGAACCAATCCGTGTCCACATAGCTCGAAACCGCGACAGTAACGTCGCGCCGTACTCCCTCGACTTCCTGTGCGTACCAAAGCGGGAACGTGTCGTTGTCGCCGGTAGTGATCACTATCGCGTACGGCTCCAGCGAGTCCAGATAGTCATGCGCCCACTGCTCGGTGAACTGGTGCTTCGCTCTCGACGCGTACCTGACGTTCGCAATAAAGGGAATTATCGCGAACAAAATGATGGGCGCCGCGAGTTTGAACGCGGGCGTAGAAGGCCAGCTCAACACCGGGGTTCGCGCAGCAGGCGTTTTTCTGTTGTCGTTTGCTGACGCTGGATTCCGGGCTTCGCGCCGTTTCACGCGATCGACCAGATGCGCGAGCCGTTCCCAGGCGAACGCCAGACCGATCGCCGCCCAGATACCCCAGGCGGAATAACTCCAGATATAGAAGTAATCCCGGTCGCGTACCTCGCGATCAACGTCAGACAACCTGGGATCCTGCGACCAGCCATACTTGAAATTCAGGTAGTAAATCAGCGCAAGCGTCATCGTGAACATGAGCGGGCCGAAATACCAGAAGGTTTTCCGGTCCCGCTGCCAGTGGACGTAGGCCCCGACAAGTCCGAGCATCAGGAAGACGAACGCGACCATAGACTGAACACCCGGCATCGTCGCGTGCGCATCACGGAGCCATTGCCATTTGAAATAGAGCCACCACATCCCGACCTGAACGGTGAAGGGAGCGCCACGCACGAGTTTCGGCGGGTACTGCCCGCGAGTCACATTGAACTTGAATCTCTGCCACGTCACAGAATCGAAGGTGCAGCTTGCCTTGAGCTCCGTCGTACATGCCGTGGGCGCACCCTCATTGATCGCGGGGAAACGAGCCGCGCGCAGGGGCTCGTAGATAAAAGGGGTGAGACCCAAAAGGAGAGCGCCAACGGATGCGGCGACAAGTTTGGGGCGCAGGAGCGTTCGCCAGCGATTCGCGAGGAGCGCGATACCGGCTGCCGGGAGCGGCAGGAAACCGGCGGGGTGGTTCGAGTAGCCGAGGCCAAGAAGGAAACACACGAGCACCACGATGCGATCGGCGCGCGCTGAGTCGGGGTTGTCGATCCACTCGAGGACCAACCATGATACGATTGCAAAGAACAGAAGCGAAACCGTGTAGACCTTCTCGTTCACCACCGACTGATTCCAGACGGTGAACGCGGTCGCTCCGATAACCGTCGCGAGAGCTGCAGCGGTGAGTCGCTGCCAGCGCTCTGACATCCACCGCGCCGCCACTCGCTCGGCTACAAGAAACCAGAATCCAGCCGAGCACGCACTCGCAAGCGCGGCCAAAAGATTAATGCGAGCTGCGTAGGATACTGGAAGCGGAAGGGATGCGAACGCGTGCCCGAGCAGCATGAAAAATGGATTGCCCGGCGGATGTGGAAGCCCGAGCACTTTCACCGCGGCCATGTACTCGCCGGTGTCCCACATGGCAACGGAAGGCGCCAGTGTCAGGAGGTACAGAACAAATACCAGCGCAGCTGCGAGCGTAGCGGTGACATAGGAAGGTGCATAACCATTGCGATCGGAAGCAGGACGCGTCATTGCCACTCGCTCTCCCGGATGGATGCCCAGAATCTTAGTGCGCCTGAAGGTGTGGGCTCGCGCTCGAGCCGTCCAGACTGCAGTGTATTGGCATGCACAAATCCATTCATAACTTCGTCGCCGTGGCGCTTGCCACCTTCATTGCGCTCTCGGCGCAGGCTCAGAACAGCCGGCCCATCCTCGCAGTCTTCGCTCACCCCGACGACGAGCGCGTCATCGGCCCACTGCTGTCGAAGCTCGCGAGAGAGGCACGCGAGACACATCTCGTCATCGCCACCGACGGCTCAAAGGGCGTTCGCGATTTCGCCCACATCCCCGCTGGACCGGAGCTCGCCGCCGCCCGTACCAAGGAGGCGAATTGCGCGGCCAAACGGCTCGGCGTGCGACAGCT
>DASWBG010000313.1:0-3654 GCA_036390715.1 Gemmatimonadaceae bacterium
CGAAAAGTCCCCTCGACGGGAAGGCCATTCACAATCTTTGGCCCCGTCCATCCTTTGGGAGTACGAAGGACGATTGCGGGCCACCGTGGACGTTCTCGGATCGCGCCGGAAGATCCGGAACGAGCACTGGTCTGGATCTCCTGAATTCGCGCGTAGCAATTGTCGAGAGCCGCGGCGAACTCCCGATGCAGTCGGAGCGGCTCATCCCCTTCGACGAAATGCGCATCGTAGCCGTGCGCCTCAAGGAGCGCCCGCACATCGGTGTCGGTTTTTCGCGCCAGCACGCTGGGTCCGCTGATCTTGTATCCGTTCAGGTGGAGGATCGGAAGCACCGCGCCGTCGCGGACGGGATTCAGGAAGCTCGTTCCCTTCCACGACCCTTCCAGTGGCCCCGTCTCAGCTTCCCCATCTCCAACAACGGCAACGGCGATGAGATCCGGATTGTCGAACACCGCGCCGAAAGCGTGCATCAGGACGTAGCCGAGCTCTCCTCCTTCATGGATCGAGCCCGGTGTGGGTACGCTTACGTGACTCGGAATTCCACCGGGTGTCGAGAACTGCCGAAAGAGACGCCTGAGACCATCGACATCACGGGTTATAGCCGGATACACTTCGCTGTAAGTGCCCTCGAGGTAGACGTTCGCAACGACGGCGGGCCCGCCGTGTCCAGGTCCGGCGAGATAAATGATGTTGGCGTCGCGCTCGGTAATTATTCGGTTGAGGTGCACGTAGATGAAGCTCAACCCCGGCGACGTACCCCAGTGTCCGAGCAGCCGGGGCTTTATATGTTGCGCCCGGAGCGGCTCGCGCAGAAGCGGGTTCTCCTTGAGATAGATCTGGCCGACCGTCAGATAATTGGCGGCTTGCCAGTACCGCTGCATTCTCGCCGCAACATCCGGAGTCAGCGGCGACGCCGAGCCTGACTCCGATGTGCGCGCGGACAAGGCGCCAGGTGACGCCTCATCGGCTTTCGTCGTGCGTGGCGGCGTTGCGGTGGGAACCGCGCTAGACACAGTTACGTCGAACTCAAAGTTTGGCGTTGGGAACTCCCTCCCGCCGCAGAACACCGGCGGCTTCGCGCGCGATCACCGCGCTTTCGTCGACAGATACCACCCACACGTCCACCGGAGTCGCCGATTTGCCAATACGTGCGTCGGTCTCATCCGTGCCGCGCGCGGCATTATTTCTTTCGTTATCAAGAGTGACGCCGCACCACTCCATGCCTGTAAGAATCCGCTCGCGAACTTCGGGAGCGTGCTCGCCGACGCCGCCGCCAAATACGATAACATCGACTCCGCCAAGAACAGCAATGTAGGCGCCGATGTATTTCCGAACGCGATAACAATAAAGCTCGATCGCGAACTCGGCGTCAGGATTTCTGGAAGCAAGGAGAGTCTGCATGTCCCCACTCAGCCCGGACAGGCCGAGGAGGCCCGATTCCATGTTGAGCACTCGCTCGATCTTCTCGGCAGAGAACCCCCCCGCACGCTCCAGGTAGGTGATGAGGCCGGCATCGATATCTCCCGATCGCGTGGACATCACAAGTCCTTCGAGTGGAGAGAAACCCATCGAAGTATCCTGGGGAGCACCGCGATCGATTGCCGCGATCGAGCAACCGGCGCCGAGCTGAAGCGAGATGATTCGGCCCCCGCGATCAAGATCCGGACGATGAAGTTGTACGCGTCCCAGCATCGAGTCGTGCGCCAGACCATGGAACCCGAAGCGCCGCAAACCGTGGGTCTTCTGGAGTTCGAGCGGAATCGCGTACCATTGCGCCACCGCCGGAAGCGCGGCGAAGAACGCAGTGTCGAACACGGCGATTTGTGGAATGGCGGGGCCGAAGGTTCCGCGGCAGAGCGTAACCCAGTCCAGTGCAATTGGTATATGCAGCGGTGCCAGCTCACTCAATGCTTGCAGTGACTGCTCCGTGATGGCGTCGAGGACGCATGGCGCCGAAAACCTGATTCCCCCGTGGACGATTCGATGAGCGACTGCCCGCACATCCCCGATCTCATTCTGCGCGAGAAAGGAATTGAGCATTGCGTTGAACGCAGCTGATCGCTGCTCATCCGGGAGTTGCGCGTGGGTGCGCGCGATGCGTTGCGGGAACTGCGCGGCAGCGTTGATGGCAGGTCGTAGCGTGGACGTCAAAGAGGTTGCATCGACACCCCCGGCCTCGAATGCGGCCAACCTTACCGACGAGCTGCCTGCGTCCACCACCAGCAATGTCGCCGTCATCGTTGTAATGTCGCCGTCATCGTGGCCGTCTGGCGATCTGAGTCTGATAGCCCGAATGGAATGCGCGCATCGATCGAGAAATTAGGGGAACAACGAAGCAATTGTGCGCTTTTCCCCTAACAAATTTGCACATTCAGGTGGTAGACCGCAGCCGAGGAAGAGACAGATTCCCGGGAGCAACCATGACCATCGCCGCATCCACGCCCTCCTCCCTTCCCGGCCAGCCGCCTTTTCATGGAGCGTCGCTTGGAGCTCGGTCAGAGCAGTTCTGGTCTGCCCCCATCGACCAGTTGCTTATCGATGTTCGCTCGTCATCAGCCGGCTTGACCGACGACGAAGCCGCGCGCCGTCTCGTGGTCGATGGCCCAAACGTCGCCTTCAGGCGTGGCCGCAACGGACTGCTTCGCGGACTTGCGGGACAGTTCACGAGCCCCATCACGGTTCTCCTCTTTGTCGCCGCTGCTGTCTCGATTGCGCTCGGAGAGCGCGTAGATGGCACCGTCATCCTCGCAATATTGATCGTGAGCGGCTTGCTCGGCTTCTGGCAGGAGCATCGAGCTGCCAGTGCTGTAGACCAGCTGCTCGCGCTTGTTCGCACTACGGCGACGGTCTTTCGCAGCGGGCGCTCCAAGGCGATACCGATCGAGGAGGTCGTGCGCGGGGATGTGGTGAGCCTTTCCGCAGGAGCTCCCCTCCATCCTTGTCGCTGGCGTCTGCGGCATTGTGGCGCTGTATGTGGTCGCGTCGGAGGCGAGCAAGCGCGTCCTTTTCAGGAAGGCGCCGCTTTGAGGCTGAAATGACAATGAGGGCGATGCTGCTCCGCCAACCGTCTCAGATCTCGAGCAACGCGTCCCCGCTCGAGATCACGGAGGTTGAAATCCCCGCGGCTGGAAATCGGGAGCTGCTCGTGCGTGTGTCGGTCTGTGGAGTCTGTCGAACTGACCTGGATGTAGTGGAAGGGCGCCTCGCCGCGCCACGGTATCCCGTCATTCCGGGACATCAGGTAATCGGCTCCGTCGCGGAAGTCGGTAGAGGAGTCACTGAGTTTCGAGAGGGCGATCGCGTCGGCATCGCGTGGATCAATTCCGCCGACGGTGTGTGTCGTTGGTGCAGAGGCGGGGCGGAGAATCTCTGTCCGCAGTTCCGATCGACGGGCCGTGATGTGGACGGCGGATACGCCGATTACGTTCTCGTTCCGGCAGCGTTCGCCCACGCCATCCCGAGCGCACTGACGGACACCGAAGCGGCGCCACTGTTGTGCGCGGGTGCTATCGGATGGCGATCTTTGCGTCTCGCCGGCTTGTCCGACGGCGAGCGTCTGGGACTCACGGGTTTCGGTGCCTCCGCGCATCTCGTATTGCAGCTCGCGCGTCGCCGCTATCCGGCGTCACCGATATACGTCTTCGCGCGAAATCC
>DASWBG010000314.1:0-11692 GCA_036390715.1 Gemmatimonadaceae bacterium
GTGTCACGCGAGTCGATGATCGTTTTGCGTGAAGGAGCAGATTCACCACCACCGCCACAACTGAGAATCGCGGGTAATACGAGGAGGAAGAGTCGCCGCATGAGTGTGCTCTGACGGTTGACATGAAGGGGCGAAATACGAGAACTTTCGCGCACCCCGAATAGGCCTCATCGTGAGCGCAGAATACTATTATCGTCGCCGACTTGGCGCCAAGGATCTACTGCCAGCCATTGGTGTCGGCGTCGCCGCCGGTTTGGCCGGGTTCTACATTGTGCAACTCTTAATCCAGCGCACACCACTCGTCCCGCAAGGTGAGCTACCTCCGGCGCCGGCGACACCTCTGAAGCGAATATTGGGTGACCGGACCGAGCCTGAGACAGAGACGCACTTCGCTCGCGAACTGCCGCCGGGTAAGCCACCAGGCGCACGCGCGTTTCAAGGGTGAGATTCACCCGGATACGACTCGGGATTTACACCGCACTAGCGTTCCTGGCAGCGTATCCCGGCGTCAACAACGCCCGCGCCCAGGATATCGAGTGCCAGCGGGGCGATCTCGAAGTATTTCGCCTGGTGTTCGAGGGGAACCACGCGTTTTCGGACGCCGAACTTGCAAAAACGATCGTCACCGCTCCGTCGGCCTGGGCACGTCGTTACCTCTACCTGCCTTTCACGGTCAAACATTGTCTGGACCGAGCTGAGCTGCCGAACGATCGGGCCCGGTTGATAATCTTTTATCGCCGCCGGGGGTATCCAAGGGTGACCGTCGACACCGCGGTAAAGGAGCTTGCTCCAGGGGCGGTCGAGGTCAAATTCACCATCAACGAGGGCCCGCCGATGATACTGCGGTCCTTCCTGGTGCGCGGACTGGATTCAGTCCCGGAGAGAGCAGGGATCGTCCGCGGTCTCCCCATACGCGAAGGCAGAAGATTCGACCGCTTCGTAATAGATGCCGCGGCGGACACCGTTCGCCAGCGGCTGCGCAACAATGGATATCCGAGGGCCGACGCGGTCAACCGCTTCACCGTAAGCGACAGCACGTTGAGTGCGTGGGACACTCTTTACGTTACGCCCGGCCCTAGAACAAGGATCGGAGCAATCAAGATCACCGTGATACCTCTCGCAGGAAAGAAGCAGCAGATACCGACCAAAATCGTGCGCCGAATCATGGGGCTCGACTCTGGTGAGCTTTTCCGCGAGGACGAGATCATCGACGCTCAGCGCGCGCTCTATCAGACCGAGGCGTACCAGCACGTCTCGATAACGCCCGACTCCAACGCGGATACTCTGATCACTCTCAATACCAGCCTGGCCGAGGCTCCAATGCATGCGGCGAGAGTGGGCGCGGGATACGGAACGCTCGATTGCTTTCGACTGACCGGCGAGTTCACCGACTACAATTTTCTGAATGGGGCGCGGCGTTTCGACGTCAGCACCCGTGTCTCGAAGATCGGCATCGGGAGGCCGCTCGATGGCGCGCCGGGTTTCTGCCCTGCTGCAAAAAACGACATTTTCAGCAACCGCCTGAATTACTACGCCGGTGCGACTCTCAGGCAGCCAGTGTTCCTAGGCCTTAGAACTTTTCCGACGATCACGGTATATACCCAGCGCGTTTCGGAGTACAACGCGTATTTGAGAACGACGACGGTCGGAGGTGTGGCGTCGGTGGTCTGGCGCGGACTCACCAGAACACCGGTCAATCTCGCGTACTCGGTTGATCTCGGCCGAACTGAAGCGCAGCCAGCACTGTTCTGCGCGGTGTTCAATCTGTGCGAGGCGGCTGAGCGCGAAAGAATCCAGCGCACACAACAGCTCGCGATACTTAGCCTCGCCGTGACGCGCGACAACTCGAACAATCTGCTCTCGCCGACGCGAGGATCGATCGTTCGGCTCGAAGCGCGGAATTCGTCGCCGGTAATTCTTTCGAACAGGGATCTTCAGTTCAACAAGCTCGTTGGAGATGGATCCCGGTACATCAACGCCGGCGGTGGCAACGTGCTAGCACTCCGCATCCGGGGTGGAAGCGTGTTCGGCCGCAACGTAGCGTCGGCGACGGCGTTCATTCCCCCACAGGAGCGATTGTACGCTGGCGGTCCGACCACCGTTCGTGGATTCTCGCAAAATGAGCTCGGCTCGCTCATCTATATCGCGCAGGCCGGAGATCTGGTGAAATTCTCGTCGACCGATACGATCACTGGATTGCCGGATACCGTGGTACTCGCACCAAGAACGGACACCACCACGTTCAAGCGAATCGTGCCGGTGGGCGGAAACACGCTCCTGGTTGGGAACGTCGAGCTGCGATTGCGGAGCCCGGTCCTCCCGGAACTTCTGCAGTTCACACTTTTTACCGATGCCGGCGAGGTCTGGAACAGGGGTACGCCGCAGGTCAGTAGCGTTAAGCTCAAGGTAACGCCGGGAATCCAGGTAACCGCGTTCTCGCCGGTAGGTCCGGTGCGCGTTGCGATTGGGTACAATCCTTATCAGCGCCCGAAGGGTCCTCTCTACTACGAGGGGACGGAATTTGGTGGCGCGCCGCTCTTGTGTGTGAGCCCGAACAACGATCTGCCGACCCATTTCAGCCCGCTCGATCCGGTGACGAAACTCGTTACGGTTACACAGGAAGTTCCCACCAATGGGTGCCCGGCGACGTACCAACCTCCGACGCTGAGTGGCCTCCGAAGCAGGCTTACTTTCAGCTTTGCTATCGGACAGGCGTTCTAGCTTCCCATGACCAGCCGTCTAAAAATCGTGATCGGGAGCGCCATCATCCTGGTTGGCCTCTTCGTGATCGTCATCCTGAGCGTCGTCGGCGTCACGCACACCGGCTTCGGCCAGACGCGCGTGCGCAACATGGTTTTGACGATGCTCGAGGGGAACGTCAAGGGAAAAGTCTACATCGGCCACATGAGCGGCGGATTCTTTACCGGCGTGACGATTGATTCTGTCGAGATACGAGACGACGAGGATTCCGTCTTCTTCGCCTCGGGGCCAATTACCGTCGAATACGACCCGCGGGATCTTTTCGACCGCCGAATTCTTCTCAGCCATCTCGAGGCGGAGCATCCAGTCGTGCATTTGCGGCAGCACGAAAATGGCGACTGGAACTGGCGGCGCATCTTTCCGGCGAGCGTGCAGAAGCAGAAGAGAAACGAGCGCGGATTCGGAGAGTACATCGTTGTCGATTCGTCGGTGGTCCGAAACGCCAGCTTCACACTGACACTTCCCTGGCATCCGTCCGACACGCTGCGCGGAGCGAAGCGCGATAGCGCGCTCAAGTTCGAGCTGACGCGCACCGATCACGAAATCAGGCGCACGCGCGAAGGATTGGCGCGAACGTGGAGATGGAGTCAGGGTGAGGCGAATCTCGGCTTCGCGCGAATCGCGGACCCTGACACCGTCGGCCGGCTGGTGAGAATCAGAAAGTTGAGTTTCACCGAGACCGATCCTCCATTCAAGTTTCGAAACATTTCCGGCACGGTCCTCAACCTGGGCGATTCGGTTTTCGTCGACAGTGACCATTTCGACCTGCCCGGCTCGACGGGAAAGGCGCACGGCAGCGTCGTGTGGGGGAGCGATCTTCCGATTCGCTATTACCTCCACGTCGTCGGCGACTCGGTGTCGCTGGCAGATGTTGCATGGGTCTATCCAACGTTGCCGACCACGGGTGGCGGCAAGATGGAGCTCGACATCAGGAGCGAGCGCAATCCGCGCTTTCTCGACTACATCCTTACGAAGATGGACGTGCGCACTACCCGCTCGCGGCTGCTGGGACAAATGACGTTCGGCACTGGAGCGGATGTACTGGCGGTCAAGAACGTCGACCTCCAGGCGGCTCCGGTCGATTTCGATCTGCTCCGCACTCTCAATGGAAAGAAGTTTCCATACGACTGGCAGGGGAAGATCACCGGCAATGTGAGGGCGTCTGGCGGTCCGCTCAATCATTTCAAGATCGAGCAGTCGGCGCTCATCTTCGAGGATGCGCACGTGCCGGGCGCCGTTACCGAAGCGCGCGGCGAGGGAGAGCTGGACATCCTGTTTCCAGCCTTCACGGCGTTCCACGGTTTCAACGTCGACGTGGCGACGCTCGATTTGCGCACGCTCCAGTTCCTGAATCCGTTCTTCCCGAGAATCAAGGGAACGGTGTCCGGCACGGCGACACTCGATTCTTCCTGGCTCGACGTGCGCTTCAGGAACGCGGATCTCTTTCACCACGATGGCAACGAGCCTGTTTCGCGCGTCACGGGCAACGGCCGCGTGACCTGGGGCGACAAGTACCTCACCTACGATCTCGCGCTCCAGGCGCAGCCCGTGTCGTTCACCGCGCTCTCGCACTCGTATCCGCTCCTTCCGTTGCGGGGAAATTACGCGGGGCCCGTGCAGGTGAAGGGAATGTCTCCGAATCTGCTGGTGATTACGACGCTGACGGGACCGGCGGGAGTTTTCGGATACAACGGAATTGTCGATGCGGATCCGGTCGAGTATGGGGCGCGGGGTCGTGCGACATCGACCGGGCTAGATCTCCGAACGCTGCTCGAGAACAACGCGCTGCCACACTCGCAGCTCACAGGCCAGTATGATCTCGATCTGCGAGGCGAGAACCTGACGACCCTGACCGGCAAGGCTGTGGCGTCGATCGAAAAATCGACGCTGGCCGGATTCCGTGTCGATCCTTCCGTCGCGCAATTGCACTTCGCCGCCGGCGTTGGAACGGTGGATACGCTCGCGCTCAACGCCGCGGGCCTCAAGGCGCGGGCGTCGGGCACACTCGGCCTCACAGGGACCCACACCGGATCGCTCAAATTCTCAGCGGTGATGGATTCACTGTCGCGGCTTCGCGCATTGGTACCATCGCTCGCGAGCACATCACAGCTCGACTCGCTGCGTGGCGCCGCTGAACTGACCGGCGAGCTGACGGGAAGCCCGGAGCATCTATCACTCAATGGAATCGTGCATGCGACGGACGTGCGGCTTGGCACCAGGAGCGTCGAGAGCGTGCGTGGAACTGTTCTTCTCGCCGACATCACCAAACAGCCGAGCGGATCGTTCATATTCGGCGCCGACACCGTCGCGCTCGGGCCGGTCGGCTTCAACAGCATGAGAGCGTCAGTCGCGCTCGCTTCGCCCACGTCTGGACACTTCAGCGCATCGCTGTTGAGTCAGAGCGGCGTGCAGACGGAGCTTGCCGGCAACCTTACGCGGAGCAAGGACACGACGGTGGTGAGGCTCGATAGTGCGGCGGTGCTGGTCGATGCGGACAATCGCTACCGGCTTCAGTCGCCGAGCCGCGTCGTTTTCTCCAAAGGTTTCCTCGCGCTCGATTCGCTCATTCTTCAGCACAGCAGCAAGGCGAAGCTGGTCGTAGAAAACGTGCAACTAAAAGGCGACTCCATCGGTGGGCACATCCGCACCGACAGCGTCGACCTGCGGCTCTTCCGCGCATTCGTGCCTGGACTGGTGGACGCCCGTGGGGCAATCGTGGCGGACGTCAACATCCGCGGCGACGTCAAGCAGCCGAGGATGTTCGGGCAGATCTCACTCGCCGACGGCACGGCGGCGTTCTCCAACCTGGGAACGCGCTTCATTCACATTCGCGCGGACATCGCGCTGTCCGGTGATACCGTTCACGTCAAGCAGCTCGCCGCCGAGACGATCAAGGATCGACACGGCTCATTGAACGTCGAGGGCACCGTCAGCTTCGAGCACTACGACAACCCGTCATTCTCGCTGGTCGCGAATGCATCAAACTTCCACGCCATCGACAAGCCGGGCCTGGCCGCCCTCGACATCTCAACCGGACCGGCGGTGACGCTGACGGGATCGACGCAGGATGCGGTGATGCGCGGCACGGTCCGAGTCGAGCGCGGAACGATCTACATCCCCGACGTAGTGAAGAAGCGGATCATCGATCTCAACGATCCGGAGTTCCAGAGCATGGTGGACACATTGCTCGCGACGAATCGAGAGGTGATGCCGCGCGCGCCCAAAGCGGTGGCGCGCAACCTGAGGCTCGAGAACGTCGCGGTGGACATCGGGCCGGATGTCTGGCTCCGGTCGTCGGAAGCGAACATCAAGCTTGGCGGCTCGCTGACCGTGACGCTTGCCTCGCCGACTCCAGCGGAGCCGCCCCGCCTGGCGCTCGAAGGAAATCTTAGCGCCGACAAGGGGACTTACAGGCTCAATCTGGTTGATCCTTTCATTCAACCGACGTTCGATGTACAGAGTGGAACGCTACGCTTTTTCGGAACTCCGGATTTGAATCCGTCGCTCGACATCAAGGCGATTCACACGGTGCGGCAGCCGCAGAAGAGCGTGAATGGGCGGGATGTGAGGGTGGAAGTAGACATCACGGGAACGCTTGCGAGACCGCAGCTCGCGCTCAGAAACCCCGACAACCTTCCGCTCTCCGAGAGCGATTTGCTCAGTTATCTGGTGACCGGTGAGCCCGCGGTCGGACTCGATAACACGAGCGCGCAGGTGGCGAGCCTCGGCGTGCGCACGATCGCGAACATCTTCCAAAACGCACTTCCGAAAAACCTGGTCAATATCATGGAGTTGCAGACGGCGACGGTTGCCAACGATCCAACGCTGACCGCGACGAACACGTCGTACTACACCAGTCTGCTCAATACCCGCGCGGTGCTCGGCAAGCAGCTTGGGAGCAGGTGGTTTCTGGGGTTGAGCACTGGACTCTGCCCGAGCGCGTTCAAGGAGAATCTGGGCCTTCAGCTGGAGTACAGAATCAGCTCGGTGTACAGCGCGCAGGCCGCAATCGAACCGGGAACCGTCAACACCAAAAACTGCGGAACGACGAGCGCTAACATCCAGCCAACCCAGACTCCGTCGCAGCTCGGCTTCGACCTTTTTCGCAACTGGCGTTTCTAAAGCGTTGTTGAGTCGTCAGTTAACGCAATCACATTTGTCTTCATGAGCTTCGGCCCGAGAATTTGATGGCGAGAAATCTGCGCGAAAAGGATCTGATGATGTGCCGCTCCTGCGGTAACGAGGAGCGCGCGTCCGAAGGCTATCCGTGCGCGGATTGCGGGACTTTCGTCTGCATCATCTGCAACTTCCGCGGGGTTACACTTTGTAAATCATGTCGCGCCAAGCGTCCCGAGCCGCCGATGTCGCCGAACAATTCGACGAAGATAGATTGGCCGGAGCATTGACCGAGCACGTCACGGCCATCGCGGCAATCGCGCCGATGCTGTGCGAGCCCGATGTAAGAACGACCCAGGTGTCACAGCTTCTCCACGGCCATATCGCACTGGTCGTCGAAAGGAACGGGCTCTGGCTTCACGTGAAAGGCGCGGATGGCTACACCGGGTGGGTTCATCAGGGTTATGTGGTCACGATGCCGGAGCCTGTTCCCTCGCTGTCACACACCGGATGGAATGATCCTCGTCCGCTCTCGCTCGGCTGCACCGTTCGCGATGAGCATGGTGCCACGCGCAAACTGCCACTGGGCGCGCTGGTCACCGAAGGTCAGGAGCGGTTCGGCGGCCTGGCGATGACGCTAGACGAGCGGCGCGCAGCCTTTCCCGCCGCTGCCGACTCAATCACCGCGTCGGCGATGACTTTCTTCGAAGGGACATCGTACGAGTGGGGAGGTCTGACGCCCTGGGGCTGCGACTGCTCGGGGCTGGTGTCGAGCTCGTTTCACCTGCACGGAGTGAACGTTCCACGCGATGCGTGGATGCAGGCGACGACCGGCAAGGCTGTCAAATCGATGAGGGACCTCCGCGCTGCCGATCTGCTCTTTTTCTCCGACGAGCCCGACGGAAAAATGACGCACGTCGCGATCTCGCTCGGCGGGATGAGGGTGGTCCACCTCGCGCTCGGGCGGGGAGGTTACGCGGTGGACGATCTAGCGAGTGGGGACGAGTACACTGATCTGCTGCTCAAGAGGTACCGGTTCGCGCGGAGAGTTCTCCCGGGGGACTGAGGACTGCGATCTAACCGCTGAGAACTGCGGGCCAACCGCTACTGCGAATCGCAGACTGACTACGGATGGGACACTAACTGCGTGCTACGGACTGGTCCTCAATTCGAAGTAGGTCTCCCAATCCGCAATTAGTCTGCGATTCGCAATTGCAGTTGGTTCGAACTCCTCAGCCGTTAGTCCACAGTCCGCAACTGTTTTAACTGACCATCACGCTCGGCGCGCTTGCCATCAGCGGCTGCTGAGTCGGACCGTTCACGAAAAGCCTTGCCGCGGCGGTCGGCTCGTTGTCGAGCGTGACCTGCATGGTGTACTGCCCCACCATGTTGAGCGGAAGATCTACCACAGCGATGATGGGCAGATCGACCTCGAACACCGGGTTCGGCGCAGGCGCGACGTTCATCTCGCCCGATGAAGACCACAGCTCTTCGTCGCGCGGACTCAGCCAGCGAAATGCGAGCTTGTGCGTGCCGACATCGTCGCCGTTGGCCTTGAGCCGGACGACGAAGTGCGTGCGCGGATGTATGGTTGGCAGCCCCGCCACCTGCACGGCATCGAAGACGCCAAGGATGTTGAGCTTTCCTTCCTGTGACAGGTTGGCGGCATCGGCGAACACGGCGAACGAGATGTGCATGAGAGCAAAGTAGCCGCGCCGCGTCTTGCCCGGCTAGCTTTCGGCGATGACTGAATCAACTGGCCCCGCTCCGATGGTCGCCGACTCGGCCGCGCACCCTGCCTTCGGGTTGACGGACGTTCTGCTGTTCGCGATGGCGGTGATCTGGGGAGTCAATTTCGTCGTGGTGAAGTACGCGACGCACGTCTTCAATCCGGTGGCTTTTACGGGCCTTCGCGTCGGGACGGCGGCGACATTTCTCGTTGCGTTCGCGTACGCTCGCGGCGGGTTCACGCTCTCGCGGCATGATGTGGTCCGGCTGCTCTTTCTTGGCGTGATCGGCAACGGTCTTTACCAGCTCTTCTTCGTCCACGGAGTCGCGCGCACCCGCGCCGGCAACGCGTCTCTCATCGTCGGCGCCGCGCCGGCATTCATCGCCCTCGTGGCGAGAGCCCGGGGCCTGGAGCGCGTAAAGCGGATGACGCTCGCTGGCATTGCGCTATCAGTGATCGGTGTCGCCATCGTGATTGCGGGAAGCGCGTCATCCACGAATGGCAAGACGACGCTCCTCGGATCTGTGCTCGTCTTTCTGGGAGTTCTGAGCTGGACAGCCTATACGATCATGCTGCAGCCGTACACGAAACGGATCGACGTGGTCCAGCTCGCCGCCGTCACGATGGTCGGAGGCGCGGTGCCACTGCTCGTCGCGTCAATGCCGGCATTGGTCGCCACCGATTGGTCCAGCGTCGGTGCCGGGGGATGGCTCGCCCTGCTTTACTCGAGTGTGATCTCGATGGGCGTCGCGTACTTCTTCTGGTATCGCGGGCTCCGCGTGCTTGGCCCTACTCGCACCGCCGTGTACTCGAACCTGCAACCGATCGTCGCATTGGTCGCCGCGTGGGCGTTTCTCGGTGAGATCCCAACGATCTTCCAGGGAGTAGGCGCGGTGACCATCATCGCCGGCGTCTTCCTCACAAGATCATGAGGCTCGTTCTGTTCGACATCGACGGCACGCTTCTCAATTCCGACGGACTCGGACGCGCATCGATGCGGCGGGCACTGGGATCGATCTTCGGCTCGCCCGGCAATCCTGCATACAGGTACGACGGAAAAACCGACAAGCAGATCGTGAGAGACGTCATGCGCCTGGAAGGACACTCCGACGAGCACATCGATTCGCGGATGGAGGAGCTGATCGGGATCTATCTCGAAGGACTGCGCGAAGGCGCGAAGAGTGGGAAGTTCAACGTGCGTCCACTCGACGGCGTCGTCGAGCTGCTCGACGCGCTCGAGCCGCGCGAGGATGTCGTCATTGGCCTGCTCACAGGTAACGTCGAGGCCGGCGCGCGCGTAAAGCTGACGGCGGCCGGGATAGATCCGGATCGGTTTCGAATTAACGCCTTCGGATCGGATCACGAGCACCGACCGGAGCTTCCGGCAATCGCACAAAGAAGGGCGAGTGAACAGCTAGGGCTGGATATCGATGGTGGACGACTAGTCGTCATCGGCGACACTCCCGCCGATATCGAATGCGGCCGCTCCCTCGGCGCGAAAGCGATCGGCGTCGCGAGCGGCCACTACACGGTCGAGCAGCTCGAGGCGCACAATGCGTACGCTGTTTTCCCGTCGCTGCAGGACACGCGAAAGGTGCTCGAGTCGATCGTCAATGCGTGAGGTCGAGCTCAAAGCGGTCGTGGACGATCTCGCCGAACGGAAGAAGAAGATCGAGGCGGCGGGGGCAGTGCTGTCGTTCGAGGGGAAGATCTCGGACCGGCGCTACGATTTTGCCACGCGCGAATTGACGGGACGCGATGAGGTTCTGAGAACCCGTCGCTACCAGAACAGCGCGTCGACAACGACGTACCTCGACTGGAAGGGGCCGACCGAGATGCGGGACGGTTACAAGATGCGCGAGGAGTTCACGACTCCAGTTGAGGACTTCGACTCATTCGAGAAGATTCTCGAAAAGCTTGGCCTCGAGCTCGCGTGGGAGATCGACCGCGAGATTTCGCAGTACGAGCTCGCCGGCGCCGTCATTCGGTTCGAGACGTACCCGCGCATGGATGTGCTGGTCGAGGTCGAGGGCGAGCCGGATGCGATCGAAGCGGCGATCGATGCGATCGGATTGCCGCGGGGGATGTTCACGAGCGAACGGCTAGCGGATTTCGTGGCGAGCTTCGAGCATCGAACTGGCGTTCGAGCCGCCATCAGTGATCGCGAGCTTAGGGGCGCTTACGAGTATCGAGAGAAAACCCACTGACCAACCGCGGACTAACGGCTGCGGACTGCGGGCCAACAGCAATTGCGGATCGCAGACTAACTGCGGATTGGGAGACCTACTGCGGATTGAGGGCTAGTCCGTAGTTCGCAGTTAGTGTCCCAACCCGCAGTCAGTCAGTAATTCGCAATAGCAGTTGGTCCGCAGTCCGCAGTTGTCACCACCCGATTGCTTCCCCCCGTAATCCGGATAGATTCACTCGGCAATGAATTGTCGACTTATGCGGTGGATCGGTGTCCCGGTCCTCTCGCTCATAGCAGCCATCGCGCTGCCCGCCCAGGCAAACCCAGCCAAACGTCTTTCCAGTATCGTAGGTGTCGCCGCCGAGGAGTACGCGAAGGCGATCGACGAGCACGGTCAGCTCATATCAAAGGATGAATTCGACGAGACCTACGGCTTCCTGACCGACGCCAAACAAGTCGCGACCCGCCTCAACGGCTACGACGCCGCTACGTCGAGGGCGATTCTCGACAGCATGATCGCAGCGGTCGCGCAAAGAAAACCGCCGGCAGTGATAAAGGAGCTTCACCAGCACTTTGCTACTTCTCTCGGGACCGCGGGCGCCATGGATCTTCCAAAAGGCCCGCTCGATACGGCCGAGGGACACGCGTTGTTTCTCAAGAGCTGCTCTTCATGTCACGGCATGAGTGGAGCTGGTGATGGGTCCTCAGCGCGCACGCTGAGCACGCCGCCCCCCGCAGTCGGCGTAAGTAGACTCACGCCCGAGCTGACTCCGACGCTCGCGTACAACGTGATCTCCGTTGGAGTGCGCGGGACCGCAATGCCGGGGTTCACATCATCTCTGACGCCGCAGCAGCGGTGGAACGTTATCAACTACATCTACTCGCTACGCGGCGAGCAA
>DASWBG010000315.1:0-4495 GCA_036390715.1 Gemmatimonadaceae bacterium
ATGGCGATCTTTGCGTCTCGCCGGCTTGTCCGACGGCGAGCGTCTGGGACTCACGGGTTTCGGTGCCTCCGCGCATCTCGTATTGCAGCTCGCGCGTCGCCGCTATCCGGCGTCACCGATATACGTCTTCGCGCGAAATCCTGAGGAGCGAGCCTTCGCGATCGAGCTCGGTGCGGCATGGGCGGGTGACACGGCGGATGTGCCGCCCGAGCAACTAGACGCGGTCATCGACACGACGCCAGCCTGGAAGCCGATTGTCGACGTGCTCCCTCACCTTGCGTCGGGCGGGCGTTTCGTGATCAACGCCATTCGTAAATCTTCGAACGATCAAAAGGAGCTGCTCCGTCTCGACTACGCGACGCACCTGTGGATGGAGCGGCAGATCAAGAGTGTCGCGAACGTAACGCGCGCAGACGTGAGAGAGACTCTCGCGGTCGCAGTGGAAATTGGACTCCGTCCCACTGTCGAGGTGCTACCGCTGCAACTCGCCAACCAGGCACTGGCGCGACTCAGCGGCGCCAAGCGACTACGTGGCGCGATGGTGCTCGACGTGGCCCGGTAGTAGAGGGCGCATCGCACGCTGACGATACGCTTGCCGAGGCGTCGTCTAACGGATAGCGCGACAGAGCGAATTCATTGCTCCACAAAGAACGTTTTGTCCTCGCTCCGCTCCGCGCGCTCCTTGATGCCAAGCAGCATCCGCCTTTCCATGATGAGATGGGCGGGCTCGAATACCAGCAGGCCAAGAGGCGACAGGACAACGCTTCCAACACTCGGCAGCCCCGGGCCTCTCGTGCGAATGAGCATGCGCGTGGTGCTGTCGTTGATCGGAAAGAGTGAGAACGCCCCCCAACCTTCGAGTACAATCGCCTGCCCGGGAACCAGCTCGAGAATCCTCCAGCCGAGATCGGACCCAAAGCGACCGCCCATCCAATTGGGCGGAACAGAGCGCACGAGCTCGCCGACGCGGCGCGACTGCCATTCAGGAACGATTGCCTCCGCATTCGTGACTTGCGCGCCGATCGCATTCTCGAGCGCCGAATAGCTGTAGAATCCCCCACGATCCTGACCGATCTGAATGAGCCACGGCCACACGGCGGTTGTCGGCGCGTTGATCGTGATGCCGTGATCGATGCGGTAGTGCGCCACAGGCACCAGCTGATCTCCAGGCAGCGGCATTGCACGTTCGGCTGCGGTCGTCCCCCACTGGATGTTCCACGGGCGAATCGCGAGAACGAGCGCTACGTAGATCAGCACCAGCCAGGCGATGACGACGCCGGACAACCGCTTGATTCTATTCACACGATTGACGTGAGTGTCCGTCGCAAAGGGTGCGTTTTGTGAGTACGCCGCCAAAGCCAGGGCAGCGATATCGATGCCCAGTCCGAACAGAAATGCACTGTGCGGTGAGGAAAGGAAAAGCAGCAATGAAGCACTGGCAGCGACGAGTGTGATCCCGCGCCACACATCGCGAAGTCCTCTAACCCCGAGAGCGCCGAAGCCGGCAGCGATGAAGCCAACCATCGCGAGCTCCCAGAGGGACGCCATCATCCACCAGCGTCCGGTTTCCGCGGCCCAGATTCCGATCGCGGCGTGGGCCAGTCCGTGCATGAGAAAAACGCAGCCAAGGATTCTCTGTTGCGTTGCAGAGAGCGGGAAGCTCAGGGTTTCACTACGCTCCCAACGCGGAATGACGATCGGCGGGACAGTCATCGGTAGAACCTCTCGTTCTTCGTGCGTTACCCACCTCTGGCTGGTGGCGTGATTAGCATCGACCAGCTCCCTTCCCGCACAAGCTTCCTGGTAACGCTTCCAAGAATCAGGCGAGTGAGGAGGTGATGTCGCTGGCTCGCAATCGTGATCAGGTCGGGCGAGATCACTGCGGCGGCAGCCATCAGCTGCGCGCCGGCATCGCCGGTACGGCTAACCGTTTCAACGTGAATCGACTTGCCTTCGCTGATCTCGTCGGTCAGGTGGAGAAAGGCGTGTTCGATGCCCTCACGCTGGATCAGAGCCTCGCCCTCGTCGCCCTCTTCAACCAACGGCGTGGGCAGGCTGGCGTGGACCAGAACTACACGACCGCCCGGGTCAGCCAGGTTTGCGGCGAGGTGCGCGGCTTCGCGACTGGCATTTCCGAAGTCGGTGGCGACCATGATTCGCCGCGGCAATCCTGATAATGCCGGACGCACGCCAAGTACAGGTATGGCTGCCCTCCCCATCACGCGAGTGGCGGTGTTCTCACCGATTGCCTGCTCGAAAGCGCCGTGGTGGTGGATCCCCATCACCAGAAGCTCGCAATTCCTCGCTTGTGCTTCCTGCGCTATACAGAAAGATGGCTCTCCGGTAACACTATACACCGGCCAGGGTTGATCTCGACCAGTGGCGGATGAGATCAATGCGCGAAGGGAGCATGCGAGCCCCTCGTGGAATTCTTCGCCAAGCACCGATTCCGCAAAAAACAACATCGAGTCAGGAGTGCCGGTAACAGGCGTCATCAACTCGGTGGCGTGAATGACGGTCGGCACCGCGCCTCGTGCGGTCAGAGCATCGGTGAGGCGAATCGCGGCTCGAGCATTGTCATCGTTTTCAATTGCCAGCAGGAGGTTGAAAGAAGCACCGGGCCGAAACAGGTGACGGGCTTCGTGCGCTACCGGTGATGGCTTGGCTTCCGCAACTGGTGTCTCAACTGTTTGCGTTGTCATGGCTCGCTGTTCTCCCTGGACTTTTTTGTGCGCGCAAGGCGTTCGGTTGGAGTTGAGCGCCGTCGTCGTTGACACGCAGTCTTGCTAATGTTGACACGAGCGGATGGGCGTCATCCCACGGCAGCAATGCGAAGTGAGTCAAACACGCGCGCTCGGCGTCGGCAGCCAGTACGGTCGCCTCGACAGCTTCCGGCATCCCGCAGAAATCTCCGTGGATCGACGAGAGCATCTCGTCTTCAGCCAGCTCGGACGGATTACGATGTCCGTGACGTGGTGGTCGTTCTTCGTAGAATCCCATGGTCGAAAGGTGCAACCCCCGGTAATCCGCGTCCGTCGGAGATGTGCTGTTTTTTTGTGGGAGTTTTCCTCACTCAGCTCTTGAGGTGGTCGGAATCCTCGACGAGCTCCGCCGGTCCTTAATCCGGAGAACATCCTCGCTCGATGAAACGGGCGCCTTCGAAGACCACTAGAGGGCGTGTAAGGTTTTCCCTCACCGGCGAGTGGCCCAAATACTCGAAAGGTCGATCGTCCTCCCCGACAGTTCGTCGCGCGGACCTGCCGCATCTTGAAGCATGATACCGCACACTCGACTTCAGGAACCCGCGACATATTCTCCCGGACGGGCACGCAGGGCCATCCAGCAGCTCAGGCAACCGGGACTTATCGGTCTCGCCGTCGTCGGTGTCTGCGCCAGCACTCGCATGCCCGTCGAGAATTCCGGGCTACCCTTCTCCGTCGGAGAGAAGCTCACCTATGAAGTGACACTCGCGAACGGTAACAAAGTGGGAACGTCGACGATGTGGATCGAAGGTCCGGTCGATGTCCGCGGAACCAGCACCTACGTTCTCCGTTTCGATTCGCGAATTCGCATCGCGTTTCTCAGCGCGGTAAGCGCAAGCTCATCATGGTTCGATCCGCTTCGAGGCTCCTCACTCCGCTTCTTCAAGCATGAGCAGAATCCCTTAGCGCGCCATGACGAATCGGTCGACTTCTACCCCGATTCGAAAGAATGGAAATCGGCGGACGGGGAGACAGGCGAAAGCCCCAGCAATGCGCCGCTGGACGAGCTCTCCTTCATGTACTTCATCCGGACGCTTCCAATGACACCGGGTGCGACCTATCGGTTCGACCGCCATTTCGACCTTGCCCGCAACCCAATCACGGTAAACGTCATTCGTCGTGAGGTAATTCCGACTCCGATGGGAGAGTTACGGGTTATTCTGGTCGAGATGCACGTGCGTGATCCTCGACACTTCAAAGCAGAAGGCGTCATCCGGATTCATCTCACCGATGACGATTGCAGGCTGCCAGCCAGAATCGAGAGCACGATGCCGGTGGTTGGAACCGCGATCCTGACGATCGCTTCTCAAATCAGCCGCTGCGAGAAACTGTAGTCTCTGCCCGGGCCAGGTCGTCTGGCGCCGTTCCCGTCAGCTTTTTCGAAACTGCTTGACCACGCTCTCGGGATGCGGTGTTTCTCCCCAGCCCGGCAAACTGAGCTTTGCGGCGGCTGCATAAGCATCAGCGTCAGCGTCGAAGCTCGATGCGCACTGAGTGGAGCAGAAATAATAGACCAACCCGTTGTGGTCTACGTTGAACGGAGCCTTTGCTTTTGTGATCGTCATCCCGCAAACGGGATCGATCACCTCGTCATTTGAATCCATGGTGCTGTCCGAAATGAGGTTCTAGCACGTAAGTGAGCCAGCGCAAGCGTTGACTCAGTACGTTTCCAACCATGTGATGATGTTGACGCAATTGCAACATACAATGCTCATGACACAGATGGGATCACG
>DASWBG010000316.1:0-8558 GCA_036390715.1 Gemmatimonadaceae bacterium
TTCCGCACGGCCCGGCGCGGCGACATTCGCCACGTCGTTCTGCTCATCGCGACGATCGCGTTCGTGCTCGTGTCGTGCGTCGGCCTTTTGATCTGGTCGATGATGAAGTGAGCCCGAGCTCGCGCCTTTGCGCCGGAAGAAAATTGTCGACGCGAAGCGGAAGCTTCTGCGTCAACGGTAGGACTGCTTGAGCGAGTCGAGATCCGCCAGCGTCCGCCGCAGGATGTTGACGACCTTATGCACCTCGGAGCCGTAGGTGCGGAGCTCGGCGTCGCAGTCGCCCATGCCATACACCGCTTCGTCTTTCTCGAGACGGTCGCGCTCGAAGCGGAGCCGCTCGGCGAGCTCCTCGATCTCGGTCAGGAGGATGAAGTTGATGTCCTTCTCGCCGAGGTAGCGCTTGCACTGCGGGCAGTAGATGGAACGGTCTTCGGACGTCTCGATCAGTTCGAAAATGAACTGTCGCTGGCATTGCGGGCATTCGAAGACTTCGGGTAGCACGGTCGCAACTCTCCCGAAGATTGTGCCACTGAAACGCGGCGATTCGATCGGAATTTCAACGCTTGACCGCATCGTTAGGCGCCGTGTAGCATCCATGCCCTTCGCCCGGTGACGCGCCCGCGTCCTGACCTCTTGCTGGGAGGTCGTTCAATGGTAGGACAGCTGGCTCTGGACCAGCATATCGGGGTTCAACTCCCTGCCTCCCAGCCACCGCCCGAACATCTGCCGAACTTCACACCGCCTATTTTTCGAGCAGTTGCTGGAGGAACTCGCGATTGCCGGCGTCGTGAGGTCGGACGCGTCAGCGCTTCGCAGAAGCAGCGTCGACCTGAGGCAGGCGAACAAAATCCCGATGAAGTATTCTCAACGTCGGGGACGACGCATAGAGCGCACGGTTAGAAGCGACGGTCCTCGAGCCGGTCGTTCATCGATGATTGGGCGGATCATTTCTAGATATCGCGTCGACGCCGAGATCGGAGCAGGCGGAATGGGCGTCGTCTTTCGAGGAACCGATCTGCGCCTGGGCCGAACCGTTGCGTTGAAATTTCTCGCTCCCGACCTAACTCGTGATGAAGACGCCAAGCAGCGCTTCCTCCGAGAAGCGCAAGCCGCTTCATCGCTCGATCATCCGAACATCTGCACGATCTACGGCTTCGAAGAGACCGATGACGGCCGGTTGTGCCTCGTCATGGCGCATTACGCCGGCGAGACTCTAAAGACGAAGCTCGGCCGCGGAGCGATCCCACTTTCCGAAGCGGTCGGCATCGCTGCGCAGATCGCGCGAGGCCTCGGCAAGGCTCACCAACGCGGCATCATCCACAGGGACATCAAGCCGGCCAACGTCATGATCACCGACGACGGCGAAGTCAAGATTCTCGACTTCGGCTTGGCCAAGCTCGCAGGCGATCACAGTCTGACGAAACAAGGAAGCGTGGTCGGGTCTCCGCAGTACATGTCACCGGAACAGATCTCCGGTGAAGTCGTGGATCATCGGGCCGACATCTGGTCGCTCGGAGTGGTCCTGTACGAAATGGTCTCGGGACAGCCGCTGTACCGCGGTGAGTCTGTAGCGGCAGTTTTTCACGCGATCGTCAATCGCGAGATGCCGCCTCTGCACGCGCCGCCGGCGGTCGAGCCCATTCTCAAGCGTATGCTCGCGAGAGCCCCTAGCGAGCGTTACGCGACGACGGATGAATTGCTTCGCGACCTGAACACGCTTGCGGCCTCCTCGCCGACCGGCTCTTTCGCCACTGCGGTCAAGCCTGTGCAGCAACGGATTCCATCGATCGCGGTTCTTCCTTTCGTCGACATGAGCTCCGGGCATGATCAAGAGTACTTCTGTGCAGGAGTCGCGGAAGAGATTCTCAATGCGTTGACACAAATCAACGGATTGCGTGTCGCGGCGCGCACATCGTCGTTTGTGTTTCGGACAGCGGACCATGACATCCGAACGATCGGCGAACGGTTGAACGTGAACACCATCCTCGAAGGAAGCCTCCGCAAAGCGGGCGACCGTCTGCGCGTCACCGTTCACTTGGTCAATGTCGCTGATGGCTACCGGCTCTGGTCGAAGCGTTACGACTCCGAGCTGAAAGATGTCTTTGCGATTCAGGATGAGATTGCAGAGAGCATCGCTCGTGCTTTGGAGCCTCGCCTCCGGGACAATCCGGGCACCGTTAGGAAGGCGAAGCGAACCGCCCTCGAGGCATATGACTATTACCTTCGTGGTCGAAAGCTGATTGAGCTTCGGGAACGATCGCTTCAGCTCGCACGCGAGATGTTCGAACGGTCTGCGGAGACCGATCCCGGATATGCACTCGCGTACGCAGGGATCGCCGATGCGTCATCGTGGTTGTACCAGTGGTTCACGGGCGATACGGCCGATTTGCAGACGGCCGACGCGTCGAGTCGCCGTGCTCTCGCACTATCACCGGAACTCGCCGAATCTCACGTCGCTCGGGGATCGGTGCTCTCGCTGCAGAAACTCTACGATGAGGCCGCTGCGGAATTCGAAAAAGCAATCGACATCAAGCCCAACACGTTTGATGCTTGGCATCTCTACAGCCGGATTCGGCTCGCTCAAGATCGGCCCGAAGATGCGCTGCGGCTTGCGATGCGGGCGTCCGAAATACAGCCGGATGATTTCCAGGCGCTACTCGTTGCATCGGCCGCCGAACTGAGGCTCGGTCACGAACGTGAGGATCAGAGAATTCGTGAAGAGATCGTGCGACGCGTCGAGCGACGCCTGCAGATCGATCCCGATGACATACGTGCCATGTACATTGGCGGGGTCAATCTCGTAAGAATCGGCGGCGACCAATCAAGAGCGGACGCGCTGTTGCGGCGCGCAATCGCTGAAGATCCGCTCGATCGCATGCTCCTTTACAACGTCGCGTGTTATTACGTCCTGACCGGCCGTAACGAGGAGGCGCTCGACTGTCTCGAGAAAGCGATTTCGGACCGTCCGGGTTTTTTCAGGAACTGGGTTGAACACGATGCCGATCTCGACCCGGTACGAAACGATCCGCGATTTCAGTCGCTGATCTCAAAACTCGAGTGATACCGCCGTTGTGATCATCCCGGTATCTCGGCCTCGACGAGCTGCGTCGCGAAATCACCGGCTCTCGCGCATGGCCTTCATGATTTCAATGAATACCTTCTCGAGCACCGCGGCGCCGACGTGACGGATACGCTGAACCTAATCAGCGCCGCCCTCGATTACGAGCATGGCGGAGATGAGACGCGTTGGTTCGACGACGCAACTTCATCCAATTCGTGCTTCGCGTCGACAGCGACCCGACTTGTGATGCCGATGTCAAGAGCTACGCGATGGATATTCGACAGATTGATGGAACGCTACGGCGACTTAGCGGGGTCGATTCTGGCGGAGTGGGACCGACGGTAGCAGCTGGATTAGCTCAACTGTCCTCGTCAGGCGGCAGTCGCGAGGATGGCAGTTAGATAACTGTCCGTGCCTCCCAGCCACCGCTCTGATGACGATCGCTCTGCGATAATCGCGCGATCCCATGACATCGGTCGCTGCTGGAAGCCGCCTTGGACCATACGAGGTCATTTCACGGATTGGCGCCGGCGGCATGGGTGAGGTCTTTCGGGCGCGGGACACGCGTCTCGAGCGAACCGTGGCGATCAAGATCCTGCCCGCGGAGTTCGCGAACAATGCGCAGCTGAAGGTTCGATTCGAGCGCGAAGCAAAAGCGATCTCGCAGATCAGCCATCCCCACATCTGCACGCTTCACGACGTCGGCAACGCCGATGGCATCGAGTATCTGGTCCTGGAACTCCTCGAAGGCGAAACCCTCGAGGACCGCATCGAGCGGGGACCCCTTCCAATCGAAGACGTGCTGCGGTTCGGCAACCAGATCGCATCGGCGCTGGCCTGCGCCCATCGCGCCGGCATCGTTCACCGCGATCTGAAGCCGGGCAACATCATGATTACCAGGAGCGGCGCGAAGCTGCTCGATTTCGGACTGGCGCGCAGCGCAGGGGCGACGGTGTCTCCGACGGACGCGACGCAACACAGGCCGCTCACGCAGGAAGGAACAATCCTCGGGACCTACCAGTACATGTCACCCGAACAACTCGCCGGTGAAGACGTCGATCCTCGAAGCGACATCTTCTCCCTCGGCGCCGTGCTCTACGAGATGCTCACCGGCACGCGCGCGTTCGAAGGAAAGTCGAGAACGAGCATCATCTCTGCGGTGCTCGCCGCATCGCCGAGACCCGCTTCGAGCGTTCGCCCCCTGACACCTCCCGCCCTGGATCACGTCATCACGAAGTGTCTCGCGAAAGAGAGGGACGACCGGTGGGAAAGTGCCGCCGACATCGCTTCCGAGCTGGAATGGATCCTCTCCACCGGCCTCGGCCCGGCCGTTGGCGCGCGCCGGCCGCCGCGTCGAACGATCGTTGTGATGACGGTCGCCGTCGCGGCCACCGCAATCGTTGCGGCGATCATCAGCGCGGCCTATCTCAAGCACCGTCTGCAGCTGGCCGAACAGCCTGTGCATTCGGAGCTGCTGACGGACGAACCCGTGACGCCGTCCCTCTTCGGCAGCATCGCGCTTTCGCCCGACGGCAATCTGGTGCTCTATCTGGCCGGGCCATCCGGCAAGCCGTCGATCGCAATCCGCAACCTCGCCGCAGGCGAGACGAAGAAGCTGCCCGGAACGGAAGGAGCGATCTTTCCATTCTGGTCACCCGACTCGCAGCACGTCGCGTTTTTTGCGAACGGGAAACTGAAGACGATCGGCGTCGCCGGCGGATCGATTCAAACGCTTTGCGACGCGAAACAAGGTCGAGGAGGATCGTGGGGCCGCGAAGGAATCATCGTATTCGCCCCCGACATCGGCTCTCCGCTCTTCAGAATCAGCGAAGCGGGCGGCTCCCCTGTTCAGGCGACGCATCCTGGCGCGGCGGGCGAGACGCACCGTCACCCGATGTTTCTGCCTGATGGGAAGCGATTCCTGTTTTCGGCGCGAGTCGGTGGCGTGGACTGTCTGTACGAGGCCTCGCTCGGCAGCAACGCGCAGAAGCGCATCGTCGAGAACGCTTCCAATCCGGCGTTCGCGCGCGGCCGGCTCTTCTTCGTCCGCGACGGCAACCTCCTTTCGCAGCCATTCGACATTGGCAAAATCGAAGTGAGCGGCACTCCGGCTCCGATGGCGGATCACGTCGAGTATTTCAAAGTGCGAGCCGTGGCGAACTTCTCGGTCACGGAAACGAAAATGGTCTACGTCAGGGCAGAGCCGTCGTTGAGCCAGATCGCCGCGCACGACCGAAACGGCCGCGTCGACGACATCGGTGCAGGCGCCGCAGATTACCGGATCCTCGACATCTCGCCGGACGATCGCACGCTCGCGGTTGCAATCAGCGAGCAATTCGAACAGGGCGATGTGTGGCTCGTACAACTCCAGGGCGGTACAAAATCGCGGCTCTCGTTCACGAATGCAGGAGCGCTCACGGCGGCGTTCTCACCAGACGGCACCCGTATCGCCATCTCGTCGGGGTTTTATGGGCAGGCTATTGCGGTCAGCATCCGTTCCCTCGTGAGCAACGATGAGCAGAAAATCATCGAAACGAAGGGCGCATGCGTTGTGACCGGCTGGTCGCGCGACGGCAGGTATCTCGTCGTCGATACGCAGGATCACAAGACCGGTTTCGATGTGCAGAAGATCGACATCGCGGCCGGGACGATGACGCCGGTCGTCCATGGTCCCGACAATGAAGTCGCGCCGAGTCTGTCGCCGAACGGGAAATGGCTGGCGTACGTGTCGGCCGAATCGGGCGCGCCCGAGATCTATCTGACGGCATTTCCCTCTGGCGAGGGGAAGTGGCAGGCGACACAATCCGGCGGAAATGCGCCGCGCTGGTCGCGCAGCGGAAAACAGCTCTTGTACGTGAAGGACGATCGGCTCATGGCCGTCGAATTTCACGAGGGGGTCGTACCGCAATTTAGTTCGCCGACGTCATTACCTGTGAACATCGTTTCGGACCGGATCTTCGTGAACTCCTATGCGCCGTATGCGGTGACTTCCGACGGCCGCATCATCACCACGCAGCCGATCCATCACACGCAGCCGACCATTCACCTCGTTACGAACTGGAACAACATCGACGGTCGATAGGCGTCTTCGGGAAAGAACCAGCTTCGCTACGTCGCCGGCGCCGATGCGAATTGATGACGAGGGGAATATCTACTTCACCGACGGCGACAACCTTCGCGTAAGAGCGATTCGGTATGGTGCGATCCTTGCGCCGCCGAACGCAACGATCCATGCGCTAACAGACGGATCGACGATTTATGCGACCGTCCTCGATTCCGCGGGTGAGCCTGCGGAAGGGTGCGCGTTGATTTCACGGCGCCTGCCGGCGGTCCATCGTGCCACTTCCCTAACAACGGAAACGCGATCGGTGTCATCACGGACGGGAATGGATTGGCCACGACGAGTTGCCTGCCAAACTGTCTTGGCAACAGATCATTTGTGGTGACCGCCCAGCCGCTCAGTGAAAGCGCATCCGCGAGTGTGACGATGTCGGACGTGACGGGTCCGTGCCGACGCCGCCGAGCTGTTCGTCACTAATCATGCGGCAATACCGAACAGAGCGGCCCTTCTAGGCTTCATCGCGCTTCGAGTCTTCCCGACTGCCGTCAACCCCGTCGCGCCACCTCGATGGTGGCGATGTCGATTTTCTTCATCGGCATCATGGCTTCGAAGGCACGCCTTGCCTCATCGCCACCAGCCGCGAGTGCGTCGGTTAGCACACGCGGGGTGATCTGCCAGGAGAGGCCCCAGCGGTCCTTGCACCAACCGCACTGACTTTCCTGGCCGCCATTCCCGACGATCGCGTTCCAGTAGCGGTCGGTCTCTTTCTGATTGTCCGTCGCGATCTGGAACGAGAAGGCCTCGCTGTGTTTGAACGCCGGGCCGCCGTTGAGACCGAGGCAGGGAATGCCCAGAACGGTGAACTCCACCGTCAGCACATCGCCCTTCTTGCCGCCCGGGTAGTCACCCGGCGCCTCGTGAACAGCGGTCACTTCGCTATCCGGGAAGGTGGCGGCGTAGAAGCGCGCCGCCTCAACCGCGTCTTTGTCGAACCAGAGGCAAATCGTGTTCTTTGGCTTCATGTTTCGCGTGCTTCCTTTCGCCGCCGCGTCGCATCGGCGTAGTGGATGCAAGTTTGGGACGCAGGACGGCAGAGCGCCGGCCGCTTCGACGCAGCTGCTACGATTCTCCTGTTCGACGCGTCTCGAAACGCTGAAGGTGAAGACACGGGCGACGCGGGTTCACTAGAACGCGCCAGGGAGGTAACGATGTGCAAGACCATCAAGCAGCGTGTGAAGCTCAAAGCCGATCCGGCGACGATTTACGATCTGCTGGCTGACTCGAGACAGCACACCGCGTTCACCGGCAGGCAAGCGATCATCAGCAGGAAGATTGGCGGGACGTTCTCCATCGATGAGAGTGATGTCACCGGGATCAACGTCGACCTCGTCCCCGGGCGACGCATCGTTCAGGCCTGGCGCCACCGCCGATTCCCCGAGGGCATCTTCTCGATGGCCGCGGTCACACTGACGCCAACGCCCGATGGTGGGACGGAACTCGTGCTGGTGCATCGCGGCGTTCCGAAGGACTTGATCCCTGAGACCGAACGGGCCTGGCGCGATCAGTATTGGTCCAGAATGAAGACCTACCTCGATCGCCAGGCCGGATAGCGAGCGCGGACCTTTCAGGAGATGTCCACCGCAAGAGCGGAAGCCACCGGCAACGAGCCGGTGCGTGTCATGCCAGAGGCACCTTGCACCACGGCTTCCCTTCTAACCTTCGTGGCGGCTGACGCAAACGGCTGTTCGACGCCCCACCCAGCCACCGTTACTGCCATCGACAACGACGCTTTACAGAGCTTGTGTCGACATGCGGTAACGCTCCTTCCATTTCTCCTGGTCGACTCCAAAGACGATCAGCCAAAAGATTTGCCCTGCGGCCACGATCAACGCAAATACAGCAATGATCGTGAACGATGGAAACCTGAGCGGGGGATAGAAGAACCTCAACCAACCCGCGCTGGCCAACATGGAAAGAATCCCTAGAGTGCGAGGCAAAAACGTCGACCGGAACACGAGATACCCGCTGAGCACGCCGCTGACTCCAAAAAAGGCCAGGGCCATTGCCGCTCCGCGATCATTGATCTTCAGTAACAGGATCGCGAGCGCGCGAAGCTGGTCGCCGCTGAACGCGCTCAATGCACCAGTGCCCGACAGCACAAAAAGTGGAGTGATATAGAACAGGCGGCTCAGCGTCTTGATGATGGAACCAGCGAGATCGATAAAGGCAGCTACGAGCGCGATGTTGCGGCTCACTGGGCTGAGCAGGGCATAGAAAAGCGCGATCGACGCGATTTGACACGCCATCTCGATGAGGTAGACGGTAAAGCTCACTTGGAACAGCGGCTGGTTCGTAAGAATGTTGTTTGCCGTAAGCGCAGCGTCGGAAAACGAAACCAGCCTGTTGCTGACGAAGCCTTGAGCGAAGACGCCGCCG
>DASWBG010000317.1:0-5911 GCA_036390715.1 Gemmatimonadaceae bacterium
TGATCGCCGTTCAGGGCACCGACGACACCGAGGTGCCGTACGATGACAGCGCGCTCACGCAGCCGCCTCTGGCTGTGACGGGAATCGCAGCGCAGCTCCCTCCATCAGTACAGTTCTGGGTCGCGAGAGATGGATGCGACGGCGCGACAGTCAATCAGCAGTCGCCGGACGTGTTACTAACGAGCTTCAGCTCCTGCACGGGCGCTGGGGTAGTTCTATACACGATCAAGGGCGGTTGGCACGAGTGGCCTACGCTCAACTCGGACGCTCCGTTGTCCGAGCTCAGTGCCAGCAACGTCATCGTCCAGTACTTCGAGAGCCAATCGCACCTGTAAAGAAAAGCGGCGAAATCTTTCAACCAGAATTGGGGAAGCCTCCGCTCCCAACCGGTGGAGGCAAGGTTACCCTCGATGCTGCTTCTGCTCCGAGCTCGCGAATATCGTCGCGCTCGCGAAGTTCGGCAAAAGCCGGATCGTGATTGAGCTGATTCATGTCCGCCCATCCGAAATCAAATGCGCTGCGCAACGCGGCAAGGCACTCCGCGGTCTCGCCTCGAACCGCGTGCGTAGCCGCGGACTCGTAAAACATGTCCGCATCGCCGCTACCCATGATCCAACCCCACACGAATCTCGATCGAGTGGCGTGCATGCGCTTCGCTTCCGCAAGAGCGGAGTCCGACGCGGCCTTATCTCCCCGACGGAACGCGGTGCGCGCCAGCCCGAATTTCGATTTTGTCCAGTGAGCACCGATTGCGAGGCGATGATCGTTCGACTCGGCCGTCTCACAGCTGGCGCGGAAGCTGACCTCCGCCGCTGCATTGTTCCCACGATGCTCCTCGAGAACGCCACGCATGAAATGCGCGTAGGCGGCCATCGTCTCGGCGTAAACGTGATCCACTCCGGAATAACTTTGAATCGCGAGGTCTAGCAGCGGCTCAGCGGCATCGAGTTCGTCGGAATGGGTGTGAACAGCGGCACGCTGAACGTAGGAGCCGAGAAAGATGAACCCCGTCCCGCTCTTCTCCACCGCGACGGCCTTGTCCAGCACAGTCATTGCGTGCGCGTACTGGCCACGCAGAATGTATGCGGCGCCCGCGATCATCCATGCCGGATGAAACCGCGGGTTAATTGCCCCGGCGCGAAGCAGAGGAGGTATACCCTGCGCCATGGCGACCAGAACTCCTTGCTCCACCGCACGCGCGACGTGCGTGATGCCGAGGAGGTACCAGCTCATATGCGATCCGGGATCGCGGTCTACGGCTGTGTACGCCGCTGCGATCGCCTCGTCGTACCGGTGTTGCCGGGCGTACATGTAGGAGAGAAAGGCGTACGGCTCACCCATAGCAGGGTCGAGCGCCATCGCGCGTTGTAGTGCGGTCACGCCCTCTTCCAGATCCTGCGCGCGACCCGACGCGACGTACTTGGGCATGAGCAGGCTACCGAGTCCGGCCCAGGCGAGTGCGTAGTTCGGATCGATCTCAACCGCCTTCCGGAAATGCTCGGTGGCGATTTTCGCGCTTTCCTTGCTGAACAACTGAAATGCCTGCTGGCCTTTTGCGTACAGCTCGTATGCCGTCAACTTGGTCGTCTGGGGCCGCTCGATCTGCTCGACTTCCTGGCTGGTGAGCTTGATCCGCAGAACCTCGGCGAGCTTTGTCACGACGTAATCCTGGAGCGCGAAGATCTCCTCCATGTCGCCGTCGATCTTCTCCGCGCTGACGATCTCCCCTGTCTCGGTGTCGCCGAAGTGAGGAGTAAGACGAATCCGCGCTCCTGATTTCTGGAACCCACCCCAAACAACCCAGCGGGCTCCGACGGACTGTCCGAGCTCGCGTGCGGTTTCCGCGTCTAACCGGCCGCTTCGGCGCACTGCTCCGACCCGCTGCCGGGTTGCTTGATCACTGCCAACGACTCTGATGCCCGCGATCTTCTTCAGATCGACACCCACCGTTTCCGCAATCCCGCTTGAAAGCCACTCGATGTCAGGCGAGCCGGTGATGTTGGTGAAATCCAGAACGAACACCGTTTTTCGATTTTGTCTGTCAAGCTCGAGGGCTTTCAACCGCTCATCACTCTTGGAGGGCGCGCGCGCACGGTTCGCGGCGTCCTCGAGGACGGTCGCGAATTCTCCGGCCGTCGTCGGCCTTTCCCCGGGATCCTTCGACAGAATCCGCGAAACCGCTTCAACGACATCCTCATCCAGACTTTCGCGCGCGCTGTTCACTCGTGTCGGCGTCTTGGCAATGTGCTGGCTGATGAGTGCCATCGCCGACTCTGCCCAGAATGGCGGGACTCCGGACAACATCTCGTAGCACACACAGCCGAGGGAATACAGGTCGCTGCGGCCATCAACGTTCGGCTCACCGCTCGCTTGTTCAGGACTCATGTAAGTGGGCGTTCCAAGCGTTGTGCCGACGGCAGTCAGTGTTCCCAGGTCGTCCTTTGTGGCGGCTCGCGCGACGCCGAAGTCAGCCAGCAGCGCCTGACTCGCCGACATCAAGATGTTCTCCGGTTTAATGTCACGGTGAACTACGCCTCGTGCGTGCGCGTAGTCGAGTGCGTCGCCAATTTGCCGGATGATACCTGCGGTTTCCGCCAGAGAAAGCGAGCCTTCCCGCGTTAGACGGTCGCGAAGTGATTCGCCCTCGACGTACGGCATGACGAAAAACAGGGCGCCGTCTGCCTCCCCGGAGTCGTAGAGCGGCAGGATGTGGGGATGCTGCAGGCGCGCGACGAGCTTTATCTCACGCGCGAAACGGTCAGTTCCAATGGCCTCGGACAGCTCCGGTTCGAGGACCTTCACGGCGACCTGTCTCCCGTGCTTCTGGTCTTCCGCCAGATACACGGTGGCCATGCCGCCCCGTCCCACTTCGCGGATCAGCTCGTAACGTTCAACGAGTACTGACTTGGCAGCCGGACTGGCGCGAATCATCAGGCGACGATACCGCTTTCTCCTTCCCCGTCAAGACGAAACTTGACAGCTTTCAGATAAAACGGAGCGCGCGTCCGAAGGACGCTCTTCCACTCTACGCGGAAATGCCATTTGCAAAGGCGCGAAGACGTTCGAGGCGTTCGGCGTTTATTTTCTGGCGGCTCCACGGCGCTGATCCTCGATCAGCGGCTGCTTCTGCTGATCTACGTCTCCGCTGTGCTCATCGTCACCATCCAGCGCGGCGTATTCGGCTTCCCGAACGACTTTGCAATTTTCCGCGCCTCATTCTGGAATCTGATCGAGAACAAAGATCTCTACGTGCTGCGTCTCGATCAGGCGCACGATTACTTCAAGTATTCCCCTTCCTTCGCGCTACTGTTTGCTCCATTCGCGGTCCTTCCATTCGTTGTCGGGCTCTTTTTTTGGAATCTCGTCAACGCCCTCGGGATCTTTTTCGCGCTAAGATGGCTCCTCCCTCGCGAACAGTCGGCGCTGGCGCAGGTGCTCGTGGCGCTGCCGACACTTCGCTCGATCCAATCATCCCAGAGCAACGCCCTCGTTGCGGCGCTCATCATCGTTGCCTTCGTGAGCTTCGAGCGCGGCTGGTTGTGGCGCGGCGCGGTCGCGATCGCCCTCGGCACGGTGATCAAGATCTTCCCGCTGGCGGCGCTCAGTTTCGCTTTGCCTCGGCCGGATCGAGTGCGGGCGATACTGATTACCGTCCTCAGCACGGCAATTCTGATTGCGTTCCCGTTGCTGGTAATCTCGCCGGGTGCGCTTGCCGCTCAATACCGGTCCTGGAGCGCGCTCGAACGCGGCGAAGCCGGGCTCGTGGGGTCGAGCGCGATGGAGCTTTTCCGGGACGCGGGCATCACCTGGCCGGCGTGGCCAGTTCAGTTGATCGCAGCTGCAATCGTCCTTGCAGTGCTGATCCTGCGAATGCGCGATTGGAATGACCGAAACCTGCGACTCCAGTTCCTTGGACTCGTGATGGTTTTCTGCGTCGTGTTCAACCACCGCGCCGAGCGACAGTCCGCGGTGATCGCGCTGAGCGGAATGGTCATCTGGTACCTCGCGTCCCCACGTGCGCGGTGGCGAACTTCGTTGTTCGCGATCGTGTACTTCCTGGTGGTGGTGAGCGGGACCGACCTCGTCCCGCATGCGATCAAGTATGCCCTTGCACCGCAAGCACGATTTTCCATTCCTCTCACTATCCTCTGGCTAGTGATGCTCGGCGAGATGGCTTTCGTGCGGAATGATCGATCGCCGATGGCCGAAGCTGGTTAGCGTCACGCCGGAGCGAACCAGCACGTCCCGAAATTCCCGGGAAGTCAGGACCCGCAGCTCGGTCACTCGCTCGAGCGTGTAACTGTCGTGTTCGGCGAGTGAGGCATCAGCGTAGCCGGGATGGGTCATGAGCTCCGTCGTTCCCGCCTGCAATTGCGGAATCAACGCGAACAGTCGCGTCGCAAATGATTTCCCACCCTGCAATGAAACGCCGACGAAATCAATCGCGCTATCGTCGGAACCGGCTCGACCCGACAGACAATCGGAAATAAGGAGGCCGGCCTTCTTGAGCGTAGCCCGCCAGTCACTCGCGTTTACCCGTAGGGGCTCGCGAGGAATCCGCACCTGAAAAATTCCTCTCGAGGCGGCGGCGCCGGCGATAACCCGGAAGATTGCCGGGTGAACGTGGACGTGTCGATGGCTGTCGAGGTGTGTCGGTGGGAATCCCGCGTCGATCATCCGATCGATCTGCGCCAGACATTCGCGGGCGATATCCGACGAATCCAGTAGTCCGAGAGATGCCCGTGCGATTAATAGTGGCAGCGTGAAGAACTCCCCGGTATCGCTTCGCGTCAGAGACGGCGCGGCGGTGAGCGGGCGCCCCACCGTGAGATTCAGGTGAAGGCCGAGTGAGAGAGTGGGGCAGGACAGCGTACGGTCGAGAGCGTCCGCGAAGTCGGGAAGATTGACGATCAGCGAAGCGGCGGTGACGACGCCTGCTTTAGCTGCTTCGACTATTCCGATGTTGACGCCGCGCGAGATTCCGAAGTCGTCGGCGTTGATGATAAGCCGCGTCGGACTAGGCGTAGATACCACGCGCTCCATTTCGGCGGACGCGGACCAGATCCATCAGCATCTCGGCCCCATGCTTGGCAAACGAGATCGTGCTCGGCTCGTCGCTATAGTAGAAGTCCACCGGCACCTGCTCGATCTTCAAACCGTGCAGGCGCGCGATGAAGAGGCACTCGAGGTCGAAGCCAAAGCCGCACAGCGTCTGACGCGAGAAGATTGTCTGTGCCGCGTGAGCAGTGAATCCCTTGAGTCCAGCCTGGGTGTCCAGAATGCCGGGCAGGAGAACCTGCTGCGCCAACCGGTTGAAGACACGGCTCATCAGGTGTCGCGTATACAGATAATGGAAAAACGTCGGGCTCATCACGTAGCGTGATTCGGGCAGCACGCGACACGCGATCGCCACATCACTTCCCGACTCCAGCGCCCGCAGGAGCTTGGTGATCTGGCAGCTCGGGTACGCCAGGTCGGAGTCCACGAAAATCCGGTAGGCTCCGCTCGCGTGAAGCATCCCCCGCGCGACCGCATGTCCCTTGCCCTGGTTCATTTCGTTCGTCAGCACGACGGTGAGCTCGTTATCGTCCGCGAAGTCGCCGGCGATTCGCGCGGTCGAACACTCGCTACAGTCGTCGACGATGACTATCTCGGTTTGGAACTGCAGTCGCGTGCGAAAGTCCTGCAGGTGGGTGAGAGTCGCCGAAAGCTGGTCGCCGCCGTTCCAGGTCGGAATGACGATGGACAGCAGGGGCGTGACTGGTTTTGGCACCGCGGAGCGGTAGCGTGCCGGAAGAGCTTCAACAAAAGCCATAAGTCGTGCGTATTAAAGGCTTTTTTCGGCGCAGGCTGAGGCAGGGAGGATATCCTGCCTGGCTTACAGCACCATTACAACCTCCGCTGTGCGACG
>DASWBG010000318.1:0-22911 GCA_036390715.1 Gemmatimonadaceae bacterium
GCGGAAGTAGAAGTACCCATTCGAGTTTCCGGCAGTCGTTCGCCAGGAAAGCTTTTGCAGGTCGGTGAGAAATGGGTGGCTCGCCTCTGTCGACCAGTCGCTCCCCAGCTCTCGGCGTCCACCCTCCAACCGAAATTGGTATGGTCGTCCGAGAAACTGATAGTCCATCGCCTTACCGGCGTAGATATCCCTGAAGTGGGCGCCCTTCTTCCACCCACCTTCCAGGTGAGCTGCACTGCCGAGGAGATTGTCCTCCCCCAGTGTCATGGCATGGACGGCTGTACCGCCGCCGAACCCCACGCTCAGGATCAGCGAGACTTCATCCACTGTGGCGACGCTGAGTATGACTCCCCCCTGTCCGTCCGCGTAGGCGAGCACAGTCGCGTCGGCGATGAACGGCTGCGCGCGGAGAATGCGCTCGGACTCGGCACGTCTGACCTCTGTGCATTTATCACCAAGCTGGAGAGCGAGATACCGCCGGATCACCGTCTCCCTGGTCGTGTAGTGCTCTTTCGCGGCAAATCGCCCGACTCGCTTCCAGAGGTTGTCGCCGGTGATGCGAAAGGGTGGGCTCGCATCGATATCGATCCGACTGATGATCTCCCCCTTGCAGGTGACGGGGAGGCCGCTCAGACTTTGGGGCTGTGCATTTGTCGCCGACGCGGCGGCGAGCATCATTGCCAACGTACCCTGTCTAAGAGAGATCACTCGTGTCGTCCGCGCGCAAGCCGGTTCGAGCCTGCACAGTTGCTGTTACCGCCAGCATCCGCCCGGATGGGGATACCAGTCGTGTCCGGCTGACCGCCGCCTACGTGACCGCCCTGGAAAACGCAGGGCTCATACCACTCATCGTGCCTCCACTCTCAAACGCCGATGCCGCGTCGGCGGTTCTCGATTCCGTCGCGGGCCTCGTGTTGACTGGCGGCGAAGACGTCGATCCCGCGCGCTACGGCGAAAAACGCCACGAAAAAGTACGTAACGTGAACCCCGCGCGCGATGCAGCCGAAGCCGCGCTGATCAAGGAGGCAAGGAATCGTGGAACTCCGGTGCTGGCGATCTGCCGGGGAATACAGATTCTTAACGTTGCTCTCGGGGGAACTCTGGTTCAGGACATCTCGTCGCAGTGCAAGACCGCCATCGAGCACGACGATGAGGGCGCTCGCGATTCACGCTCGCATGAGATCTCTGTCGAGCCGGATTCCCTTATCGCGCAGGCGGTCGGCGCGGAGCATCTCACGGTGAACTCCTTCCACCACCAGTCGGTGAAGAGAGTCGCCGAAGGGATGCGCGTCACCGCGCGATCTCCGGACGGAGTCATCGAGGGACTCGAGTCCACGGACCAGGACTGGTGGGTGATGGCTGTTCAATGGCACCCCGAAGAGATGACGGGCGCGGTAGAACCATGGGACAGGGGCTTGTTCAAGGCGTTCGCGCGCAAACTCGAAGCGTAGTGGAGCTTCCCCGGATTCTTCACGTCGATTCCGGGCGCAGCTGGCGCGGCGGGCAGCGTCAGGTATTTCTGCTCGCTACCGGACTTCGCGATCTCGGATATCGAACGCTCGTGGTGGCACCGACCGGCTCCCCACTCATCAGGCACGCCGAACATGCCGGCCTCCCCACATATCGCCTGACGCTGCGCGGCGAGTGGGATATCCGCTCCGCGCGCGAGCTCCGCGCCGTCGCTGGGGAATGGGATGCGGGAGTCGTGCACGCGCACGATGCGCGCACCCACTCGATCGCAAGGCTGGCGCTGCTCGGAAAGCGAAAGACGCGTCTCGTCGTGACGCGTCGTGTCGCATTTCCGCCGAAACAGGTCCGGCTGAAGTATCGGCATGGCGTAGATGCATTCATTGCGATCTCACAGGCGGTAAAAACCGCGATGGTCAACGCGGGCGTTCCCGCCGATCGAATCGAGGTCGTCTACTCCGGAGTCCCCTCTCCTCAGGTAAAGCGTCCGCGCAACTGGCGACGCGAGCGTGGCTGGCCGCCGAGCGCCGTGATCTGTGGCATCGTCGGGGCGATGACGCAGGAGAAAGGTCTCGACATGGTGGCGGGAATTGCGCGCCGTCTGCCCGGTGAGGTTTTTCGACGCACCCGCCTCGTCTTGCTTGGCGGAAAGGGAAAAGGAGGGACGACCGTATCCGGAGTGGAAGGGTTCGACGCGGGATTCGTCGAGGAAATTCACGACGCCATGGCGGGCCTGGATGTGCTCTGGCATCCCGCCCGCTCGGAGGGTCTGGGCACGTCGGTGATCGATGCGATGGCTCTGGGCGTTCCGCCGATTGCATTCGCGGTCGGTGGTCTGCCCGAGCTGATCGAAGATGGCAAGAGCGGTCTGCTCGTCCCGGCTGGTGACGTCGCCGGTTTCGTCCGCGCCGCCGCGGCGCTGATCAGCGATGACGGCCTCCGCGTGATGCTCGGTGAAGGTGCCCGATTGCGGGCCCAGGAGTTCGACGCCAAGCGGATGATCGAACGAACGGCTGAGGTGTACAATAGAGTGGTCGCGGGGTAGCGAGTAATCACCTGAGCCTCCTATCTTGCCTGTAGAACCACCCCCGCCGTAGTCACCCATAGCAGCGGAAATGAATTGATCTACATCTGTATTCCGACCTACAACGAGGCCCAGACCATTGGTGTGCTCCTTTGGCGCATTCGTCGGGTGTTTCAGGACTACTCGCGTGAGTACGAGATCATTGTCTACGATGATGGGAGCACCGATGGTACCCGCGAGACACTGGATCCGTATGCTGAGGTGATCCCGCTCACGATTCTGCGCGGCGAGCAGCGCAAAGGTTACGGCGCTGCGCTGGACAAGCTCATTCGTGAAGTGTCGCGGCGCACTCGTTATGCACGTCGTGACGCTCTTATCGTGATGCAGGCTGATTTCACCGATCAGCCGGAACATATTCCGGAGCTGGTCAAGCCGTTCGAGGGCGGGGCCGATATTGTTGCGGCAAGGCAGGAAATGACCGAAGCCCCCGCCCCCGTCCGCAGACTCCGCCGTTTTGCCGACTGGATGCAGCGCGCAGGTCTCCTCAAAACTGACGCGACGGATCCTTTTACGACATTCCGCCTCTATCGCATTTCCGTGCTGCGAGAGCTGCTCAAGACTCTCGGGGACAAGCCGGCGGTTACAAGCACTGGATGGGCCGCCAACATTGAGCTTTTGCTCGAGGCGCGCCGCTTCGCGCGTAGAATCGAGAACGTCGATCTCGCCCCACGATACGATGTGCGCACTCGGGACACGCGAGTCCGCCCCGTCGCGGACGCATTGAATCTCTTTCGCTTCAGCCGCAGGGCGAGACTTCTTGCCGCTCCGGCGGGGGGCCGCACGTGAGGCACCCTGTCATTTCGCAAGTGGTTATTCTTGCCGTCATCTCGGCGACTGGCTCCTGGGCGCAATCGACCCCAACGTCGGCCGCAGCTCAGACAGTCGTCGCGTCGACCGTGAAGCGGGCGAACGTTCCCTTCGGTCCTGGCGAGCGTATGGAGTACGACGTGAAGTTCGGGGCGCTAAGAGTCGGAAGCGCGCACATGGAAGTCGTCGCGCTCGACAATCTTCGCGGCCGGGCCGCCTGGCACACCGCGTTTTGGGTGGAGGGCGGCAATTTCCTGTACCGCGTTAACGACGTGTACGAAAGCTGGATGGACGCGGAGACTCTGTCGTCCCTTCGTTTCGTCCAGAACCTCGAGGAAGGCGGGAAGGAGATCGAGAGGAGGTTCGAGATCTATCCGGAGCGCGGCATCTTCGTGCAGACATCAAAGAAACCGCCGAAGGAAGAGAAGTCTGTCAGCCAGCCGCTCGATGACGGGTCATTTCTGTACTTCCTCCGCACCATTCCGCTCGTGGTCGGCCAGACTTACTCCTTTGACCGATACTTCCGGCCTGATCGGAATCCGGTTCGAATAGCGGTTCTTCGCAGGGAGAGAATCAAGGTTCCCGCCGGGACCTTTGATGCGATCGTGCTTCAGCCCATCATCAAGACCAAGGGAATCTTTTCCGAGAATGGGCACGCGGAAGTGTGGCTGTCGGACGACGACAGGCGCATTATGCTCCAGCTGAAATCGAAGCTGTCCTTCGGCTCGCTCAATCTTTATCTCAAGTCCTACTTCCCATCGCCAAATCCGTAGGCGGTAACAGCGGCCCCCGCCCCCGACCATCAAAAGGGGTAGGGGCGAAGCCCAGAAGCGCGCCTTCCGAGCAGATCGCGGAAGTCGATCTCTCGAGAGTCCGCACCGTACCAATCGAACGGCGCCCCAACAAAGTTGCCGCCGCCGAATTTGCATCTGCGCCAGGAGCCAACCGCAGCTTTGCCGCGTTCCTGAAATCGCTTCCCGATGTTCTCGTAGCGCGGGATTTCATGCGCGTGGTGAACGCGATAGCGGCCGCCGCCAAGAACAAGCGCGCGGTGGTCGTGATGCTCGGCGGCCACATCGTGAAAACGGGCCTGTCGCCGCTTCTCATCGACCTCATGGATCGCCGAGTGATCACGCACTTGGCGATGAATGGCTCCGCTGCAATCCACGATTACGAGATCGCCCGCTTCGGCGCCACGTCGGAAGACGTCGCCCGGGGACTCGTAGACGGAACTTTTGGCATGGCGGAGGAAACCGGTCGCGGCATGAACCAGGCTTTCACGATCGGAATGAAAAGCGGTTGGGGAATGGGCGAGGCGCTCGCCCGCGCGCTCAAAGACCTTCCGTTGGTCAACGGCGAGCTGTCGGCGCTGCTAGCCGCTTACCGATTGGGAATTCCCTGCACGGTTCACGCAGCCATTGGTGCCGAGATCATTCATCAACATCCGGCTGCGAATGGCGCGGCGATCGGCGACACGAGCCACCGCGATTTCCGCCGGCTCGCTGCGTCCCTTCCCGCGTTACACGAGGGGGGAGTGGTCCTCAACCTCGGCAGCGCGGTGATAATGCCGGAGGTATTCCTGAAAGCGCTAACGATCGCGCGGAACCTGAACGACGGAAAGCCGACCGGCTTCACTACGTGTGATCTCGACATGCAGCGCCACTACCGCCCGCGCGTGAACGTGGTCCAGCGCCCGACTCAGGGGAGCGGGAAGGGCTACGAGATAACCGGGCACCATGAAATCATGATTCCATTGCTTACCTGGGGAGTAATCGAGGCGCTGGAGAACTGACCGAGGGCAACTGAACGGGTGCGAGACGTCAGAAGCGTAGTTCCGAATGATTAGTTCACGACGCCCGGACTTACGAAGTGGCCTTAAGGGCCCAAGCAGTTGGTTGTGCTTCGATCGGCGGGTAGAAAAGTCAGGGCGTAGTGAACTCCCAACCGGCATCTACGCTACTGACTTCTCGCACCCGTTCTGTTGCAGTTTCCTAGTACCGGGTCAACCTCGTCCCCGAGAAGTGATCCCTGAGCCGCGCAGCGGTTCCCGGCGCGAGAATTCTGATTCCCAAGTACAGCAACCCGCCGACAATAAGTACTTTGATCGCGAGGCCCACGATGAAGAAAGTGAGGCCAACCAGTCCGCCGAAAAGCTTGAACACCATGCCCACGGCAAAGAGGCCCAGCATGGCGAATAGGCCGATCATGAAAATGGCGCGTAACATGACGTTCTCCGATACGGTGACAGTTATCCATACGATACAGCCGGCCCGCTTGTTTCACGAGAGCGAATGCGGGGGGCCGGAGAGCTGAGCGGGGAGGTCATAGTAGTAGGCGGTGGCGTGATCGGCCTGGCTATCGCCGCGGAGCTGGCCGAACGCGACGTCTCCGTGACTTTGATCAGCGAGAGGCGCCCCGGAGAGGCTTCGCCTGCGGCGGCAGGAATGCTGGCGCCATCAGTCGAGCGAGCATCCGGGCCAGCCCACGATTTCGGAATTGCCGCGCGCGATCGATATCCATCCTACGTGGATTCACTCGCCGACCGAACGGGCGTAAGGGTGCCACTCAATCGACTCGGCATCCTTCAACTGGCTCTCAGCGATAAAGGAATCAAGGGACTGAAAAAGAGCGCCCTCCCAACCAGCCGCTGGATCGGCGCCAGGGAGCTGAAGGACCTCGAGCCCGCGCTATCTCACGGCCTGGGCGCGATGTTCAGTCCCGACGACGGCGCAGTCGACAACACCATATTGCTCGCGGCCCTCGAGAAACTCAGCGCGAACAACGATCGGATCACGAGAGTGAGTGCCGCCGTCGTGTCCGTCGACCCGGCGCGAGACTCGTGCAGGGTAAAGACTGAATCGGGTGCGGCATTCACCGCGCGTCGCGTCGTCATCGCCGCCGGTGCGTGGGCGGCTAGGATCTCCGGTGCGCAATTCGCCCATGCTGTCGCGCCGGCGCGCGGGCAGCTCGTGTCTTACTCAGCCTCGCCTCTCCGTCACGTCACGTACGGACCTCGCGGCTACGTAGTGCCGCGTGGGGATCTCACGATCGGAGGCACCACTATGGAAAACGTTGGCTTCGATTCGAACACCACGACCGCCGGGTTGAAGAAAGTCCGCGCCGCGTCGGAAGAGATTTGTCCGGACCTCGCGTTCGCGGCGAAAGCCCATGCGTGGGCGGGTCTGCGCCCAATCACGCCCGATATGCTGCCCATACTCGGGCCCGACCCAGAGCACCCATCACTCATCTACGCATGCGGTCATTCCCGCAACGGCGTCCTCATGGCCCCCCTGACGGGGGATTTAATCGCCGATCTCGTGACAGAATCACCACTTAGCCGGGACTTGTCACAATTTCGCGCCGACCGCTTTTGATGTAGATTCTGTTGGCTCAGCGGACCCTCTCCTCCCCGCGAGCCCCAAAAGATGCCAGATACTTTCTATCAGATCATGGGGCGCCACCGCGCCGAGCCGTTGCCCGAGCGCAAACCATCGTGGCTCAAGGTGAAGGCGCCGGGCGGCCCCAACTATATGCGGCTCAAGCACTTGATGCGTGAGCTGGACCTGCATTCCGTGTGCGAGGAGGCGCACTGTCCCAACGTCGGCGAGTGTTGGGAGCATGGCACGGCCACCTTCATGATCCTCGGCGACGTCTGCACCCGCAACTGTGCCTACTGCGCCGTCGCCCACGGCCGGCCACCCAAATACGACATCGCCGAGCCCTATCGAGTCGCGAAAGCGATCTCGGAGATGGGATTGCAACATGCCGTGATCACATCGGTCGACCGTGACGACCTTCCCGACTTCGGCGCCTGGGTGTTCGCCGAAACGATTCGCCAGATTCACGAGAAGATTCCTGGCTGTTCGGTCGAAGTTCTCGTACCAGATTTTCAGGGCAATAAGGACAGCATCCGCACCGTACTCGAGGCAGGACCCGAGATCTACAATCACAACACCGAAACGGTGCCTCGACTCTACAAGAAAGCGCGGCCGGGAGGTCGTTACCCGAGGGTGATGGAGATCTTCCGCTACGCCAAACGCATCGCGCCCGATATTCCGATCAAGACCGGTATGATTCTCGGCATGGGTGAGACTATGGAGGAGGTCGTCGCCGTGATGCGCGATCTGCGCGAAGTCGACGTCGATATCCTCACGCTCGGGCAGTACCTTCGCCCGTCCGATGCGCACATCAAGCTCGATCGCTACTACACTCCGCAGGAATTCAGAAAACTGTACGAGATTGGAATGGAAATGGGATTCCGGCATGTTGAATCGGGTCCGCTCGTTCGCTCGAGCTATCATGCTTGGGAGCAGGTGCAGGCGGCCGGCGTATGAGCACTGAAGCGAAGCGCCCTCCTTCTCCTGCCCAGAAGCAGAAGGAGAAAGGCGCCCCCAGAGACAACGGCGCCGATGCCGCACCGGCAAGCGAGCTCGCCGGAACGACTCCGGAGATCCGTCGAGAGCTGCTTCATTCGATGTTGTTACAACGTCGTTTCGAGGAACGGTGTGCTGAAGCGTACGCGCTCGGCAAGATCGGCGGGTTCTGCCACCTCTACATCGGGCAGGAAGCGATCTCGACCGGAGTGATGTCGATGATCCGTCCCGACGACTACGTGATCACTGCATATCGCGATCACGGACAGGCGCTTGCCCGCGGTGTCAGTCCTCGCGCTGTCATGGCGGAGCTATTCGGCCGAGCCACCGGCAGCTCGGGCGGCAAGGGTGGCTCCATGCACATCTTCGACGCCAAGACAAACTTCCTCGGCGGACACGGCATCGTGGGTGGCCATGTTCCGATCGCCGCCGGAGTCGGATTCGCGATCAAGTATCGCCGTGGCAATCAGGTTTGCATCTGCTTCTTCGGAGAGGCGGCCGTCAACATCGGCGCGTTTCATGAGGCTTTGAATCTCGCCTCGTTGTGGGATCTTCCCGTCATTTTCATAATCGAGAATAATCGCTACGGCATGGGAACCGCGATCTCGCGCTCGACGGCCAACGAAGACGTGCTCATCCGCGCCAAGGGTTATCGAATGGAAGGCGAGTCGGTGGATGGCCAGGACGTCTTCGCGGTGCGCGAGAGCATCGCGCGCGCGATCGAAAGAGCACGGAAGGAGAAGCGGCCGACCCTGATCGAAATGAAAACCTACCGGTTCATGGGTCACTCGATGTCGGACGCGGTGAGCGGGACCTACCGCACCAAGGACGAGCTCGAGGAGAACATGAAGCGTGATCCGATCCTCGTCCTTCACAACAAGATCTACGAGTCAGGAGAGCTCTCGGAAGGCGAGATGAGCAAGATCGACGACGAGGCCAAGGCGATCGCACAGGATGCGTGGGACTTCGCTGACGCCAGCCCCGAGCCGCCGCTCGAGAAGCTCTACACCGACGTCTACACGGACACGACCTCCTGACATGGCAGTAGTCACTTACCGCGACGCATTGACGCAGGCGCTCCGCGAGGAGCTGCAGCGCGACGATCGGGTCTTCCTCATGGGAGAGGAAGTCGCGCAATACAACGGCGCTTACAAGGTCTCCAAGGGATTGCTCGACGAGTTCGGCCCCATGCGAATCGTTGATACTCCGATCACCGAGCTCGGTTTCGCAGGCGTCGGCGTCGGCGCCGCGATGGTCGGACTCCGTCCGATCGTCGAGTTCATGACGTGGAACTTCGCGCTCCTCGCCCTTGACGAGGTGGTGAACGCCGCTGCCAAGATGCTCTACATGTCGGGCGGGCAATACAAGATCCCGATGGTCTTCCGCGGGCCGAACGGCGCGGCACTCCAGCTCGGGGCGCAGCACTCGCAAGCCTGGGAGAGCTGGCTGGCGCACATCCCCGGACTCAAGGTGTGCACGCCCGGCACGCCCGCTGACGCGAAGGGACTTCTCAAGTCAGCCATCCGCGACGACAACCCCGTCGTCTTCCTCGAAGGCGAGATGCTCTACAACACCAAGGGTGAGGTTCCGGACGGTGAGCACATCGTCCCGCTAGGGGTGGCGGACTTGAAGCGTCAAGGCGATCACTGCTCCGTGATTACACACGGCAAAATGGCACTGGTAGCCATGCGCGTGGCTGACGATTTGGCAAAGGAGGGAATCAACATCGACGTCGTCGACCTGCGCACCGTGCGTCCCATCGATGTCGAAGCAATCGCGCGCTCGGTTCAGAAAACGAATCGCGCCGTCGTCCTCGAGGAAGGATGGGAGATCTGCGGCATGGGATCACAGGTCGTCGATTTCATTCAGCGAGAGTGCTTCGACGACCTCGACGCGCCCGTGCTGCGCGTGCACCAGGAAGACGTGCCGATGCCCTACGCCAAGAATCTCGAAAGAGCGGCAAAGCCCGACGCCGGCAAGACGATCGCGGCAGTCAAGAAAGTTATGTACCTCGACTGAGCTACTATGGCAACGAAAGTCACGATGGAAGCGCTCTCGCCAACGATGGAAGAAGGCCGCCTCGTCAAATGGACCAAGAACGAGGGCGATCAGGTCAAAGCCGGAGACGTGCTGGCTGAAGTCGAGACCGACAAAGCTGTAATGGAGCTGGTCGCGCGCGGCGATGGCGTACTTCGCAAGCGTCTGGCGAATGAAGGGGATGCATCCCCCATCGGAACTCTGCTTGCGGTGATCGCAGCTCCCGACGAGAACATTGATTCCATCGTTGGTTCAGCAGCGCCGGCTGGCGCACCGGCCGCGGCACAAGCCCAGTCGGCACCACCGGCGCAGGCCCAGTCGCCGGCTCAGTCTAAGGGTGAAGGTTCAGCACCTCCGCCGCAAAAAGCCGCAGCCAGCCCGAATGTCGCGCCGCCGGCGCCCGCACAGCCGCGTCCTGCCCCGCCAAGACCGCCCGCAGCGCCAGCCGCTCCGCAGGGAAACGGCTCGACGCAACCCGCTGCGCCCTCCACGCCAGGCGCACGTCAGCGCTCCTCGCCGCTCGCGCGAAGACTGGCCAGCGAGAAAGGAATCCAGCTCGGCGCAATTCACGGCACCGGACCGGGCGGCCGCATCGTCAAGCGCGACATCGAGAACGCCAAGGCGACGGGTGGGTCCGGCCGGTCCGCCGCGGCCGAGAGGCTCGCGACGGAAGGTGACTTCAAGGACATCCCGCTCACTCAGATCAGAAAGACGATCGCGCGGCGGCTCACCGAGTCGAACGGGCCAGTCCCAACCTTCTTCCTGACCTCGGAGTACGATGCGACCCGCGCCGCGGAGTTGCGCACGCAGCTGGTGGAAATGGGGGAACAGTACAAGGTCTCCTTCAACGACATCGTCATCAAAGCCGTCGCGCTCGCGCTCGCGGAGCATCCCGAGGTCAACGCGCACTGGCTCACGGACAAGATTCGCCACTTCAACAGAATCCACGTCGCGATGGCGGTCGCGGTCGAGGATGGACTCATCACGCCAGTATTGTTCGACGCCGATCGGCTGACCTTGTGGGAGATCTCGGAGAAAGCCCGCGAGCTCGCGAAGAAGGCTCGCGAACGCAAGCTCCTGCCGGAGGAATACACCGGCGCCACCTTCACGGTGTCGAACCTCGGCATGTTCGGCATCGATCAGTTCACGGCGATCATCAATCCGCCGGAAGTCGGAATTCTCGCAATTGGCGGCGTTGAAGAGAAGCCCGTGGTGGTCGATGGCTCGCTGGAAGTTCGCCAGCGCATGCGCGTCACGATGAGCTGCGACCATCGAGTGGTCGACGGGGCCACCGGAGCCAAATTCCTGCAGACGGTCAGACGCTACATCGAGAATCCGCTCAGCTTGATTATTTGAGGACTCACGTCAACAGCTGCGGACCAACATCTGAGGACTGCGGGCCAACTGCTACTACGGATCGCAGACTAACTGCGGATTGGGGAACTAACTGCGAATCGAGGGCCCACTGCGAACTGAGGACCAACCTCAATTCGCACTATCTAATCTCAGTCCGCAGTTCGTAGTTAGTGTCCCAATCCGCAGTTAGTCTGCGATTCGCAATTGCGGTTGGCCCGCAGTCCTCAGCGGTTAGCCCATAGTCGAAAGTCAGTCGACTAGATTTACTTGAACTTTAAAACGACTTATTACAAGAAATGGCCAGTTACGACGTGATCTTTATTGGGGGCGGCCCCGCGGGCTATATCGGGGCAATCCGCGCCGCCCAGCTCGGAATGTCTGTTGCCGTCGTAGAGCGCGAGGGCCTCGGCGGTACCTGTGTCCTTTGGGGCTGCATCCCGGCCAAAGCACTGCTTGAATCGGCGTCGCTCGCCACCAGAGTCTCCCACGCGGCCGACTTCGGCGTCACCGTCGGCGACGTGAAGCTCGACTACGGCGTCGCGATGAAGCGCTCGCGAGCCGTAAGTACCCAGAACTCCAAGGGCGTCGAGTTCCTCTTCAAGAAGAACAAGATCACCTGGATAAAGGGGACCGGAAAAATTGTCGGCAAAACTTCCGTCTCGGTGAAAGCCGACGGAAAAGAAGAGAAGCACGAGGCGAAAAAGGCGATCGTGATCTCAACTGGCTCACGGGTAAAGGGATTGCCGCAGATCGGACTGGAGCTGAACAAAACCACCGTCATCTCTTCCGATGAGGCTCTGGTTCTCGAGACCGCACCGAAAACGATGGCGATCATCGGCGCCGGCGCTGTCGGTTGCGAATTCGCCGACGTCTTCACCGCTTTCGGCACGCAAGTCACACTGATTGAAGCATTGCCGGGAATTATCCCGCTCGAAGACGGCGACGTGAGCACCGAGCTCACGAGAAGCTTCAAGAAACGGAAGATCGACGTAATTCCCGCTGCCAAGATCGGTGACGTGAAAGTCGGCAAGACTTCCGTGACCATGAGCGTCGAGGTCGGCGGCAAGAAGCAGGCTCTCGAGGTCGAGAAAGTTCTCGTGGCCGCTGGACGCGCCCCGGTTATCGATGACATCGGCCTCAAGGAGATGGGTGTCCAGCTCACCGAGCGCGGCTTCATCAAGATCAACGAGCGCATGGAGACTTCGGCGAAAGGCATCTACGCGATCGGCGACGTTGCCGGCGCACCGATGCTTGCCCACAAGGGGATGCGTGAAGGCGTAGTCTTCGCGGAATTTCTCGCCGGTGAGAAGCACGTCCACACCGTCAATTACGGCAACATTCCGAACGCGACCTACTGCCACCCTGAAGTCGCGTCGATTGGGATGACTGAAGCGCAGGTAAAAGAGAAGAAGATCGATTACAAGGTCGGGAAATTTCCCTTCTCCGCGAGCGGACGCGCCCGCACCTCCGGCGAGACCGAAGGATTCGTCAAGATCATTCGCGACGCCAAGTACGGCGAGATCCTGGGCGCCCACATCATCGGCGCGCACGCGACGGAATTGATCCACGAGCTGGCCGTCGCCCGTGAGAATGAGTTCACGGTCGAAGAGATTGATCTGGCGATTCACGCCCACCCCACTCTTTCCGAAGCCATCGCTCAGGCTACTCTGGACTCACTCGGTAGGGTTCTGGACACGTGATTTAGGTGATGCAACATGGCTGAGCGCGAGTTATGGACCGTCCCGTTAGGTCAAATGGATTATGTGGAAGCACTCGAGCTCCAGCGTAGCCTCGCCCGCGACAGAATTTCAGGAGCAATCCCTCAGGACATCCTCCTTCTCGTCGAACACCCGCCCGTTGTCACGCTCGGGCGCGCCACGAAGGAAAAGCATCTCGTTGCCTCGCCGGAATTCCTCCGAAGCAAGGGCGTAGAGGTCTTCGAGGTCGAGCGCGGCGGAGACGTAACTTTTCACGGGCCAGGACAGCTCGTGGGATACCCGATCATCGATCTCAAGCGCCATCGGCAGGATCTGCATTGGTACCTTAGGAAGATCGAGGAAGCGCTGATCAACACGCTCGCCGACTACGGAATTCCCGGCGAACGGAACACCGCTTACACCGGAGTGTGGGCGCGAGGAAAGAAGATCGCCTCGATCGGAGTGCACGCCCGGGACTGGGTCACTTGGCACGGTTTTGCCCTCAACGTCACGACGGATCTCTCCTACTTCGAGCTTATCGTTCCCTGCGGAATCGACGGTGTCGTCATGACATCGATCGCCCGAGAGCTGGGCCTGGAAGAGATCTCGATGCAGGACGTGCGAGACCGGGTCACCGCCAAGTTCGCTGAGGCGTTCGATCTTACGGCTGTGGTTACCTCGCGCTCGACACTGCTCGAAATCGTCGCGTGACCGACACGCTCAAGGTCTATCCTGCTCGACCACGCGCCGAGTCGAAGGGCACCTTGCGTGACTTTGCATCGGAGCTGAATCCACAACAGGCCTCCGCCGCAACGCACGGGGATGGTCCGCTTCTCATCATCGCTGGAGCCGGCACCGGGAAGACGCGGACCCTCGTGTATCGTGTGGCGCATCTGATCGAGCGTGGAGTGCCAGCCGAGCGGATATTGCTTCTGACGTTCACCCGCAGAGCGGCCCAGGAGATGTTGTCGCGGGCCGAGAGACTCGTGGGCAGCAACACCAAGCGGGTGGTCGGTGGAACGTTCCACGCGACGGCGCACCGGTTGCTCCGCCGATACGGACAGGCGGCCGGATTGGCGAAAGACTTCACCATCATGGATCAGGGCGATTCCGCCGACCTGATGCAGCTCTCGCGCGCACAGTTGGGATACGCCGCCAAATCCAAACGCTTCCCGAAGAAAGAGACACTACAGTACGTCTACTCGAGACACATCAACACGGGTATTTCGGTCGACGACATAGTTCGCGACGATTATCCGCAGTTCGTCGATTACCTCGAGGATTTCGGAAAGATTTTCGCCGATTACACGCGCCGGAAGCAGGAGCGCAATCTGGTCGACTACGACGATCTTCTGCTCTTCTGGGCCCTGCTGCTCGAAGCCTCTCCGGAACTTGGGAAGAAGATCTCCGGTCTCTACGACCACATCCTCGTCGACGAGTATCAGGACACGAACGTGCTACAGGCGCGGATCCTTCGCGGAATGTGCAAGGCGCACAGCAACGTCACCGTCGTGGGAGACGACGCGCAGAGCATCTACTCCTTCCGGGGCGCCCACTTCAGGAACATCCTCGACTTCCCGAAGCAATTCCCCGGTGCGACGATCGTTGCCCTGGAGCAGAACTATCGTTCGACGCAGCCGATTCTGAGCGTGACGAACACACTCATCTCGCGCGCGGCGGAGAGATTCACCAAGAACCTCTGGACCGAGCGAACGGGGGGCGAAGCGCCATGGCTCGTCGCCGCGCGAGACGAGCAGCAGCAGACGCAGTTCGTCGTCGACCGCATCCTCGAGCTGCACGAAGAGGGGACCCCGCTCGCCGAGATCGCCGTGCTCTTTCGCGCAGGCTATATGTCCGCGGATCTCGAGATAGAGCTCACCAACCGCAAGATTCCGTTCGAGAAGTGGGGCGGGCTCAAGTTCCTCGAGGCAGCCCACGTAAAGGACGTGCTGGCGTTCCTGCGCATCCTCGAGAACCCGCGCGACGAAGTGAGTTGGTATCGGCTGCTGCTCCTCCTCCCGGGAATCGGAGATGCAACCGCTCGCGCCGCAATCGACGCCATGGCCGCTGCGGCATGGGAATCGACCGCTTTCGGCCGCTACAGTCCTCCGCCAAGGGCGAGAGGCGCGCACGCCGCCCTCGTCGCGTTGCTTGACGGCCTGCGCTCGGGCCCGATTCAGGACGAAGCACAGGTCGCCGCCGACATCGCCCGCGTCCGGTTGCTGTATGACAATATTCTGCGGGAGCGCTACGACCGTGTCGAGCCGCGTCTGGCCGATCTCGACCAGCTCCAGACCATCGCCGCGGGTTATCCCGATCGGGCCACTTTTCTCTCGGCGCTCGCCCTCGAGCCGCCTCAGGCGACACAGGATCTGGCGACCGGGACCCGCGAAGAGAACGACTGTCTGATCCTCAGCACTGCGCACTCCGCCAAGGGAAAAGAGTGGGACGCAGTGTTCGTGATCTGGGCGGTGGACGGCTGGTTTCCATCGGCGCGGTGTCTCAACAACGACGAAGAAACGGAAGAAGAGCGCAGGCTGATGTACGTCGCGCTCACTCGCGCCCGCAATAATCTGAGCGTGTCTTACCCGCTCAACGCCTACTCATCGCGACGGGGAGCCGACTACTCGATCGACCAGTTGTGCCGGTTTTTCGATCGTGAGGTTCGCGACAACATGCAGCGCGTAGCACTGGGATCCATCGCGGCGCCCGCACCTGTAGAGGTGCCGAGCAAGGAGCCGTTACTCGATCTTCGAGCGTTGCTTCGGTCGAGGTTTTCTGGCAACTGAAAGGCTTAGGGGTGTGAACTACTACTGAACGGGTGCCAGAGGTCAGTAGCGCAGCGATCAGTTACAAGTTCACTACGTCCAGACTTTTCTACCGCTATTTTCAAGCACAAGCAAACTGCCTGTGCCGTTAATACCACTGAGGTAAGTCCGGGCGTCGTGAACCGATCACCCGGAACTGTGCTACTGACGTCTGGCACCGGCTCAGTTGCATTTGCTAGCCCCCGACCCACCTCCGCAAACCCAGAAACGGTTCCTTCGGATTCGACTTCGCCAGCGCGATGATTCGCCCGATCGTCCGCTTGAGGTCGCGCCCCTCCTTCTCGTAAACGCGATCGAACACATCGAGATCCGTCGCATAAACCCGACGCGCGAGTAGCGCCGCGTTGTTGAGTTGCACTCGCTCGGCGTACAGCGGACTGATCGTCTTGAGCTTCGGCGCTATCTTGTTTACCAGTGAGACACGAGTCCGCGCGTAAACTGAGTCGCGCGCGGTGATCCGTGCTTGCTTGTCCGCCGGATGTGCCGCGTAAGCGGAATCGAGCGATCCGATCACCCTCGTCCAGAAGTTCGCAAGCAACTTGTCGTCCTCCCACTCCGCATCGACCTTCGCCGCCGCTGCCTCCTGCCCGCGCGACCTGAAGAACGCCGCCGCCCCACGCGCTCCCACGAACATCGCAAAGGACTCGTTGAACGGCGCCTGACCGGATGCGTAGAAGGTGTTGTGGGTCAGCTCGTGGATCACCGTGTTCGCGAGACCGAGCGAGTCACCCTTGAGCGTGGTATTGAGCAGCGGATCATTGAAGAATCCGAGCGTGCTGAAGGCATCGGACGGACGGACGTACACATCGAACCCATCCGCCACGAGATTTCTTGCATCCCGTTGCGCCGCTGCGAAGTCGAAATAACCCTTGTACGGAACTCTTCCGACGATTGGAAACCACCACGTATACGGCTTGAGGGTATCTCGGTAAGCAGCGGATACTACAAGTACTAAAGTGTCGTGATCTAGGCGCGAATATGTCGTAAAACTGTCTTTAGTTCTAAGGTGAAGGCTGTCTTTTGCGTACTGACGCGCCGCCAAAACCACCTTCAGCTTCTCCCGCGCATCCTTCGGCGTCCTTGGATCGGCCACAATCTCAGAAATCGGCTGGCGCCGGCTCAATATCTTGGCCTCCTCCCACGCCCCACGACTGAGGTAACAGGCTGTGGGAGCAGAGATTAGACCCAAAACAGCGGCAGAAACCGCTATCGCGAGGATACCGCGTCGCATATTCTTATCATGTGTCCTTCGTCCACCTCCATTGCCACTCCGAATACTCGCTTCTCGACGGCGCCAACCGCATCGATGATCTCATCAACAGAGCGTTGGAGTTCGAGCAACCCGCCCTCGCCATAACCGATCACGGTAACCTTCACGGGGCGTGGGAGTTCCAGGAAAAAGCCAAGAAAGCGGGGCTCAAGCCGATCATCGGCATGGAAGCCTATGTCGCGCCCGGCGATAGACGCGCCCGCGACCGCATCGGCGGGGATCGGGGCAAACCATACTACCACCTCGTCCTCCTCGCTCAGAACGCGACCGGGTACAAGAATCTAGTCAAGCTATCATCGCTCGCCTACACGGAAGGCTTCTACGCCAAGCCGCGCATGGATCGCGAGCTGCTCGCCAAATACAACGAAGGGATCGTCGTGTCATCCGCGTGCATGGCCGGCGAGATCGCGCATCACCTGCTGTCCGACGAGTACGACCAGGCTCGAGCTGCAGCGTCATGGTACGCCGACGTCTTCCGCGATCGCTATTATCTCGAGGTCCAGGCGCACGATTCCGAGAATCAGGCGACCCTCAACCGGCGCGTGTTTCAGCTCGCCGAAGAGCTGAATCTCCCGGTGCTCGCCACCAACGACGCGCATTTCCTCACGCGCGACGATCACGACGCGCACGACGTCCTCCTCTGCATCGGACTCGGCAAGGATTACTCCGACACCAACCGGCTGCACTACGATGAGGGCCTCTACTTCAAGAGCGCGCCCGAGATCGCCGAGTCATTCCCGGGCCGCAGTGATGTCCTCGAGAACTCCCTGCGCATTGCCGACGAGTCGGCGATCCAGTTCTCGAAGCAGTACCGGGTCCCGTCGTTTCCACTTCCCTCCGGAGTCGAGACCGAGAACGAGCTGTTGGTCCGCCTGGCGGAAGAAGGAGCGGTCGAGCGCTACGGCTCCCCGCTCCCTGCCGACGTGCGCGAGCGGCTCGATTACGAGCTTGGCGTCATCACGAAAACCGGATATGCCGGCTACTTCCTCATCGTCGCTGATTTCATAAAAGCCGCGCGCGAGAAGGGGATCCCCGTTGGTCCCGGTCGCGGATCCGCGGCCGGTTCCCTCGTCGCCTACTCGCTCCGCATCACTGACGTCTGCCCGCTCAAGTTCGATTTGCTCTTCGAGCGCTTTCTTAATCCAGAGCGGGTGTCGATGCCCGACATCGACGTAGACTTCTGCTTCGAGCGGCGCGGAGAGGTAATCGAATACGTCAGGCAGAAGTACGGTCGTGATTCGGTCGGCCAGATCATCACCTTCGGGACCCTGAAATCCCGCGCGGCGATCAAAGATGTGGGCAGAACTCTCGGATTTACTCCGGCTGAGACCGACTACCTCGCCAAGCTGATCCCGAACCACCCCAATTTCTCGCTCACTGTCAAGGAAGCGATCGATCGGATTCCGGAGATCAAGGAGTTTTACGCCACACGCAAGGACGACGGTCGCGAGGTGAAGGAGCGGAAGGAGCGCTACCGCCGGCTCCTCGATTACGCGATCAGACTGGAAGGCCTCTCGCGCCACGCAGGGGTGCACGCCGCTGGCGTCGTCATCGCACCGGGTCCCCTCGACGACTACGTTCCGATCTGTACCCAGCCATCGAAAGGCTCGGGCAGCTCCAATGGCAACGAGGATTCCGTTGTTGTAACACAGTACGACATGAACGCGCTCGAGCACGCGGGCATGCTCAAGATGGATTTCCTCGGTCTGACGACTCTTACCGTGATCAGTGATGCGCTGCGCGGAATCCGCGAGCGCACTGGCTCGGCGCCAGACCTCGACGCATTGCCACTCGACGATGCCGAGACCTATCTGATGCTCCGCGCCGGCAGAACCGTCGGCGTGTTCCAGTTCGAATCGCCGCTCGCGACTGATATGCTGAAGAGCATCCGCGCCGACCGGTTCGATGATCTCGTGGCGTCGAACGCATTGATGCGCCCGGGCCCGCTCGATACGGGTATGCACAAGGTGTACATGCGCCGCAAGCGCGGCGAGGAGCCAGTCTCCTACATTCTCCCCGTGCTGAAGCCGATTCTCGAGAGCACTTACGGCGTCATCACCTACCAGGAGCAGGTGATGCGCATTGCGCAGACGCTGGCGGGGATTTCGCTCGCCGAAGCGGACGTGCTGCGCAAAGCCGTCGGGAAAAAGGACGCCGAGCTGATTCGCGCCGAGTTGGGCAAGTTCATCGAGAAGGCGGTGGCTCTCGGGCACAACCGCGCTGTCATCGAGGAGATCGCGAGCCAGATCGAGACGTTCGGCCGCTACGGCTTCAACAAGTCGCACGCGGTGGCGTACTCGATCATCTCGTACCACACCGCCTGGCTCAAGGCCCATTTCCCGGCCGACTTCATGGCGGCACTGCTGTCGTCCCAGATCGGCGACACGGATAATGTCGTCAAGTACATCAACGAAGCGCGGCAGCTGCACGTGCCCGGCGCAAAGGAGCCGGGGCTCGAGATCCTGCCGCCGGACGTCAACGAATCCGGCTACAAGTTCACGGTGATCGGCGAGACGAAGATTCGCTTCGGACTTGGCGGCATTCGCAACGTCGGACGCACCGCCATCGACTCGATCATCAGTGCGCGGCAGAAAGACGGCCCTTTCCGCTCGATCTTCGACCTGTGCGAGAGAATCGACCTCCGCGTCTGCAACAAGCGCGTGCTCGATGCCCTCGTTCACGCCGGAGCGATGGATTCTCTCGGGGGACATCGGGCGCAGCTCGCGGCGGCGCTCGATCTCGCCATTCGCGAGGCTTCTCTAAAGCAGGAAGACCTGGAGACCGGGCAGGTGTCGCTCTTTGCGGCGCCGGCGGGCGACACCGAGAAGACCGAGACTCCGCACGTCCTTCCGAACATCGCATCGTGGACCGAGTCCGAGCGTCTGGCGAAGGAGAAGGAAATCCTCGGCTTCTACATCTCCGGACATCCGCTCGAGCGTTTTCGTACCGAGGCAGAGATCTTCTCCACCCACACCGTGAGTGACCTGGGCAAGTGGCGCCCGGAGCCGATGACGCTTGCCGTTGTCGTCACGAACGTCAAGCGACAGATGAGCAAGAGGTCCGGCTCCGAGTTCGCGCGGCTGACGATCGAGGATTTTTCTGGATCGGCCGAGGTTCTCATCTTCCCGGAGAAATGGGCAACACTCAACGACCAGATCCGCACTGATGTGCCAATGCTCCTCAGGGGCGCCTACTCGAGACGCGACGAAGGAGGGGACAACCCCGCCTACATCGTAGAGTCGGCAACGAAGCTGGCGGAGATGCGTACTAATGGACAGGTGACGGTTGCGATCGACCTTTCGAAAGGCACATACTCGGGTGACGTCATGTCGGATGTGCGGGCGATCGCCGAGACCTTCCCTGGCTCGGCGCCGCTGGAGTTTCGCTGGAGCGATGGCACGGGCACGAAGGCGCGTCTGCGCTCGAGATCGCTGACACTCGCCGCTGATGGCGCAACGCTAAGCGCTCTGCGTAATATCTTGGGCGAGTCTTCCGTTAAACTTCAACGGGGGAGTTGACTAGTGGCATCAGCGACACAACTTGAGTTCGAGAAGCCGATCGTCGAGCTGGAGCGCCAGATCGACGAAATCAAGAAGACGGCGGGCGACAGTCAGCTCAGCGTCGCGGAAGCGATCGAGCCCCTCGAGCGAAAGCTCGAAGACCTGCGCGAGGAAGTCTACAAGAACCTCACCCCGTTTCAGCGCGTTCAGGTCGCCCGCAATCCCAGACGACCATTCACCGCCGACTACATCAAGCTCGCGTTCACGGATTTCATCGAGCTCCACGGCGATCGGGCCTACCGTGACGACGCGGCGATCATCGGCGGATGGGCGCGTCTCGACGACGACACGGTGATGGTGATCGGCCACCAGCGGGGCCGCGACACCAAGGAGCAGCTGAAGCGCAATTTCGGAATGCCGCATCCCGAGGGCTATCGCAAGGCGCTGAGACTGATGAAGCTCGCCGAAAAATTCCACGTGCCCGTTCTGACCTTCATCGACACGCAGGGTGCATGGGCCGGGCTGGGCGCCGAGGAGCGCGGCCAGTCGGAGGCAATCGCGCGAAACCTTTATGAGATGAGTCAGCTCCAGGTTCCGATCATCGCGACCGTGATCGGCGAGGGGGGATCAGGCGGCGCATTGGCTCTTGGTGTCGCCGACCGGATTCTGATGATGGAGAACGCGGTTTACTCGGTGATCTCGGTCGAAGGATGCGCGGCGATCCTCTGGAAGGATGCCAAGAGTCCCGAGATGCGCGAGAAGGCCGCGGCGGCGCTCCGCATCACCGCGCCGGAGTTGCTGGAGCTCAAGGTGATCGACGAAGTGGTTCCCGAGCCGAAGGGCGGAGCGCACGCCGATCATGAGGCCGCGGCGAAGGCGCTGCAGGCGACGGTCAACCGCCACCTGGAGGAGCTCCGCAAGATGCGTCCGGAGAAGCTGGTTCGCCGCCGACGGCAGAAGTTCCTCCGACTTGGCGCGTGGTCGGAGTAGCGCGTGGCGCACCTCGTCGAAGTCGCCTTCAAGGGCAACCGTAAGGAGTTCTTTCTCTGGGATTATCCCGATCCGCCGGCGCTCCACGCCGCGGTGATCGTCGATGTCGATCGCGGAGAAGACCTCGGCTATATCTACGCCCTGGGTGATCTCGCCCAGAAAAGAAACGGCGGCTGTTCGCATGGGTGCGGCAACTCACTCCCCGAGCGGAAGGCGCTGCGTCTCGCGACGGAGAAGGACCGCGGACTCTCGAAAGATCTCGATCGGCTGAACGAGGAGGCCCGGCGCAAGGCGATGGAGCGCGTCAAAGCCAACGGACTCGGAATGAAGCTGTCGGACGCCGAGTGGCAGTGGGATCGCAAGAAATTGACGCTCTATTTTACTGCCGACAAGCGCGTGGATTTCCGCAATCTCGTGCGCGACCTCGCCTCTCTCTTTCGTACCCGCATTGAGCTGAAGCAGATCGGCGTGCGCGACGAAGCCAAGCGGCTGGACGGGATCGGCCGGTGCGGACGCCAATACTGCTCTGCGTCCTGGCTTCCGGAGCTGAGACCCGTGAATCTCGGTGTTGCCAAGGATCAGCGCCTGTCGCTGAATCCGTCGCAGATCTCGGGAGCGTGCGGGCGGCTGATGTGCTGTCTCCGATACGAGCACGAATTCTACGTCCAGAGCCGCAAGCGCTTTCCCAAGGAAGGCAAGATCGTTGTGACTACGCTCGGCGAGGAGAAAGTCGTGAGCGTGGACATCTTCCGCGAGCGCATCACCCTGCGCGGAGTCGAGGGAGAGACGCGGCTCCTCGCGCTCGCCGATTTCAAGCGGGAAACGGAAGATCTCGTGGGCGCAGCTGCTCCGATCGCGAACGGCGACGAGGAAGAGAGCGCCGCCGAGAGCATCCGTCCTGAAGAGATCTCGCCCGAGCTGCTATACACGGCAGAGCATCCGGTTTTCATTCCGCCCGCGAAAGGTGTCTCGGAGCCCAGGCCGAACGGCAATGACCCCTCTCGCGATGCCAATCCGCGCGACGGCGAAGGATCGGCCAAGCGTCGGCGCGGAAGACGTGGCGGCCGGCGCGGCCGCGGTGGAGATGACCCTAGTTCACCGGGCGTCCATTAATTGGCCAAGTACTTCCTCACAACGGCGATCGACTACGCCACCGCCGACCCACATCAGGGTCATGCGTTTGAGAAAATCGGCGCCGATGTAATCGCACGCTATCATCGCCTCCTCGGCGACGATGTCCATTTTCTAATCGGAATGGACGAACACGGCCAGAAGGTCGCGCAGACAGCCGCTGAACGGAAAGTCTCACCCCAGGAACTGGTCGACGCGGTGGCCGACAGCTCGGAGGAGATCTGGCATCTGCTCGGCATCTCGTACGACCAGTTCATCCGCACGACCGATCCCGCACACAAGGCGGGCGTGAAGCGGCTCATCGAGCAGATATTCGAGAAATCTCCCGACGATTTCTATGAGAAGTCCTACGCCGGATGGTACTGCGTCGG